>JADFXJ010000019.1 GCA_015233615.1 Nitrospirota bacterium
CCAGGAAAGTAACGCTGAGAGTTCAGTATGATTACGTGAAGTCCGATGGAAACGGCGATTTCACGATCTTAAATCAGGCGGCTCTTACGACGCTGGGTGCACCTACAACCGCAGTTCCAGCACAGAATAACAGCAATATCGACATTCCGGCCTTAGATGACTATAAGAAGAGCTCGATAGTTGCTAAAGCAATGTGGGAAGTCACGAAATACTTTTCGGTAGTGGTTGGATACGCGTTTGAGCACTACAAGTATAATGACGCCGCTTATGACAGCTACCCATCTACATATACTTTTGTGGATGATAACACCACTTCTAATCCTAAAAATCCAATTAATACGAATTATCTTACCGGGGCATATGCTAACCCGTCGTATAATGCAAGCTTAGCATTCCTTACATTTACGTACAAGTTTTAATTAGTTCGAAAAAAACGCAACAATGGCGGCAACAAATGCCTGTGAAGGAGAGAGCAAAAGCTCTCTCCTTCTTTTTTTTATTTGCCGTACACATCTGCATCGGAATTTGGATAAAATACCATACTTGACGAATCTTGATTTTTTCGATATACTTAAGCATATATCATTTTATATCATGGCCAATATTGCGCCATAACACTAGCATCGTGAGTATTGTAGCCAGGAGATAACTGGATTATGGTAACAAAAGCCGGCACTTTTATCGTGTTCGAGGGATTGGACGGAAGCGGAAAAACCACCCAGGCGAAGCTTTTGGCCGGTACTCTTCGACGACTTGGTATAGACGTAATAGAAACTGAGGAGCCAACGAGAGGCTCCATTGGAATTCTCATCAGGGAAATACTGTCAGGCCGTGCAGAGTGCGACGATCGTGCACTGGCGGCTCTTTTTGCCGCAGACAGGGTAGACCACCTGCATAGCGCTTCCCGCGGCATCTATAAACCCGCTATGGCCGGCAGGACTATCGTGTCCGACAGGTACTATTTCTCATCTTACGCGTACAATAGTGCCCATCTGCCCATAGAGTACGTAATTGGAATCAATTCCATTTGCGCGGAACTGATGAGGCCCGATGTGAACGTGTTTTTGGACCTCTCGCCGGAGAAATGCCTGAACCGGCTGAAAGAAAACAGAAAGCGCCTCGATACTTACGAAAACGTCGGGTATCTTCGCAAGGTACGGTTCAGGTATTTCGAGGCCTTTAAGCTAACGGAGGAAAAGGAGAGAGTGGCCATAGTAGATGCCGACTCACCCGCTCTGGAAGTATCCGACAGGGTGGCTAAGATAGTCTTGCAATACTGTAACTTTACGAGTGTATAGATAATGCCGGGTAATTTTGGGCAGCGTAGTTCTGTGCCGGATAATTTCGAAGTGGATGAGTCCGTACCTATGGCGGAGAGACTCGGCTCGTTACTGAAAAAAGGGTTTTCCGGCCTCGATATAGTCCGCTACCACGCTAAAAGCATGGACAAAACCCTGTCGGGCTTATTACCTGCCGATTTGGATCGTAGACCTATAGCCGTTTTCGCTACGGGCGGATACGGCAGGATGGAGCTATGCCCCCATTCGGATGTAGACGTCATGTTTCTCGTAAAGGATGATTCGTGTAAGGCACTCGTAGAGGATATATACTATCGTCTCATAGATACGGGAATAAACCTGAGCCACTCCGTACGCACGGAATATGAGTGTTTCGAGGAGGCCAGGGGAGATCTTCGTACGAGAACCTCACTCCTCGATATCAGACTTATAGCGGGCAGCCAATCCTGGGCGGCGGCTTTCCTGCAAAAGTCCTATCCGGAGGTGGTGCTCAGGGGCAGCAGAGGGTTTTTTACCGACCGGCTGAAGGAATTCAAAGCACGGCAAAAAAAGTTCGGCCAATCCGTGTTCCTGCTGCAACCAAACGTTAAGGAATCCGGAGGCGGTCTCAGAGACGTACACGAAGCCATTTGGCTTTCGAAAATCGCACTCGGTCTGAAAAAGTTCGAAGACCTGGAGAAGGTGCTCTCGGAGGAAGATTACGTAAAGCTCAGCAGGGCGTACGACTTCCTCCTCAGACTCAGAATAGCCCTTCACCTCGCAAGCGGCAAGGAACAGGACCTGCTAACCTTCGATTTTCAAAGGAAAGCCGCAGACATGTTGGACGTACACGATACGAAGTATTTTAGCGCATCGGAGCGCTTGCTGCGCTTTTATTACCTCAAAGCGAGGACGATTAAGGAGATCACCGAAAAGGCCCGTAACGTGGCAGGCTCTATGTACGTTGTCATTCCGCGCTCTTTCAGAACGATAAAGATAAACGAACGGTTCTCCCTGTCACAAAACAAGATAATGCTTAACGGGGCAGTCTCTTTCAGAGAGCGACCGTGGATAGTTGTCGAAGCATACATGCTTCACCTGAAGACGAGCAAGTCCTTTACCATGCACCTCAGGGAGTCTATACGCAAGAGTCTCTTCCTGATAAACAAAAAAGTGAGAGCCTCCAGAGAGGCCGTACGTGGCATCATGGATATATTCGAAAGCGAACGCCCCTACGCCGCTTTAAAAATGATGCACGACGACGGAGTTTTGGACAGGTTTTTCCCCGAGTTTGGAACCCTTCGCTGCCGCGTCGTATATGAGCCATACCACATATATACCGTGGACGAACACTCACTATTTGCAATAAAGGCACTGGAGGGCCTGGACTCCCCCGGAGACGGATACGACAGGGCATTTGCGCACGTTTTTAATTGTTTCGGTGAAAAGGAGATCCTCTACCTCTCCCTCCTGTTTCACGACGTGGGAAAGACAAAGGGCTCCCGGCACTCCGCCGAGGGATACAAGAGCATAAAGTCCATACTCGACAGGTTGTCACTGTCGAACAAACAGAGGGAAGCCATCGAATTCCTGGTAAAAAACCACCTGCTGATGTCAAACGTTGCCTTTACCATGGACGTGGATGACGCCGAAACCATCTCTGATTTTGCGGATGCCGTAAAGGACGAGTCCCTCTTAAATGCCCTGTTTCTCGTCACCTATGCGGATATGGCGGCCGTCTCCGTGAGTTTTCTCACCCCGTGGCGCAAGCACATGCTCCTGGAACTCTTTAACAGGACGGTGAAGCATTTGAGGGGTATCGTGGAAGAGACAACGAGGTATCTCCTGGAGCACCTGGAGAGAGACGAAAGACGTGACGAGGTGATGCGGTTTTTAAAGACCATGCCCAGGCGCTACGTGACAGTGAGCCCTCCACTTAAGATCGTTGCGGAGTTCGAAACTCTTGCTTTAGTGAAGTCCAGTGGATTTGCCGTGACGTTGGAGAGAAAGAACGCCTCCCTCACGGAACTTACCGTATGTGCCAGGGACAGGCCGGGCCTTCTGGCCTCTATGGTCGGGGTTCTGTCGTCACGACGGTTGAACATCCAGTCGCTGCGCACCTTTAGCAGCACCATGGGGTTGGTGATAGACCGTTTCCTTATTACCAATTACAGCGAGATGTGGTGGGAAGGTATGGACGAACTGATAGAAAGCGAACTCGGCGATGCCGTATCCGGCAAAGAATCGGTACCCATGAGAAAATACCCATATAAGGACAAACGCTTCTCGCCGTTTGTAGACATAGACAAGGACAACCCTGCCCCTTACCCGATGGCAATCGAGGTAATGTCCTCCGACAGGCTGGGTCTGCTATACGACGTCACGGAGGCCATATCCCAAAACGGCCTGGACATCGTCATGTCGAAGGTTAACACGGAGGCCGACGTAGCCCACGACGTATTTTACGTCAGGGCCTTCGACGGATACATTTCCAACGATACCATACTTGCTACGCTAAACGACATATGGAAGATTCTGAATTAAAAGATTTCGGGCCAAAGGATTTCGGTCCAACAGATTCCGAATCTGAAGGTTCTAAACTGAAAGGCGCTAAGATTAAGCGCCACCTGAAAAGGTACATGGCGATAGGATTAGTCCTGGCGTGCGTGATCGCAGTCCTCTACGGCATGGGTCTTTACGCGTCGTCTTATGCAAAGAGAAAGGCCATCGAAGTGCTAAAGGATATAACGGGCAAGGAGGTATACCTGGAAGAGCTCTCCCTGACACTGATACCCCCGTCCGGGTCGGTAAAAAATCTTGTCGTCCGTGAAAACACCGGAGGCGTCTCCTCAAGTGCCTCCCCCAGCGCCTCCTCCAGGGAGATTCTCAGGTTAGTCTCCGCAGATCTTTACTTGCGAGCGTTGCCGCTACTCAGAGGGCGTCTATCTATACAGAGGGCCTTCGTAGACGGCCTGACAGTCGATACTGACAGCGTTTTTGCTAAGCACGTTGCTCAGAAGCTGGAGAAGTTAATGAAAAAAAAGAAACCTGAAAAACAAAAAGAAGCTCCCTTAGTAGAAATAAAGTCGCTCAGGTTCAGAAACGGCAGGTTCTGCTACAAGACCCCCACCGACAAGATCGAACTAACTCTCGGTGAGATAAAGGGCAGCATGTTCGACAATTTCCTGGGTGGCGTAAGGGTTAACGTCAGTGACGTGGGGTTTTACGCAAGCGGCAGGCAAAAGATCGTTCAGGAAAAAATAAAGGTCGGTGAAATCGACCTGAAAGCCAAAAACATATCCTCAAAAGACATGAATTATGTAATAGAGAATTTCTCTTTTATAAACGAAGGTATAAAGATACATGCCACGGGCGAGACCCACGGGGGACAATCTGCGACAATAGACTTAAGCGCCGACGTTGACGTCCCCTACCTGAAACGGGTCATGAACCTCAGGCAAAACGGTGCCGGTAAGATACACGTTAAAGGTCCGGTAACCTATGGCAAAAATGGTGTATCCATCGACCTGGCACTAAACGGCCGGATATACCTGGAAACGCTCCTGGAACTGACAGGCGATAAGAAGACGCCCATGCATGGAGCGATAGGGTTCAGGGGATGGGCCAAAGGGCCTATTAAAGACATGCGGGCCGAGGCTGACGCAACTTTCGAAAAGGGAGGATTTTACGGCGTTGAGGTGGACAGTCTTACCTGCAAGGTAATTTATGGCCAATCAGGCTATGTCAAATCAGGCGGTCAGGCCGGTTACGTCAAATCCGTCAGTCAGTCTATAAGCCAAACCGTTAGTCCATACGGCGGCCAGTCCGGTAATAAATCCGGCGGCCAACGAGGTAGCCAATCAGTTAATCAATCCGTCGCCGGCCAGTCATTGATGAGGATTGTCTCAAAAGACGTGAAACTCTACAATGGTTCTGCAAAAGCCGACGTTACTGTTAACCTGCCCAAAGTTACCAACTTTTCCATGGACGCAGACGCACAGGGGATTGACAGCGGCCCTATCTTTGAGCTCATCAAATTCGATCCCGGATTTGCCCCCGGTAAGGTCGGTGGTAAGCTCAAGTCCGGGGGCCGTCTGTTTAGCCCGGACGTAGTCTTTACCTATACCAGCGATCAAGCCCGGCACAACGACGGCAAGGATGTCATAAAGCGTGTACGGGACGCATCGGGCCACATATTCCTGGAAAACGATTTGGTTACCATACACGAGGTGCACCTTACCACAGGCCGGACGGAGGGTACGGCAAAAGGCGTTGTAAACATAAAAAACGACACCATCGACCTCACGGGCACTCTCAGGAGCCAGGACGTACTCGATCTGATAAAACCCTATTCGACCGACGCCACCG
This sequence comes from Nitrospirota bacterium, assembly GCA_015233615.1. Taxonomy (GTDB): domain Bacteria; phylum Nitrospirota; class Thermodesulfovibrionia; order Thermodesulfovibrionales; family Magnetobacteriaceae; genus JADFXJ01. The sequence goes on from JADFXJ010000019.1 coordinate 5,646, forward strand.
GGCGGGCAAACTTTAATTTTAATCTAAAGGGGCCGGTCAGGGACCTCACCCTGGAAACCTTAGTCGATGCTCCCGGAGGCAGGTTCTTCGGCATAAGCTATTCAGATTTGAGTACACCGGTAACCTACAGGGCTGACAGGCTCATAATAAAGGGTGGCACGGCCCGCTCTTACGGCGGTAACGTAAAGTTTGCCGGATCTATTGGGTTTCCAAACGCCAGACACCTTTTTGACTTCATCAATCCGGATATGGCAATCGATGTATCCGTAAGAGGGGCCGAAATACGCGACCCCGTAGCAGGCTTTTTAAATTTCAGGGAAGCGGCCGGAATTATGGATGCTACACTTAATATTTCCAGCGGCAAAGTCACCAGTAGTAAAGTTTCCGGCGGCAAAGCTGCCAGTAGTCAAGTTTCCGGTGGTAATATTGCCGCCGGCAATAAAAACATGCAATTGTCCGGAAAGTTTGACGTGTCGTCTTTATCTGTTTATGGGCTACGCGATGGGCATATGGAAGGCACTTATAATTATTCCGGTAATTCCGGTAATCCTTTCGGCCATAGGCTGACACTGACGGGCCTGACCCTGAAAAAAGGTTTGTCCGGGGTAGCCGCCACCCTCTCGTTAGACAACGTGGGTACAAAGTTACCTGTAACGTATAAGATAGCTTCCAATAAATGCGCCATAGATACACGCGACTTGCCCCGGGGCGATGTCCTCGAAAAATCATCGATAACTTGCTCCTTTTCGGGCGAAGGCAAGTTAAAGGAGCCAACTTTGGTGCTTTTTGCCTCCCTGGCGTCCAATACCGGCAAACCTTCGCAATTGGATAGCCGCGTGTCGGCACACCTGGTTGGAGGTAACGTGGAGGCTTCGGGTGATTTCCTTGACGGGCGGGTGTCATTGAAAGGTTCGGCCATACTTAACGGATCTTTTCCCTACGGTGCGGAGCTGGTCTTCAAAGATGGCAGTTACGGCCCCATTTTATCGCATTTTATCAGGAACACGCCGCAGGACTTTCGGTTTCTCCTAAAGGGAAAGATGGATGTTAGCGGCGACAAGGAAAGTTTTACCGGCAGGGCAAAAATCCCCAAAGCAAGCTTAAGTGCCTACGGCCACACCATCTCTAACGACTCACCCATAGACCTGTATTTTCACAACAGGGAGATGAAGATAAACTCCCTCCACCTGAGCACCGCTGCCGGAGTGCTGAAAGCCTCCGGCAGCGTCGTCCTGGGTAAGAGCTACGACATGATCGTCAATGGCAGGGCCAACCTGGCCCCCTTAAAGACGGTTTACGAAAAGCTTACGTGGCTGGATGGGGAGGCCGACGTGGCCCTCTCACTCCTTGGCAATTGGGCCGACCCGCAAATCAGCGGCAGCGTCTCCCTACAGGGCGGCTCCCTTGGCGTTAAGAACTTCAGATACGTTTTAAACGAAATAAACCTCTTTGCCTACGTCGAAAACAACAAGGCAGTGGCCACGGACTTCAGTGCCACCCTGGGCGGTGGTACTATAACTGCCACAGCCGTGGCCTACATGGATAATTTCAAGTTTAAGGATTTTCACGTGGACGGCACCGTGAATAATATTCCGTACGCGATAAACAACGACCTGAAGGCCGTAATGGGCGGTACGGTTGTCTACCGCGGGGACTCAAGCCGGCAGTCCCTCTCCGGAGACATAAAGATAGTATCCGCCACGTATACGAAAAATTTTACGATGCAGGAACTCCTTTTCGAAAAGAGTAAGACCCAGCCTCTCCAATCCAGCCCATTGATGAAGACACAGTTGAATCTTCACTTAAAGGGGGACAAAAACATCACCATAAATAATAACATAGCCGAATCCAGCGTAAAAATAGACATGTTTATAAAGGGTACTCCCTCAAACCCGATCCTGTACGGCAGGGTGGAGACCAGCAACGGCAAGGTGTACATGCGGGGCACGGACTTCGACCTGGTACATGCAAGCATAGACTTCGTAGGCAAGGAGGGATTCAACCCCTACCTCAACGTACTGGCCACAACCACCCTTAAGGGTTACGACATACGCCTCATACTGCAGGGGCAGTTGAAGGGATTCAATTTATCGATGTCGTCCACTCCGCAACTTAGCGGCCAGGGGATTCTGAGCCTCCTTACGGGAGCCGCCGGTGCGGGTACACTTTTGTCCAGCAAGTACCAGAACGTAGTGGAAGAGAGGATAAAGACCTTTGGTGGTTTTTCGAGGGTGCAATTGACCCCTGCACTTTCCGACGACAAGTCGACCATAACGCCCCAGATAACTTTGTCGAAGAAATTTTTTCAAGACCGTCTGAACGTTACCTATTCATCACCACCGTCACCGTCAAAATCCGAGATCATAAGAATGACGTATAAACTTACCAATAACATCTCTCTGGTGGGAGAGAGAAACGAGATCGGAAGCATAGGAGGAGACGTCAATTTCAGGTTCCACTTCAAATAGCGCAGATGTGGCAACCGGCTCGGCAGCCGGCAGAGCGGCCAGGGTAGCAGCGAAGGTAGAGCCCGGGCATTTGCCGGCCGAGCCGTCAGCCGAGCCGTCAGCCGTATTCGCGGGATTCGCGGGATGGTTGTTGGCGTTGTGGTTTTTAACGGTGGTTCTTCTGCCGATACAATCATACGCACTCGTGGCCGTGCCGGTATCAAGCATAACCGTAAAGGGGCTTTACAACGTGCCGGAGAGAGAATTCCTCTTCATGTTAGGCCTGAAAAAAGGCGGCACTCTTGACCCAATATCCATCGGGGAAGGCATAAAAGCAGCCTTCCTGAAGGGAACGTTTAACGACATACGTGTCTACGCCGATGGTGGCAACGTCACCGTAGAGGTTGTGGAGAGGCCTTTCGTGAATTCCGTGGACACCCATGGCACAAGCCATTTTAGCGGAAAAAAACTGCGGGCGGACTTCGAACTCAAGGCTGGCGACCAGTTTAGCGAAGGAATTTTGGGCAAGGCGATAGAGGCTATGAAGAAATCCCTTGCCAGGAAGGGTTTTCCAAAAGCCGTGGTTACGGCCAGGGCGATATATACAAAGATTCCATACAGGGTTAACGTGGAGTTAAAGGTTGACGAGGGTACTCCCCTTGTCATAAAAAGTGTTGCCATAAATGGCCTGCAAGGAAGCAGATTCCGGCCCGCGAATTCGGCAGACGGCTCAAGCCGCAGTGACGAAAATGGCCCATTGCAAAAGAATAATGCCGAAAGCGGGTTTATACAACTTATAAAGATATCTCCCGGTGACGTATTCGACCGCGATAAAGTAGAAGCTAAAATAGCCGATGCCGCCAACGAGTTAAAAAAAGAGGGTTACTTCAACCCCAGGGTAGGGCCGTTTACCTACGACGAGGGTACCGGTGCTCTGAACGTTAAGGTAGCCACAGGGAAAAAGCTACAGGTACTTTTTGTGGGTAACGAGAAGTTTTCGCAAAAGGCACTTGCCAAAGAGATGCCATTTTTCGAATACCGTAACATCGACTCCGGCACAATCGAGGAAGCCCTGTTGCAGATAGTGGCCATGTACCACCAAAAAGGCTACGCGTACGTTTCAGTTACCTACGAAAAGACGGAAACCGACGTTGAGGCAAAGATAATTTTTACCATAACCGAGGGGCCCTCATACAAGGTCTCAGGCATATCCCTGAAGGGCGTTTCCATTAAAGAAAAGCCAATCCTGGATATCCTGTCTTTGCAAAAGGGCGCGCCCTTTGACCCGGATACCATCGAGGACGCAAAGGATGCCATTGTCGAGTACTACAGTACCATCGGCTTTTCGAATGCCAGGGTGATGAGCTTTGCAAACGAAACGCGCGACCTGGAAAAAACGGCCGCCCTGACGATAGTAATAAACGAAGGTGACAGGCTAACCATAGGCAGTATAGAAGTATCGGGGACCGACGAAAAGGAAGTGGATTCCCGCTTTCGCGAGAATGACATATTAGATAAAGAGGTACGACCCATACTGAATCTGAAGAGCGGCACTGCCCTTAACGAGTATGAATTGTTCGAAGCCAGGCAGCGGGCTATAAGCTACTATTCCGGCATGGGATACAACGACATAAAGGTGGCTATAGAGAAAAAACCCCACGATACGGCCGTGGACCTGGTGTTTGCGATAGACAAAGGAGAGCGGTACGTTTTTGGAGACACCATCGTCGCAGGCAACAGGAAAACGAAGTGGGAGGTTTTTAGACGAATATTCGCACATAAACGGGGAGACCCCTTCAACGCTTCCACCGTTTACGAAGAGGTCAGGGACCTATACAAGACCGAGCTCTTCAGTAACGTTAACGTGTCTTTTGTGGACAGGCCCGGCCACGTAAAAGACGTGCTGTTTTCCGTAAACGAGGCAGACGCAAAAATCGTGGATTTCGGCTTAGGCTATGGCGAGTACGAAGGCCCCAGGGGAAGCCTCGGTATCAGGTACCTGAACCTCATGGGGATGGACAGGCAAGTGAGCCTGCAGGCGAAGATGAGCGGACTTAACCAGAGATATTCGCTTCAGTACTACGAACCGTGGTTCATAACCAAAAACCTTCCCCTGAGGGCAACCATAGGCTATGAAGACCGGAAGGAGATAGATATCGACACCAGGGATATCCGCTACAGGGTGGAAAAATACTCAGCCTCCATAGGAGTCGAGCGTTACCTGACCGATAAGCTTAAAGGACAGGTATATTATGAGTTTTCCCTGGCTAATACCTGGGACGTAAGGCCTGATATAACGTTGTCGAGGGACGACGTCGGCACTCTCGTAGTCAGTGCCATAGTGCCCTCGCTTATATACGACACCAGAAACAGCCTGACAAATCCCTCGTCGGGAATCTTAGCCGGGGCGTCGCTGAAGTTTGCCACGGCATTGCTTATGTCTCAGACCGACTTCACAAAGCTCTCCGGATATATGAACTACTACAGGGGACTTTCGGACGACTTTATACTTGCCGCCTCTGTAAGAACCGGCATAGCCCAGGGCTGGAACCAGACCACCGACCTGCCTATCACGGAGCGCTTCTTTCTCGGCGGCAGCACAACCGTCAGAGGATACGGACAAGACAATCTCGGCCCCAAGGGGTACAACGGCGACCCTACGGGTGGAAATGCGTATCTTATGGGCAACCTTGAACTAAGGGTAAACGTAATCGACAATTTCGGTGTTGTCCCGTTCTTTGACGCCGGCAACCTCTGGAACGATATAAACAAGTATAATCCGGCGGATGTAAAGTATACCACCGGCCTCGGCCTTAGGTACATGACCCCCGTAGGCCCTCTCAGGGTTGACTACGGACATTTGCTCTCCCACGAAAAAGACGAACGGGCGGGGCGGTTTTATTTCAGTATAGGCCAGGCTTTCTAGGAGTTGGAGATGATTGATAGGCGTTGGAAAGGATACGGTTTAGAATGAAAATGCTTACACACAAAGCAATCGCAGTATTAACCAAATCTATCATGGCATTCGCCATGGCCATTGCAGCATTCGCCATAGTATATGCCGGCTCTACCGATACTCAGGCTGCCGGCCCAAACGGTGTCGATTCATCGGTTGACAGTGTTCACGCCGGGCTCCTCGACAGGGTGGTGGCTTTTATCGACAACATGGCCATAACCCTCGGTGAATTCGAAAAAGAATACGAAGAGGCTAAAAAACAGACCCCCGGCGTCACTAAAACCGATGTTATAAACGGGATAATAAACCGCAAACTCCTCCTTGAAGCCGCTAAAGAGTCGCATATAAGCGGGGTTGACGACGACGATACACTAAAGCAGTACATAAACCTCAAAATAAGGTCTTACGTAATGATAAAGAACGAGGATATAGAAAATTACTACAACCAAAACAAGGCCGATTTCGAGGGCCAACCCATCGTATCGGTGCGCGGCAAGATAGAGAAATACCTCACGGAAGAGCAGGTAAATAAGAACCTGAATGCCCAGCTCAAAGAACTCCGGGAAAACTCCTATATCAGGATTCAACTTGACGAGCAACGGTAGCTTTTTCTCTAAGTCGTGTTAATCAAGTCCAAAGCTCTTGCACGAGCTTTTACTAAGTCGTGTCGCAGGCTTGCAACAGTCGGCAATATTGCTATCACAGAGAAGTTTCTTCGCATTTCTTTTTGATGAGTAAACCTTGGGATACTCACCCTTTTTATAAAACTGCTTATTTGTTATAAACGGGATGGAACGTTTATCCTGTGTGCAGACCAATTTTACGCCACTAACAGCTATAATAGCAACTATATGAGGGTCGTCGAAATCGTTTGTTTTAAATGCACTGTACTCATTTTCTTTGTTGTCAACAGCATCCTTGTCTACAATAACAACCTTGTTTACTTTGTTGAATTCCTTGAAGAGCGTCCGGAATGTATTTGCTTTTTCTAATTCGTCTTTGTAGGTTGTTCCCCCATAGACAATTTTCCCTTTACCTTCTACAATCCATTTAAGAACAGCTTTAAAATTACTATGATCTTTGTTCTTTTGATCAAATACAGAACTCAAACTATTTGTATCTATTACTATGCACATTATCTTATCCCTAATATTGAAAGTTCTTCCTTTATGAAGAAGTTCCGGAAAGATTCCGGCTGGGTCTCTTCATATTTTCCGTTTGGCAGGATCTTTATAGAAGATGCCTTGTTCAGACCATCCGTTCGTTCAAAGAAAACAACCTGAGAACTCAAAATATCTTTGCCACGGTTAATCTTAAGACGAAAACGATCGATTATGAAATCACTATGAGTCTCGATGAAGAACCTTTCTTTTGCTTGTATTGCAAGGTCATACAAAACATCGCCAAGTGCTGCCTGTGCCCTTGGGTGAAGATGAACCTCCGGTTGCTGGATTGCAAACCAGGAATTCTTTGCACGTGCAAAAAATTCTACTAATATTGGTAATGATTGACTTACACCGTAACCAACACTATTAATATTCAGAGGTTTATCGTCAAGCACAATCCGAAGTTCAAATGCTGAAGCAGAATCTTCGCCGAACTTTTTTATCTCAAGATCCTTAAACAATCCACTTTCTTTACCGTACTTTTGCATAAATTTCCGAAATTCTATAGCTTGCTTCAACTTTTTATCTTCAAGCAAATTCTTTATTAAATAGGGAACGTGTTGTCCTTCGGCAGAATAAGATAATTTGATCTGGTCATATGTCTTCTTTGGTTTACTTCTCACCGGCTCAATCCAGGTGAAATTATCAGCAAAATACGGATTTTGTGAAAATGAAGGAACAAATGTCCATTTCACCTCGGTATTTCTCTCTATTGCAATAGCATCGACTATCGCCAATAATTTTACACCATACTTGCCCTTTATTATAGGGAAAGGAAACCGTCCTTCCGTTAAATCCACATCATCACTTTTTGTCTCCAGCCAGGAATCAAATGTTGCTATGATATGACCACATAGTTCTTTGTCATACTTAAAGGTATCGGCTTTGTATTTTATCTTGTTGTCAGTAATAAATGCTTGTACCGTATTTACCTCAGTATTTACAATAGTATATATATTATTATCCCCGTGTAACCCAACTTCCACGATATAGCAAAACCTGGAAATCGATGGTATCCCTTTTTTTTCGTGAAACTCCATTAAAAAAGCAAACAACGAAGGTTTTTCACTATCCGGCTGATCAAACGTGCAGTCAATCAAACCTACCCGAAAATAATCGGTATCGGCAATATCTCTGTAGTTGCCGAATTGGTATTCACCTTGATTAAAATCCTGATTTATCCAAAAATCGGGCAATGAAAAAAGATTGATTAATGCAAGAATCGATGTTTTTCCGGTGCTATTTTCGCCGACAAAAAAATTCACATCTTCCAAAGATATATATTGCCGGTCAAACCCTCTAAAGTTCTCGACAAAAAGAAATCTCATCTAAAATATCCTCTCTATAAGGAAATAGGATGGTTGTAGTAACGATAATATCTTCTTACTTCAGCCACTCTTTTTTTAAAAGAGTAGCATATTATTTTCAGACAAGTCAATAAATATTTCGTTTTACAATGTAAATCCCGGAGGTTTTTCCCACAATGGAGTCGTTGCCCCATTCCGTTGCCGTCTAAGTGAGTCTTCCTCTATCGGATTTATAGCAATCGCCGAAAGTCTTTTCCAGAACAGTTGATAAAAGAATGGATTCCCGCTTTCGCGAGAATGACAAAAAGGGAAAAGACTTTTGGTGATTGCTATAGATCACGTTAAGACGATAATCGTGACTTCGGGGGGGCAATTATACCGTATCGGGAGGATGGTATGCCCGATACCCCGCGTAACGTAAACCCTTCTGCCGTTGTCTTCGATCAGGCCTATACGGTACCTCTGGCCATAAACGGAAGGAAGAAAAGGGGAGCCGATTATCGGCAGCACTACTTGTCCACCGTGGGTGTGTCCCGAGAGGACGATGTCTATCTTTTTATACAATGGATCTATGCCGGCGTTTATGTCCGGATTGTGGCTTAAAAGTATCTTTACGGAATTGCGGTCCAGTCCCTCGTAAGCACCGTTTATGGAGCAGCTTTGTTCCCAGAAGTCGTCCACTCCCAGGAGATATATACTCCCGCCTTGTCTGGTTAGCTCCACCGCGCTGTTTCTCAGCCATTCTACTCTAAATTTCATGGTAAACTTCGTGCAAATGGCCTCTATAGCCGCATCTCCGCCCCAGAAGTCGTGGTTGCCTAATACTCCGTAAATTCCCATAGGAGCCCTGAGCGTGGAAAGTGCGTCCGCGCAAACGTCTACGTATTTTACGTCGAATGCGCTGTCGATGATTTTTTTAGGGTGCATCCTGCCGCTAATGAAGTCGCCAAGGAGGACGATCATGTCTGGCCTGGCTTCCATGGCCATTTTTGCCGCGGTGGCTATCAGGTCTTTACCGACCAGAAGCGATGAGTGTATGTCGCTCAGAACTGCGATTTTTGTGCCCTTGAATTGAAGCGGCAGACCATCAATCTGTATAGGTACGTAGTCTAAGGTAAGTTCGAACCGGGAGGAATTGAACATTCCTTTGGATACTCCGAAAACGGTAAAGGCTCTGAGACTGTGTTTCAAAAACTGGCGTCTGTTCATGTAAGTGGCATCTTTCCTATAAAGCTATAGTATTATTATAGCATATTTATAGCAATATGGTGACATGCTGGTAACGTTAGTTCTCCGATTCGGTCTTTAAATATCGCAAACCGGTGACCTGTAAAATGACCAGCAAAACGGTAGCCCTACCATTATGGCGTTAGTTTCTGGTAAAATTCATATCGGCAGATGAAGACGGACAAAACAGGCTCCAAAAAAAGATCCGAACTGAGGTGGTTGGCAGAGTATGCGGCCGTCAGGGTATTGTTTTTCGTTGCAGATCTGCTGCCTTCGAAAGTGATTAAGGCTCTCAGCGCGCTTTTAGGACGGCTGCTTTACGAGCTTGTGCCGAAGAGGCGCCGGATAGCACTCGAAAACCTTCGATATGCTTTTGCCGGCAAAAGCGAGGGAGAGCTGAAAGCCCTTGCCCTCGAAAGCTTCCGGGCTTTTTTTCTTAACTTTCTGGAAGTCATAAAGCAACGCCGGGTTTTGCTTGCCGGGGATGCGGCGGAGAAACTCGAAAGAAACACTGCCGGCGTATCCGCCCTGTTCGAGAAGGCCAGGGAGATACACGATAAAAGCGGCGGATGTATCTTCGTCACTCCTCATTTGGGTAACTGGGAGCTGTTGCCTTACGTAAGCTCCATCGCGGGGATTCAGATGGTAGTGGTGGTTCGGCCAATGGATAACCCGTACCTCGAACGGCTGATATACGCGAAGCGTTCACAAAGCGGCCAGCTCTTCATCGCCAAGAAAAACTCGCTGTTTGCGCTTCAGAAGACGCTAATGCAGGGGAAGTCCGTAGGCCTTTTGCCGGATCAGAGCACGGCCAAAGGTGTTTACGTAAACTATTTTGGACGGCCTGCTACCGCCACCCCGGTGCCGGCTATGCTGAGCACTTTATACAAGCGTCCGATTGTGGTGGTTGCCTGTTGCCGCACAAAGGATGCAAACCGGTTTACCGGGTACGTGTCCGATCCCATCTATCCGGGGGAGTACAAAAGCGAAAAGGCCGAGATTCTAAGGCTGACGCGGGAACTCACCGGCGAAATGGAGCGGGTTGTCGCCATGTTTCCCGGCCAGTACCTGTGGATGCACAACAGGTGGAAACGCTACGGTAAGGAAAACCTCTGGGCCAAAGATGCAGGTCAAACCACCGGGCCGGATAAGGTTGATAAAGATAAGGTTAAGGAAGGCGATGTTAAGGCGGGTGAGGTTAATAAGGATGAGGTCAAGGTTAGTGATGTTAAGGCGGACGAGCTTAAGGAGGATAGGCGGTGATAGTAGCAGGATTGGGTCAATGCAGCCTCGACCACATAGCATTCACGGAGGAATACCCCGGCGAGGACTCGAAGTGTGAGGTAACGCCTTGGGTTGTACAGGGGGGCGGCCCGGTAGCCACCGCCCTCGTGGCGCTTACTCGTTTCGGCTTTAAAGCGCGCTTCATAGGAATAGTTGCCGACGACGCTGCCGGGGATGAGATAGTGCGGGGCCTTAAGGATGAAAACGTGGACGTCTCCCGCATGGTGCGGCACAGGGGAGGGCTATCCCAGTTTGCGTGCATCATCGTAAGTAAGCGTAGCGGTTCCCGCACAATTTTCTGGAACAGGCCCACCGTCAGGGCTTTGAGTGCCGGTGACATACCCGGCGATTTCCTTGACGGCGTATCCATGGTTCACCTGGACGGGCTAATGGAAGATGCCTCAATCGCCCTGGCGAGGATGGCTAAGAGTAAGGGTATTACCGTGATGCTCGACGCGGGCAGGGTGAGGGAAAAGACGATGGAACTGCTCCTTCTTTGCGATTACGTAGTAGCGGCGAAGGCGTTTAGCGACGGGTTTGGTAAAGACGCGGGCGACACGCTGGCAAGGCTCACCGGCCTTGGGGTTAAAGCGGCTACGGTAACCGGCGGAGTTCGCGGCAGCGTGACGCAGGTTGCCGGCAAGATTTACCACCAGCCTGCCTACGAAGTTGAGACTGTAGACACGACGGGAGCCGGGGACGTATTCCACGGCGCGTTTATATACGGTATACTCAGTGGGCTGCCTATGGAGTATACGCTGCGTTTTTCCGCCGCGTGTGCCGCCATGAAGTGCCGCAAGCCGGGCGGCAGGACTGCCATACCTACGGTTGAGGAGGCCTTCGATTTTCTGACAACGGCAAGGCCTATTGTCCTATAACATTTCCCGGCGAGTGGCAACGGCTATAAACCGGGAAATCTAATTCCACTTTTATATCGGAATTTGGGGGTGGAAATGACCATTGTGTTTTTCTACTGGATGTAATATAGTATAACTATGGAGGTTATCGAGAATATTTGTACTCACAGAGAGAATCCTGGCAAACAGGCGAGCGCAGACTTTGTGACTATCGTTAAAGAAATAGACCTTGAAGCCGGGAAAGATGCCATCGCCATAGCGGAGGAGCGTTTCGGACGCAAGCCTGCCCAGAAAATCGGATTGCAACAGGTTGATATAGAAAGCGTTCTCGAACATATTACTCAGGAATTTGACAAACTCAACGAGCATATCACGCTGGAATATGGATTGTCGCGTGCAGCGATCGAAAAATCCATTAAAAAGAATATCAAGTGGATGTTCTTCTTCTGGATAAGCCAGTTAGCTGCTATAGCAGGTATCTTTAAATTACTCATAAAGTAACCGATTTAATCGCCATATTCATTGCCGCCGATTACATATTCACTGTGCCTGAGTTCCCTGTCACTGCTTTATTACCGCTACAGGGAAATTGACATATCCCTCCGGAGTGTACGTAATCGGGTGTTGGGCACCATCTGTAAGTAGCGGCACTGTTTTAGATACATAGGTGTCCAGCTAATGAGTTGATTCCAGTATTTTACTAGCGTTCCCTGGCGTCTTTCAGATCTAAAAATATTGGGTGATTTTTCGATTTTATGTCGTATGGCATTATTTCGGGTAAAAAACTTTTTGTTATGTTAGCGGTAACAGATACATTGACGGGAAGTTTATCAATATGTTTTGGAACTTCGATGACCATTAGAACATGCCTTGTACCATCAAATACTACCCCATTACCACTTGATGGTGTATAAACCCAATAAAACCCTTTTTCTCCCAACCCGTACGTTTTAATAACGGGAGTAAGCTTTTCAAACGTTATCTTACGGCCGTAATCACCAGCTTTAAGCTCAATTCCTTTGAATTTAGCAGTTGGAGCTAGTGTATATGACTTTGTAACTTCACTTTCCTGAGTAACATTATAAGGGAGAAGATCGAATGCAGTCGCGTCAACATTATCCTGGTCAAATTCTATTTTAAATTGTTTATATTGCTTTTTCTCTGGAAGCGGGTGTAATGTGAAAGGAAAATGTATGTAATAAAGTTCATTTTTCGTTCTATCAACTATTGTCTCTTCCTTGTTGGGAGTAATATATTGTAATTGGTGTTTTCCTATAGATACCTCTCCCTCTAATCTCTGTTTAGGTGGGGCGAGGTCGAAGAAGCTGCTGTTGCGTGCGGGGGCCCTCCTGGTGAAGCGGGGGGCCCTGTAGAAGCGGTAGAAAACGTAGCTGACAAAAAAATGACGAGTAAAAGAAGGCCGCCACTGTAGACGTGGACTACATGGCGGCTACTAAAGCTGGGTGAAGGGGTTGATTCAGGTAAGCTTTTGGGTGCGAGCCTGTATGTTTGTAAAAGGAAGAGACTTAATGACGATGAAATAATGACGGATAAAATAGCGAATAAAATGATGCGGACATTGTGCTTGACATGACGGGGAGGACCTTCTACGGGTGAGGATGCTTTTGGTCTCCCACTCCCAATGCTAAAGCATACAGAATACTCGGGTGGTGGTTCCTCTTCGCTAAAAAGACCAAGTTTCACTTCATATTCGACAAGAGGTTTATCTTCAAGGACTAAGTTTATTGGTATGCCCATGGCTTCTCCCCAAATGATACAATGGCTATAAGGCTAACAACAATCGTTGCAAAAGTGCGCGTCCTCTCCATTTGTACCTCCTTGCCGTAATTACTCTTTCCCGGCCACATTTTTTTGCGTTAAGTAAAGGCGTAAGTATTATATCACGTCGTAGGTTACGGATTGGATACTTTTGGGAAAAAAAGTGAAAAATCACTAAGTTTGTTTAATTAACTGTTATAATTAGATCATGGGAAAAACGGAAGCCGTTGAAACGCTGAAGAAACACGTGCTCGAGTTCTTTGCGGGCGATGACGTGAAGATAGTGCTTTTCGGCTCATTTGCAAGAAGTGCCAATACGCGGGCTTCGGACATCGATATAGGGATATTGCCCGGAATCGGGTTTGATAAGATAAAATTGACGCTTCTGAGAGAACGTATCGAGAATTTGAATATTCCCCATAAGGTTGACCTCGTTGACCTGTCACGGGTTTCCGGGGAATTCAGAAGTGAAGCGTTAAAGGATTCGCTTCTTTGGAAGGATGGAATCGGAAAGCCTGGAGAGCTTGGAAAGGTTGGAAATATTGGAAAGATTTGAAATAAGGCTCGGCGAAACGTCAAGAGCGCTTGAAACCTTTCGTCAAATAATCGACGAGCCTTACTCGACCATAGTAAGAGATGCCGCCATTCAGCGGTTTGAGTATACTTTTGAGGCTTTGTGGAAGCTTCTGAAGGAATACCTCAAGGTTCACGATGGATTAATCTGCAATTCGCCAAAGACCTGTTTCAGGGAAGCCTTCTCGACGGGCATTCTCTCCGAGGATGAAGCCGTGGCTTTCCTTGAGATGACGGACATGAGAAACCTAACCTCCCATACGTATAAAGAAGATGTCTCGCAGATGATCTATGAAAAACTGGCCGATTATTACTCGCTGATGGCAAAGTTGATGATGAAGATGAAGTTTGAATGAATATGAATGAATGCGAATGAAAATTAATGATTACGAATGAACCTGATTTAATTCGAATGAAAGGGGGAAAACAATGAGACTTCGTTACTGTGAACAGACCGATGCGATGTATATTCGCTTTAAGGATACGGAAATAGCGAACACGGATGAAATATCGGATGATATTATCATAGGTTATGGCAATGATGGTAAAGTGGTAGGAATCGAGATCTTATCGATGTCACAGAAAGTGGATAATCCGGAGATTATTATTCAGTCTTTCGGCAAGGTAACGGTGGAAGCATCCAACTTATGAACAGGGCAAGGGCGAATTCCGGGGCTTGCCCGGCAGTGGTAAAATGATAGCGAGACTGCGTGTTTATGGGGTAATGCCGAGTTGCATTCAGAAGAGTAACAAGGCGGCAAGGAGAAAGCGACGCAGGCGTACCCCCCCTACCCCCCGTGAGGGGGGTAACTCGTTACGTACGTCGAGGAGCTTTCGACGATGGAAGCGGAGTTAATCGAATGAATGCAATTTGGTATAATGCAGAAATATTTTTGGCCTGCACGCATGCAATATGCTATAATTATCTATGGATGATCATAAGGGAGAGGCCGGTGAAGTGGGTTGTGCTTGTAATGCAGGTTTTCAGGGGAACCTTGCCGAAAAGATAGACCCGTTCAGTCTGAGCGATTGTCCTCAATGCGGACTGAAGTTTGACAATCCGGCTGAGCTGTTTTACCACTTACTCGTTTTTCATAGCGGTTGAGGGTGCGATTGAGTTGTCGTTGGCAACTTTAATCGATAGAAAGGCCTCTTTTATCTGAACGGTCCGGGAGATTAAGCCGTGGTGGCTTATTATTAACTGCACGTCGGTATATATTAAAGGAGAAGGTTATGGAAAGAAGGGATTTTTTGAAAGGTGCGGCTGCTGCGGCCGTCGTTTTTAATGCCGGTAATGCGTTGGCGCATGAGTACGGCAAGGAAGCTAAGCCTGCAGCGGAGCAGGATAAAATCAATAAGGTGGTTGACAAGGAAAACCCTACCGCACTCGAACAAAAACACGTTCCATCTATACAGGCTCCTTCCAAGGTGAAGGCCGACCAGTGGGTCGATATTGAAGTAAAAGTAGGTTTCAAGGCCGAGCATCCGTCTACTGCCGACCACTGGATAACCACCATAAAGCTTCTTGCAGACGGCAAGGAAGTAGCTCGCATTGAAAATGCCATGGGCGGTTTGACTAGCTCAAGCGCCTTGTTTACCATAAAGTTGTCCAAATCCGTAACCCTCGAGGCCGTCGAACATTGCAATTTGCACGGTACGTGGATGAGCGAACCGGAGAAAATAGAAGTCGCTTAATCGGCACTGAACTAAATCGATACCGGTGTTTTTTTCATTCACCGGAAATCGATCGCCGGGCAAACATTCCAAACTCAGGTATAAAAATGTCATTGCGAGCGTAGCGAAGCAATCTCGTCTTTCTCTTGAGATTGCCGCGCCCCGCCAATACGGCTGACGGCTCTTGCAGACTTGCTCGCAATGACGGTAATATACTGTCTCCTGTTTATCTATCGGAGTCTGGGAACATCGGCGACCTTGCTATTTGTTATATGGTTGTGATAAAGTAATATACTCGAATCAAGCCACGAAGGCTTTTTGGAGGGACTGTAGTCCTTAAAAAGCTTTGGTGGCTTTTTATTTGCTAAAAGGGCCAATTCTCTTGACTATCTACACCAACTAAGCCCGAAAACGGCTATTTGGCTCTTGCAGACATTACACCAAGGGGCTATCATAAGAGTAATATGATCGGAGATTGGCACTGCTTGGAGGGGCGTTGCGGGGGGCCACCAGTGGTTCCTTAGCTCCCCAGCAGAGAGGGTAGTAGCAGGACGCGTTCTTTGTGGCCGGCGCGTAGGGAGAGACTTCTCCCTCCTAATCTCTTATACTTTAATTACTCTTATGGCTGCTACCTGGTATTACATGGAGGTTTAATTGCATATACCCGACGGTTACCTGAGTCCTCAAACGTACGTACCGCTCTACGGAGCGTCTTTTGTATTTTGGTCAGTTGCAATTAAAAAAATGAAGAGGGAGCTTTCCGCTAAACACGTTCCCTATCTGGCAATGTCGGCGGCTTTTTCGTTTGTCATCATGATGTTTAATATCCCTATTCCCGGCGGAACCACGGGCCATGCAGTGGGTGCCGGCATTATTGCCATACTTTTGGGTCCATGGACAGCGGTGATAGCCGTGTCCGTTGCGCTGATAATCCAGGCGATAGTCTTTGGCGACGGCGGGATAACCGCTATAGGCGCGAACTGTTTCAATATGGCCGTGGTAATACCGTTTGTATCCTATTGGGTGTTTAAACTTCTGAGAGGTAATCCGGGAGCTAATCCGATTGGCGGCACAAGGCTATACGTCGCGGCATTTCTTTCCGGTTATGTCGGGCTTTCCGCCGGTGCATTAATTACGGGGGTCGAATTTGGGATCCAACCGCTGATTGCCGTCGGGCCGGGCGGAAGACCTCTTTACGCGCCTTACCCATTGTCGGTGGCAGTTCCTGCAATGGCTTTGGAGCATATGCTTCTATTTAGCGTCGTTGAGGGTGTTGTCACGGTTTTATTATTGAAATATCTTATAAAACACGAGTCCGGCCTGGTCTATGCGCTAACGGTGAAGGAGGCTTAAATGATAATATTCCGGCAAAGGGGTAGGGGGGTGGCAGTTGACGGCTCTGATTCCCGACAAGCCGCAATGACGACAAAGGCAAGGGCAGATTCCGGACAAGCCGCAATGACAGGTAAACTCTGGACGGGCTTGTTAATTCTGGCGCTTCTTACTCCGCTTGGGGTTATTCTCCCGAAAGCATTCAATGCGGGGGATGCGTGGGGTGAGTGGGGAATTGACAAACTTGAAAAGCTCGTCGGATATGCTCCCGAAGGATTGAAGAAATTGTCGGATCTGTGGAAAGCCCCGATCCCCGATTATAACTTTGGCGGCGAAAAGGCTTCTATGGCTGTTCAAGTGATATCGTACGTCGCATCAGGACTTATAGGCATTCTGGTAATCAGTCTTGTGATGTATGTAATTTCAAGGTTCATAGCGAAGAATGGAAAATAAGGTACCCTCCTTTCTGTTGGAAAGGCCCTCCTCCGAATCCTTTACGCGGGGCAAAGGAGAGTTGCACACGTCTTTTATCGAAAAGGGTATCAATCAATTGGCCGGCGTTATCAAAACGGGATACATCCAGTGGGAAAGCGCTTCAAGCGATAACTTCTTTCAGAGAATCGATGCACGGATAAAAGTACTTTTCCTGCTTTTTTTCGTAATTATTATAAGCCTGAAAAAAGAGATAATGCCGGAGGCCTTCATAGGAGCCTTTATATTCATTCTAACGATTATATCCAGGGTGAACGTTTTTAATCTTTACAAGCGAGTGCTTTTTTTCGGTTTCATTTTCGGCTTCCTCATCGCCATACCATCCGCTTTCAATTTCATCACCAGGGGAGAGATTATCTTTCATATCATCCACCTTGCTAAACCGTATACTTTCCTGTTCTACCATATCCCTGAAGAAATCGGCATTACCAGGGAAGGCGTTTATGGAGTTACGATGCTTACTTTAAGGGTTATGAACTCTTTGGCCGTCTCGTTCTTTGTTTTATATACGACCTCGTTTCCCGAAATCATTAAGGCTCTGAAGGTGCTGAAGGTGCCCGACGGCGTACTCATGATCATAACCCTTTCTTATAAATACATGTTCATTTTTGCCGGGACTGTCGAAGATATGCACCTTGCAAAAAAGAGCAGATTGGCGGGGCAAGTTAGTAATGCCGACGCGAGAAGATGGATTGCCGGAAGGATTGCATTCGTATTTAAAAAGACCATGCTGCGGTGTGAAGATATTTACAAGGCCATGCTTGGCAGGGGGTTTTCCAACGACGTAAAGATTTACGAAGCCGGTAGGCTTCATACACGGGATTGGGTTACCGGTGCCGTTTTTTTTCTGGTTGGGATGATATTTTTATGGATCTGAGGTGATTTATGATGCTATTTGTGATGCGATTTATGATCCGCATTTGTGATGCGATTGTGGACGATATCATGGAAGATCCCGTAGGAAACAGTTAGGAAATATTGTGGAAGATATCATAAGTCTTGATGGGATTAGTTATAACTATTACGATAATATTCCTGCTGTTTGTGACGTAAGTCTCGGCATTAAAGAGGGAGAGAGGTTTGCAATTATCGGAGCAAACGGCAGCGGCAAGTCTACCCTCCTGCAAATTATGGGCGGACTGATACACCAAAGTATTGGGAAATGTTTTTTCAGAGGGAATGAGGTATCGGAGCAGGCTTTAAGAAATAAGGGGTTCCTTCGGTACTTCAGAGAGCGTGTTGGTTACGTGTTTCAGGACTCCGACGTTCAGTTGTTTTGCCCCACCGTCCTGGATGAGTTGCTTTATGGCCCGCTTCAGTTGGAAATCGGTGAAAAGGAAGCCCTGGACAGGGCTTTTGAGGTAATGCGCATACTGAATATCGGGAATCTGAAAGACAGGCCTTCTTACATGCTTTCCGGGGGCGAGAAAAAGCGGGTCGCTATCGGTTCTGTTTTAACGATGAATCCGGAGATATTGCTTCTCGATGAACCGACAAACGGCCTTGATCCGCGAACTCAATGTTTTCTCGTCGAGCTGATGTATGCTTTGAGCGAAGCGGGCAAGACTTTGGTGATAGCAACGCATGACCTGTCGCTGGTCGATGAATTACATATGAACGTCGCTCTCCTGTCCGAACAACACATGGTTGAAAATATTGGTACTTCCGAAGACATCCTGAAAGATGAAGAGTTGCTGCTGAAGGTAAACCTCATCCACGAACATATCCACTATCACGGGCAGGCAACCCATAAACACAGGCATTCTCACTATGCCGTCCATAAGCATGACGCTGCCCATAATAATGACAAACCTGATCGGGACAAGCTGTAGAGCAATTAACTATGGTCAAGTATATACTGAAGATGGTGTTTTACCTGGTATGTTCTATAATGCTGGGAATAGTCGTGACCCTCGTATTGGATCAGATAGACAACATCGCAGTGGAAAAGAAATTGAGGGAATCTCTGAAGGGCGAGATTCTCGACGCTACGACGTCGTTTGAGGATACGGCTAAAAACCCCACCCGAACCGACATCACGAGATTTATAAAGAAGTTTACTTCTACCGTTATGAAGGACAAAGTGCAGACGGTGGACAAAAATATGAACGACAAGGCCAACACTCTGAAGAACAAGATGTTCTTTCACCTCCCAAAGGAAGGACAGAACATAGACATCTACGTAAGACGCGTATTTTTGGACACCGAGCTGGCGGCACTCGAAATTCCCGAACTCGTAGCGGGTATAATAACTACCATAATAATTTTTACGGCTATCGTGGCTTATACCGAAAACAGGAAAAGGATCAGGGAGATGCGTTCCCATTATGAGCGTACCCATGAAAAGCTTAGCCAGGCGCTAAAGAAGAGCGAGGCACTCGCGTTACTTGGCCAGATGACCGCCACCCTGGCCCACGAACTGCAAACTCCGATAGCCACGCTCTCAAACCTCATCCAGTCCCTTCCATCCAGGCAATCGGACCCTCGTTTCGTCGATAGATTCGCAACCCTCGCCAATGACGAACTACAGAGAACACGGAGACTGATAGATAACCTTCTGATTTACGGTAAGGACATTAACGTTAAAAACAACGAGTGGATCCCGTTTAAGCCTTTCATAAAGAGACTGGCGATTAAGAGCATGATTACCTCTTGCTCGTGCCCGGAGTTTTCTCTTCTGTTCGACACGTTTTATGCGGGGCTGATGTTTAACAATCTCCTGATGAATAGCAAACAGGCCGGGGCTACGGAAATCACCATAAGGACGGAGGCCGATGAATCCGATTCTTTCGTGGGCCTCTGCTTTGAGGACAATGGAAGCGGTTTTCCCGAAATGGCAATCCTGGAGGAACTGACGAGTCCTTTCGTTACCGGCAGGGCCAAGGGAGCGGGCTTAGGTCTTTTTCTCGTCGAAAAGATAATTACGGCGTATAAAGGTGATATTTTACTATACAGGCATGAAAAAGGCGCAGGCGTTAAACTGGTATTACCTAAGACGAGGTTTAAATTCATTGGCTGAAATAAATTCATTAGCTGAAAGGTATTTTAAAGCTGAAAAGTATTCCAAAAATGCCACGGCAGGAAGGAAGTCGCCATAATGGTCAAAAATAATTCGACATATTTGCCATATCTTATGATCGTAGACGACGAGGTTAATTTTAGCGAGTCTCTGAAGATGGCGCTGGAAGACAGCTTTGACATCCGTTTGGCCGCGTCTTTGAAGGAGGCCAGGGAATTGCTCGGTGACGGTATTCCGGAGGCCGTGCTTCTTGACGTAAGGTTACCGGATGGGGACGGCATAAACTTCATTAAGGAACTGAAACTCCTGGAAATAATGCCTCCCGTCATAGTCATAACCGCCTATGCGACCGTAGAGGATGCCGTGAAGGCTTTAAAAGAGGGCGCCGCCAATTATTTTACCAAGCCTTTGGAGATAGATAAGTTAAAGCTGGAATTAAAGGTACTGATAGAGAACAGGAGCCTCAAGATAAAGCTGACGACCCTGAGCAAGGAGATAAACAGGCTGGCGCCGTCTTTTATCACGACCGGTACGGGGGCCATGAAGGAGATAGTCGATAAGGCTCCCATGGTCGCAACCCTCGACATTCCCGTTGTGTTAACCGGCGAGACCGGTACGGGTAAGGAAAAACTGGCCCAATGGATACACGGACTATCCGGCGTAAGAGGGGAGATGGTGGCCATAAACTGCTCCGCCATACCAAAGGACATTTTCGAAAGCGAACTCTTCGGCTACATCAGGGGAGCATTCTCCGGCGCCCTGTCTAACAAGGAAGGCCTCGTCGAGCGTGCCGACGGCGGTACCCTCTTTCTCGACGAAATAGGCGAACTCTCCGAAAACATGCAGGTTAAGCTACTGCGCCTGCTCGAATCGGGGGTGTACTACAAGGTAGGCGATCCAAAGGAACGCTCCGTAAGATTCAGGCTCATCACCGCGACTAACAAGGACTTGGCGGCTCCGGGCACGAACTTCCGTCCGGACCTTTATTACAGAATAAACGGCATAACCTTCAACCTGCCTCCCCTCAGAGAGCGCCGGCAGGATATACCGCTTCTGGCATCAGCCTTTATCAGGGAAGCCAACGCGTCATATGGCAAGGGGATAAAAGGGCTTACCCCGTCGGCCATGAAGGCTCTTACGGATTACCGGTGGCCCGGAAATATCCGGGAGCTGAAATGGGGTATCCACAAGGCCGTTGCCGTGTCTTTGACGGAGACCATTAACGAGGACGATATTACCATCAGGCCGGACGCGAACAAAAAAGACGCGGCTGACAAAAAAGGCGCAAAAACTGAAAAAGGCCGGGATGCCCAAAACGACGAAGATGCCCAGGATGGAAAGAATGCCCAAAATGGAGAGAATGCCGTGTACGGTTTTGATCCAAATCAATCGTGCAGGGAGGCTATGGGTCTGCTCGAAACCCGGTATATAAAAAAGGCGCTTGCCGACTCCAATGGCAACAAGACCGAAGCGGCCAGACTTTTAGGTATGTCGGTAAGGGTGCTGCACTATAAGATCAAAAAGTACAAGCTGTAACTATTTTGACTATTTGGGTTTACGTGCTCCACGGAAGATAATTGTTTGTTTACCCACTGTGATATAATAAAGATATAGTAATATATAGCATAAAGGGAAAGGAGCATTTAACGAATGCACAGGAGTTTTACTCTCGAATATTGGATTGACGATGGTTGGTACGTAGGCCGCCTTAAAGAGATACCGGGCATCTTTAGCCAGGGTGAGTCCATATATGAGCTTGAGGAAAATATTAAGGATGCATATATGCTCATGATGCAATCCGAAACCCCGATAAATTATACGGGAGTTATGACTAAGGAAGTAGAAGTCGAGGTTTGAAAAGGCGCGACCTGATAAGAATGCTTGTTAAATCAGGATGTTATCTAAAAAGAAGCGGCAGTAAACATGATATTTACGAGAATCACAGAAATGGGAAGTCTGCTACTATACCGCGTCACTCCGAAATTAAGGAAAGTCTGTACGCTTTGATTAAAAAGCAGCTTGATATATAAAATCGTAAATTTCCGTGATATATTGTAACCCGATCGATTAATATGAGAAAAGTAACCTATCCCATACCTGTACTCCTTTCACTTAAGCCAGAGCAGGCTGGATAAAGAAATGGGAATAATCCTGGGATCATGCACCTTGATATCATCGATATTATCTTCCAGAGTCACCAGAAGACCCAATGGAGCATTATAAACCGTTTTCTCAAGAAAAGCCCTTAATCCTTTTGTGTCATCATGCGGGTCGATTTTGCGCCTGTATTTCACTTCGACGGGGATCCTTTTTGTTCCTATCGTTAAGACGAAATCCACCTCGGGTTCGGCGCCACGCATAGGAAAATATGCGACATCCAGATTAGGGATCGAAGCAAAAAAATATCCCAATACACTTTCGACTATATGCCCCGCAATGTCGGTAAGATGCGGATTTGCCGTAAGGCCGTCAGCATCCAGAGGAACTATCTCCTGAAGCCATGCGGCTCTTAATGCATGGTCGGATAAGCAAATTTTAGACGGAGATTTTTGGCGCTTTAATCTTAATTCCAAGGGAGGTATAAGTCTGATCAGCATGGTGCCGTCTAAAAACCTGAGATAGGTAAGAATGCGGTTCCATCCTATATTTCCGGCCAGGGCTCCCTGCACCTCGGCAACAAATACCGATTGTCCTGCGGCTTGTCCTGCATAGCGGCAAGAGAGACGAAAGACTTCTTCCAACAATTTTTCGTCTCTCCTCTGGCCGCGAGTCCCCATGCGAAGGTCATGTTGAATCGCCCGTTTGATTATTGTTTCATTAAGATGATCGGCAATCTCCTCCCACGATATATCCGCACGTTGGTGAGCCCATGGGTACCCGCCGCGCTCGGAAAAGGCCTTGAAAGCGGCGAGCCTCTTTTGACGGGTTTTACGGCCATATTCCACTGCATCAAGCCACGTTTCCCTTTTAAGCAACCCATCGAGACCGTTATCGGGCCAGAATTGAGGAGTGCTTTCACCAAAACACAGATCGGAGATTTCACGGAGAAATAGCGGACCAAGATCAAGCGTTGTTATACGGCCTGCCAGACTATCCCTTCCCGTTTCTATACGCAGGGAAGAACTACCGGTTATCAGTACCCGGACGTCATGGTTGTCTACAAGATTCTTGATCTGCGGCGCCCAGGCATCGAGATTCTGAACTTCGTCCAGGAAAAGGTATGCATGGCCTTCGTCACGGGTAAGCTCATTAAAGGTGCATTTAATCACTTCTTCCTGAAACCAGCGCGAAATGTCGAGTATGGGTTCGCTTAGTCCGCGAAAAGTCGGCAATTCGTCAAAAGGCACGTAAAGAAGCCTTTGCGGTTTTAAGCCTTCGGAAAGCAACGATTCTATGATTTGTCGCAGGAGGATCGTTTTGCCGACGCGGCGGGTTCCGCGAAGTACCGTGGCCGGGGCCAGTCCTTTTACCAAAAGGTGCTTAAGTTTAGAAAACGCCCATCTGTGAAAAGTCGGAATCCGAGTGCCGGGTTTGCCAAACCACCATGGATTAAAGGATCTGAGATTATCGGACAATTCAGGAGGCAGACTCTTTAAAAGCGGATAATCATTCGGGGAGGCTTTTTGCTGAATCATTTATTACCTCTACTTCAGGTTGGTTTCATTTATACTTGCCGGCGTGCATTTATGCTCATCCGATCGACGTCTATTATTCAAATCCAATTCAAGCTCATAAATATCTTACAATAAACCATAAATATAATCAATCGACAAACCGATGAGTTCACGATAAATTTGTTCTCTTTGTCGGGTACGGTTTAAAATGAAAGCTACACGAAAAAAATATCTGATTAGTTACGCCGAATTAAGATATAATAAGGATATGAAGTATAAGCCTTTGTTGGCTTACAGAAGAGGCAGGAGGAGAAGAAATTGAAACAAACAACATTTCCACCCGCCTGGAACGAAGAAAGAGTTCGGAGTGTGCTTGCCCATTACGAACAACAGACTGAGGAAGAAGCCGTTGCCGAAGATGAATCAGCCGTCAATAAACATATTTCAACCATGATGGAAGTTCCAAACGATTTAGTGCCATTCGTGCGGGAACTGATCGCAAAGCACAATACCGGCAAGTAATCAAGTTGTGTAGCAGTATACATACATGTTGACAAATAATATCATGTACGCTTATAATTTAGACATATGAACTTTTCGGAACGAAATGGATATACAAAAGTTCGCGAGAACCTTCAGTTCGAATCGATAAAGGAATCGATCTCTGCGATTGAGAGTTTAGTCGCCGTTACCGTTGGCGAGAAAGGAACTCTTGGTCAATTGGTTAAAAAACTGAAAGACGCAATCGGATTGCACCCATCACTTTGTAGCGCATTTAGCAACCTTTAGGGATATACGTCGGCTGAAGGCGGTATCAGACATGCTCTTATGGAACCCGAAACCGTGCGGCTTGAAGATGCCAGGTTCTTTTTAGTAGTCTGTTCTGCCTTCGTAAACTATGCCGAGGCGAAAGTTGCCATAAAATTCTGAGTAGTTACCCAATCACAAACCTAACTTTGTTTTTAAATCCTTATGCGATGTCCAGCTCTTGTTGTTTATTTTTGTGTTTAAAGCTGCAAAGTAGTCACCTTTATCTTCCTCGAGTTCTTTAAATTTGAGATATTCTTTATAGTCCATTATCACGGCTATTGGTTTATCATCTTCCTTAATAATCTGTGTCTTAATCATTTATAAGCCTCCTTTCTATGCCTAACCTCGTATATAATCATCAGACTTCCTTCCTCTTCAAATATAATTCTATAATTCCCATACCGAAGTCTTTTTTAATTCCCATACTTACCTTTTAGGAATTTTACATTTAAATTACCTGGTGGATTCTCTGAATATGTCTCTATCGTTTGCAATATTGCCTCAGCGCTTTTTTTGTCACCATTGTGGATCTTTGTAATTTGTTTGATTGCTTATCAGAGTAGATTATTTCCATTTAAATAATTTATGAAATTTTATTTTAACCTCTTTAAATTATCATAATTTGTAACTCTAAGTCAACGATTGATATGTGCAGGTTTTCGCTCTAAGTTATAGCAGATATCAAAATGTTCCCATATGATCTGGTTTAAAGAATAAAATACGGGGTAGATTCCCCCACCTGCGCCATTTTCTGCAGATTATATCTATCGATGCGCCTGCGTACAACCGATGTATACAATTATTGCGCAGTTAACATGCAGATAGCGCAAATCATGTATTAATCCTGTGTTCATGTGGGCATCTATAAGGGCGTCTATCGCGTTAATTGCCGCATAAACCGGGCTTTTTAGTGAACAGCATCGAATGGCATTAAATTTGCTATATTGCATTCATGAATTTAGCGATTAATTTTACGGTTAAGTCGAAAGTACATTACGCGGCACTTCGCATAATTGCACCTTGCATAATAGCTCTGGCCAGCATTCTGCTCTCGTTTATATCCGTCGCTTCCACCTACTCCACCGCTTATGGCGAATCGAAAGCTATAACGCCCAAAGATATAGAATTAATCGAACTAAAAGACATAACGTTAGAGGATGCACTGGCCGCTTTTTACAAAAACAATTACGACATCCTGATAAGCCGGTATGAAGTGGACAAGTCCTATGCCGATTATATTGGATCGAAAATGTTGCCAAACCCGTCCGTCTCTTTCAATTATATCGGCTTTGATGCTCATAACCTTGGCAGGTTATCGCCGGGCGACAATACCCAACTGACGGTGAGGCTGGATCAGCTAATCGAGCTGGGCGGCAAGAGGGGGCTCAGAACGCAGGCCGCCTCCGAGACTTTAGAGGCTGCCAAGCTCACCCAAAGGGATACGGTCAGGACTTTGCTCGCAGGGTTTTACACTTTTTTCTTTAACGTTAACCTGGACAGGCTGAACCTGGAATATGCGAAAAAGGAGCTGGACAACTACGACAAGATTCTCGAAGTCGCGAAAAAGAGGCATAATGCAGGCTTTCTCTCTCTCATCGATTATACAAAGCTGACTCTCGCAAGGGTGGATCTGGCCAACGCCGTAACCACCAGCGGGAACCAGTTGAAAAATGACGTTGCTCAATTCAACTTTCTCACCGGCGGCAGCATCGGGGTCGTACCTGCCATCGGGCAGGTGACTGACGCGTTTAAGGAAATCAACGAAGACGATCTACTTAACACGGCCTATCTGAACAGGTACGACCTCCTCTCTCTCCTCAAACAAGTGAAGGCGGCTGAGAGTAATACAGCTTTGTCGAAGGCAAATAGAATCCCGGATTTGACGGCAGGGGGAGAGTACGATTCTTTCGGTTCCCAGGGCAGGCCGACCATAGGCCTGGGGTTCGGCATAAACATACCCATATTTAACCGTAATAAGGCAGAGATACTCCACAGGGAAGCGGAGCAAAGCCAGGTAAGCTTGCAGGTAGAGAGGACGAAAAAGCAGATCGCTCTGGACGTACGCCAGGCCGTTAATAACTACAAATCAAGCGTGGAGATCTTCAGGAATTTTCAGCAAAACCACGACGCCATTATGGAACTTTCCATGAGGAGCGAACAGGCCTTCTCCATGGGCGGGATAACCGTTTTGGATCTGTTGGACACCAGGAAGGCCGCGCGGGATTTCATGAATAAGTATAACCAGGCACTCGTTCAGTGCAATCTTAACAGGGAATTGATAAACGTATATACCGGCGATCTGAAGCCGGGAGGTTTGAATTCCGACGAACCGAAATCCTACGAGTTGAAATTTGGCGAACCGAAATGAATAAGATATCGATTGTTTTAATCCCGCCGGTACTTCTTATAATCTTAGCAGCGTTTATTCCGGGTTGCGAGAAGAAGGTTCCACCCAAGGTGGAAGAGGCTCCCAGGATAACAACCTACAAAGTAGCGTCGAAACTCGTCAGGTCTTACGTCGAGGCTACCGGGACCATTCAGGCCGATACCATTGGCGGGGCCAAAATACTTTCACCCCTTCCTGGATCGGTTGAAACCATATTCGTCAAAAACGGCGATACCGTGAGCAAAGGTAAGCCGCTTCTGGCCATACGGAGCACCGACGTAAGCGATACCTATTCCGCGTACCTCTCATCCTCGTCGCAGCTCAGGCAGACGGAGAGGGCGTACCGCCTGAACAAGGAGCTGCTATCGGTTGGTGCCATTACCAAAAACGATTTTCTAAACAGCGAGTCCACTTACGAACAGGCTAAAGCCCTGTCGGAGGGGCTCAAGAGGAAACTCGCTGCTTACGGCGCGTCGTCAAGCGCCTCTTCACTGAAAGATTTTCAGGACAGGCTCGTGATAAAGGCGCCGGTAGACGGCCGTGTTGCCGATATCCTGGCCCACATAGGCGACCGCTTCGACACCAGCACTCCGCTTATGACGATTGCCAATCCGGACAGGATCATGGTTGTGGCTAACATATATGACACCGACATTCCCAGGATTAAGAAAGACAAGGAGGTATCTTTCTCTACCGACGTCTTTCCATCGAAAACGTTTATGGGCGTGATCTCCAATATCAGCGACGTAGAGGACGTGGACACGAAAACGATTAAAACTTATATCAAAATAACCGGCGAAAAGGGCGTTTTCAAACAGAACATGTTTTTGAAGATAAAGATACTGGATGGTGAGATAACCGTGCCGGAGATTCCAAAGACGGCGATGATCTATAAGGATGGAAAATTTTACGTAAATCTTAAACGGGGGAATGCTTTTGCTCTTAAGGAAATTAAACCGGTTAGAGACGTCTCTGAAAAGATCATGGCCGTCGAAGGATTAAACGAGGGGGATGAGGTTGCATATTCTGCTATCGATCTGGAAAAACCATAAGGACAAGAACAGGGACAAGGGCAAGCCATGAGAAAGTGGGTTATCTTCGTAACCGACAACAGTCTCCTGTTTCTTTTGGTGGTACTGGCTGCTTTTGGTATTTCCCTTTTTCTGGTGAGAGGCCTCAACGTGGAAGCCTTCCCGGATCCGGCCCCACCGATCGTAGAAATCGTAACAATCTACGAGGGTAAGTCCTCCGAAGAGATGGAAAGGCAGATGACAGTACCTATCGAGGTTGCCCTTGCCGGTATGGAAGGCCTGGAGAGGTTGAATTCCGTCTCCCTGTACGGCCTTTCGGACGTCAAGTGTAAGTTCGGTTACGGCCTGAAATACAAGGAAGCCAAACAGGAGGTCATAAATCGTCTTGCCAACGTAAGCTTGCCGGACAGCGTACAGCCTACCATAATTCCCAACCCCATCGGCGAGGTGATGAGGTACACCATTACCGGTTCGGACAACCTTCTGGAACTCAGGACAAGTCAGGACTGGGTCGTGGCAAGGCACCTGAAGACCGCCGACGGCGTCGAGGACGTACCGTCGGAGGGAGGCTACATAAAAACTTACAACGTATCCGTGCAGCCGGAGAATCTTGTTAAGTACGGGATTACCCTGTCGCAGGTTATCGATTCGCTCTCCAAATCAAACCTGAACGTCGGGGGCAGGGTGATGGAAATCGGGGATCAGTACTACATGGTACGGGGACTCGGGTTGATAAAAAACACCTCGGACATAGAAAAAGCCCTCGTAACGTACAAAAACGGCAAGCCGATATTAATCAAAAATATCGCTCAGGTGCAGATCGGTAACGTTCCAAGAACCGGCATATCCGCACTCAACGCTATGGACGATGCCATCATGGGCACGGTTGTACTGAGGAAAGACGCCAAGAGCATTCCCTCCATCCAATCCATCCACCAAAAGATAAAGGAACTCAACGAGCGCATACTGCCAAAGGGAATAAAGGTCGTGCCCTACTACGAGCGGTGGGATCTCATCGTCACGGTGGTGAAAAAGGTCATAGAGACGGCTCTGTCCGGCGTAGCCCTTGTAGCCATAGCCCTGTTTATATTCATGGGAAACATTAGGGCCGCCTTAATAACCGCCATGGTAATACCTATATCGCTTCTCATAACGCTTGCGGTCATGGCTCTGAAAGGGGAATCGGCAAATCTACTGTCCATAGGGGCGATAGACTTCGGAATCATCGCCGACATACCGTTGATACTCATCGAGGATTACTTCAGGATATCCAAAAAGCACGGCACCGGTACGATGTCGATAATAAAAGCCTCGGAGGAGGTAGGCAGGCCCATCCTATTTTCCGTGGCCATAATACTGCTGGCGTTCATTCCCATATTCATGATGCAGGGAGCGGAAGGCCAGATATTCTCACCCATGGCTAAGACGTACCTCTACGCCATCGTCTTCACTCTGGTACTTACCTTTTCCTACCTGATAGCGTCAAAAAAACTGTTGTTAGCGCACACTCAGGACAGGGAGCTGCGGGGCTTTCTGCGTTTAAGGAATGCCTACCTGGCAGTGGTGAGGCTACTTTTAAGGAATAATAAAAAGGTTATCACGATTACATCGATAATCGTAGTTCTGGGTATCGTCATAGGTATGAAGCTTGTCGGCAGCCAGTTTCTTCCAAAGATGGACGAGGGTAACATGTATATAAGAATAGTCTTTCCGTATTCCATAGCGTTAAAGAAGACTTATGAAAACGCTAAAATTGCTAAAAACTATCTCCGGAGCATACCGGAGGTAAAGACCGTGGATTTCAAAATAGGCAGACCGGAGGACGGCACGGATCCTAATGGGCCGTTTAACTCCGAATATACCGTACTTCTCAAGCCTTATAGCGAGTGGCACAGGGGGCTGGTTAAGGAAGACCTCGAGGAGGCTGCCCGCAAGGAGCTTAAAAAGCTCTTTCCAAATGCCGACATAAATATATCCCAATACATTCAGGACAACCTCGAAGAGATGATGTCCGGAGTGAAGGGTGAGAACTCCGTGAAAATTTTTGGCGAAGATCTGGTTAAGCTCGACGATCTGGCAAAAAAGTACAAAGAGAAGCTGGACAGCACAAACGGTATTGAAGACGCCGGAATATTCACGGAGCTTGGCCAGCCGAACCTCCTGATAGACGTAAACCGCGAAAACGTCGCCACCCTGGGACTTACCGTAGAGGACGTACTCGATACCGTATCCGCCGCCCTCGGAGGCAAGACCATAAGCCAGGTGATAGAGGGCGCAAAAAGCTTCGCACTCCTCGTGAGTTTTCCGGCCGAATACAGGCAGATGCCGGAAAAAATCGGCTCCATTCCCATCGTGCTGCCCACGGGAAGCGCCTCCGTCGGCGTAGTGCCACTGTCCAGAGTGGCGGACATACGGTATGAAAACGGAGCATCGTTTATCTATCGCGAAAATTTCAGGAGATACATACCAATAAAGTTTACCGTAACCAGCCAGGACCTCGGAGCAACCGTTGCTAAAGCGCAATCCCAATCCGCCGGTATAAAGCTCCCCGAAGGATATTACGCAGAGTGGAGCGGCATGTTTAACGAAATGAAGGAATCCTTCAAGAGGTTTTACGTCTCCATCCCCGTTTCGCTCTTCCTGATTATCGCAGTCCTTTATATAATGTACCGATCGTTACAAAACATGGTGATAACAATGGCGGCACCGGTTTTTGCCGTATTTGCCGGTCTTATGAGCCTGCTGGCAACCGGGGAATCCGTTAGCGTTTCGTCGATAGTCGGATTCATATCCATTATCGGGGTGAGTTCTCTGAACAGCTCGATAATCGTCAGCCACTACATAAGGCTGTCCATAGAGGGGATGAGCGTCGACGACGCCATATTGGAAACGGTGAAAGACAAGTTTCGCCCCGTCCTCATGGGCGGAGTCGTGGCGTCTCTGGGACTCTTACCGGCCGCACTGTCACACGGAGTAGGAAGCCAGATTCAAAAACCTCTGGCCATCGTAGTCGTAGGGGGAATGTTTCTGGGAACCTTGCTCAACCTGTTAATCACTCCTTTGCTGCTACGATTCGTCCGGGGAGAGGAATAAACCTGAAAATGATGGATTTTCTACCATACTCTAACCTTGCAACCCCTTGCCGGAAAACACTTTTAAAACACACAAAATATTTCTCAAGCATTCTTGAAACGAGGTATGTTAGTATAAACAAGTAGTTTGAACAAGTGTGACGGTTGAGCGATAGAGGTAAAGCGATGATAAGGTATTTAAAAGGTGGTTATTCTTTTTTAGAAGGGATGGCCCGGGTTCTTGATCTTGGGTGTACCATCAGGGGATTTAATGATGTTTCGTTGACACCCGAAGAAGCCGACATAGAGGCGTTAAGATCCGATTTTATGGCGGTCGGTAAAGACATGCAGAACTCTATGGAGGCTGTTTCAATAGAATATGCCAAAGAAAAAACTCACCGATAACCAGAACCGGTTATCACTACGTAATAAAAACTCCAACCACCAGGATAAACCACCTCTTCCCCCAAAGTCTCTTGTTTCAATGGAATATAGAGGGCCTTTGCCTCCGGCAAGCGAATTCGCAAAATACGAAGCGGCGCATCCGGGTACGGCAGACAGAATATTAGCTATGGCAGAGGAACAAGGTAGACATCGCCGTGAGATTGAAAAGAGAATTGTAAATATAGAGGGAAGAAATAGTCTGTTGGGATTAATTTTTGCTTTTCTCATAGCGTTATCAATAATAGCGGGCTCAATCTTCCTGATATTCAACAATAAGGAAATTAGCGGCTTGTCGTTAGGGGTGACAGGCGTAGCTTCTCTTGTCGGCGTGTTTATTTATGGAAGTCGCCAAAAGAGACTTAAGAGAGAAAAAATGAATAAACACATAAGTGGTAATGACACTCCGGAGAGAGAGCAGTAAATCGTATGCAGTAGCAACTTCATGCGGCATCGTTTTGTCAAGATTCTTATTATGAACAGTTTCCGAATTCTTTGAAAATCCGGTTCAGGTATGGCGTCTAATTCTTTTTGAGCGGACTTCAGAATATACAATCTATACATTCAGAGTGGATTTTCTTCCGGCGACATATTTCTCGTAGTCTTCCGCAGGATCATCTTTCCTGTCTTCGATAGACTGGAGATCGGCTAATATGTCTCTTACTATCTCCGTAATAACCGAACCGATATTTGTGTTTTCGCGTACTGCTTCATCTTCCAGATAGGCGTATACGTCCTCCGGGATTGTTACAGATAGCTTTTTTTCTTTTTCACCTGTATTCATTGGTATTCCTCAATCGATTGAATAGAGATGGTTTCCTACATTCAGCATAGTTTATGATAACACACTGTGACGCAGTTTTTAAGGGCATTCCGCGCATTTCCAGTCATTTAGGCTTGCCAGGCAGTTACGCGAAGGGGGCGGAAATGATAGTAACTTAGCGCTTATGGGGGGCGTTGTGGGGGCTCTCCCCCGCTCGAAGGGGTAGCGTAGGACGCGCCCTTTGCGGCCGGAGCGAGGGGAAGGCTTTCCCCTCCTAACTGCGTCTTGTTACTGCGAATTAAGTTCGCGTTTGGCGATTTTGAGGTTTTCTTTCACTGTTTGAGTGCTTGGATGCTTGTCACCGAAAGTGACGGTAAAGATATCAAGCGCCTTTTGGAAAAAGCCGATGCCTTCTCTGGGCTGGCCCATTTCATTTAAAGCAACACCGTATTAATTCAATAGATGTGCTACGTATTCGTCCTTTTCAGCAATCGCTTCGTTAAAAAGGTCTTCAGTGACTTTATCCGCAACCATCTCCTGTATGGAAAGTCTGTCACGATACCTGACGAGCTTGTCCAGGTAAATTCCAAGATCTACCGCGTACTTGCAAGCTCGCCTAACGTTCTCGCTCTCAAGCCCATGATACACCGCCTCCTCAAGAAGCCGGGGCTCCAGCCCTTTACTGCCCTCGATTTCCTCGTCGAACCAACCGAAGGCTATGCCGTGCGCCTGCCGCTTTTCGTCGGCCTCAAGCTTATCCCATTGCCGATCCCTGATAACCGGCGTTACCCAGTAAAAACTCTTGCCATCGCCCATCATCTCTTGCTCAAGGAGCGTGAGGGCAACGCCTCTTTCCAGGTGCTTTCCGCCACCGAAGTCTTTAAAAGCTTCGGCCATTACGGGTATCCTGTAGACTGCGGCGCGGCGCAGGAAACCCTCGAAGCCCTCGAACTCCTTGCCCGCGGTTGCGGCTATCACTTCGGCAAGGTAGGTGTGGATGAACTCCTCGCCTTTGCCCTTTATGGCCGCTTCCAGGGCTGCCCAGGGAGTCGTAGAACTCAGTCGTAAATACGGTTGCGCCAATGTCCGACACGGGCAAGCCCCATCCCAGGACGACGGGTATACCCTTTTCCACCATCCGGTAGGCGAAAGACTCGGTGGAACCGTCGCCATGCCTGTCGCCATGCACCTTGCCGGTGTTGCAACCGGAGAGGAAAAGCATCCGGAGCTTGTGTTTCTTAAGCGCCTCCCATAGCCTTTCGGGTGTGACGCGATCCGTATAACCGGCCTCGGTTTCCAGGTAAAAGACCGGCCCTATATCGTCAAGCACGTCCGCGTGGCTGGTGATATGTACTATATCGCAGCCTCCGAATTCGAAGATCGAATCTTTTAAGCCTTCGACGCTGTCGGAGTCCTCAAACTTTATGTCTATCGGGTATTTCGCCGTTGCCTTAATTATGCGATCTTCTTCCTCCTCAAATTTGAGGACATTATCGGTGCCGAGGTCTGTCGGTGAAGAAGCCATGAATACCATCTTTAACGGGCGCTTTTCGATATTCGAACTCTTGCGCCAGCCCTTTTCGCTAACCATGTGGACAAGGTGTTTTCCATTGTCGAGGAGGAGGAACCGTCCTCCGTCGTGAATCAGCTCGAAGGGTAGGGCGCTGAATTCCGGGCCTGTTTCGATGTTCAGGTATATGGGCTCACTTTCTCGATAAGCCGCGTCAAGGATGGATTTAAGCTTGCCGCCGGTGCCATTCAATATGGAATAGAGCCGATTGCCGATTTCCGCGCCTTCCACGGGGTTGGTCTTCCATTGCTCAAACTTCGTTTCTTTCAGCAGGCTGGCGAGCGTCGCGTCATCTGCGTCGTGGGACTTAATGCCGTCAAAAAGGACGTCCCGTTTCCCGCCTTTAGCCTCGTCGGCCAGCTTTACCCGTACTCGTTTAAATCCTGGTGCAGCTTCCGTACTTCCCGTGCTCATAGTTCACTCCCTAAAACACCCTAAACCCGGTTTAAAAAACCTGACACTATAATACCATTTTTCGTATACTTAGATGTCTGAACTGTGATTTATATGATTTCTTGATTTAGTATGATTAATAATTTGGAAAGCGGATATTTGTTGTCATTTTCATAGTCTTCATTTAATCATTGTTAATCACAGTTCAAGACAATTATCAGCTTCGTTCGCGGGTATGCTATATTTACTTCGCTTCGTTATGTCTCTTGCGGGTGGCCACGATGAGCTCGATGACCTGATCTCGCAGAACCGAAAGAGATCTGAGTATTGCGGATGAAAGCCTCATGTCTCCGGCAAGTTGTTTGTCCGCATATATGATACCGATTGGTTTCTTATCTACGATGACCGGCAATAAGAGGAAGGTTTGAGCGTCGATTAACTCCCTGTACCACTTCGGCAGGGACTGCTCAATCCGCGTGTCGCTGACGTCTTCGATAAGGACATCGGAGCCCCTGGATATGGCGAGGTTGAATATGTCCTTTTCCTCGTCGAGACGGAACCTGAATGAGGCGATGAGTTTCTTAATGTCTTTGGCGTGGCCAAACCGTGCTTCCATTATGGGTTCTTTGGCGTTTTTCACACAGAACAAGACTCTCGAAAAACCGACCGATTCGTACATGATCTCCAGTATTTTGCCGAGTAGTTCGTTAAACGAGAACTCGCCCGTTATGGTTTTCGAAATGGAGTGTATACCCTCTTGAAGCAAACGGCCTGCGTTTTCGGGCATTTCCCTGTAAGGGGTTTTGGAGGGAGTCCGCTTAAAACGCGGTTCGTCAGCATAGTATGCCTCCTCTCCTTCCAGGTCTCCTAGCTCTTCGATTTCCTCTTCCTCGCATGTCTCGCCGGGTTCGGTCAGTTGTTCGCCGGCAATAGCGGGAGCCATTATGATGGGATTGAAGAAGTCGTCGGAGTTAAGAATATCGATGATTTTTTCGGTGCGCTTAAGAAAATTATCGAGCTGGAACTTGTTATGGTAAAAACTCGAGTATTCGCTTAATTCCTTAATCGCTATTTCAACAATCTTTTTAAGCTTCTCGTTAGTTAAGGTGAAGCAATTTTCATATCGTTTAAGCACTTCCAAAAAGTTTTTCTTCAGGTGATTGTCATCGGTAGTGAGCATATCACTTATTTCGTTGGCAAAGCATACTATGGCCTGCCTGGCTTGCTGTGGAGTCCTGGGTTCGTCTACCTTTGGAGTGTCGATACTCCTCATAGTCTGTATCATTTCCTGCGAAAAATTCCAGATCCTGGCAATCTCCATGCCTATTTCCTCGAATGAATTTCCCATGACGTTTAATACGGCCTGCTTTTCCCGCATACCTTGATCTTTGACGAGCTTTCTGATCTCGATTGTTTCGATGGGCAGCAGAAAAGTAGTGAGAAGTTTGCCTAATTTATGGAACAGAGCGTATATGAACACCGACTCGGTATCGACTATCCCGGATGATGAGGCCATCTCCCTGGCAAAAACGCCGCTTATGAAGGAGTTGAACACGTCCTCTTTCAAATACTCGGCCACGACTTTATCGTGTATGTTTTCGAAGAGCAATATCGACAAGGCGATGCTCCTGACTCTATCGAAGCCGGCTACGAAAACAGCCCTGGTGATGGTACTTATCCTGCCACTGGTGTGCGAGGAGACGTAAGCGAAGGAGTTGACGGCACGAAGGAGTTTATTCGTGATAGATATATCGTTCAGAATGTCGCAGGTGAGGTCGTTAACCGAAAAATCGTTGCACTTAGAAGATTTCTGGCTCACCATCATGACGGCTTTTGACAGGGCAGGAAAATCCTCCGATGATTGTAACCTGCTTTTAATGGTGTCTATTTTGCTCTCCCTAGGGGTATTCATATCGGATAGGTCCGTTTCGAATAGCCTAAGCGGCTATCGCAGACTTCGAACCTGAGTTTATACCAAATTGCATTCATTCGATTAACTTCGAAGCCAATCGTCGAAAGCTTCTCGACGTACGTAACAGTACGCCTGCGTCGCTTTCTTCTTGCCGCCTTGTTACTCTTTCGAATGCAATTGGTATTCGATTAGTAGTGGTATCAGTCTTGCCCATTCACCCTCCACGATTGCAATAATAATACGTATGCAGAACAAGCCACATCAGATGTGCGCAAAGCAAGCCAAATCAAGGCATAAGCTTAATTTCAGAGATTCACGCGCTACCCCGATATTATAAAACACATTACGCGGATGGGGAAAGTCAATTCTAAAATAAATTCTCCCGTAACCATGAGTTTACGGAAATGACCATCGGGAAATGCCGGGAGAAAAAGATTTTCGGTAATCGCTATAGCCCGATTGTCCAAATTGGCATTCAAAAGAGTAAAGGACAAAAGATTAACACGAAAGGCACGAACAAAAGCACGAAAAAGGACTATTGTCATGTCAACTGTAAAATGACGCATTCCATCTGGAGCCGACACCCCCACCCATTACCGTTATTTTTCCGGCTATAGCTTCGTCAGCAGAACCGTTTAGCCGTATTCGCGGAATTCGCGGGCCGGAATCGCCTTTGTCCTTTACTCGTTTGTCCTTTACGTGTTTGACCGCACCTGGCATAGTTGACCACATTGTTCAAGTTGGCATAAGTAACCCAATTGGTATAGTTGCCACGATTGTCACAATTGCCATAATTGAGCGCACTCAAAAAAAGCCCCCACGATAGGAACATTCCATCCCGGGGGGCTGCTTATACTATTACATTACACTTACTATAGTAGAGCTTGGCTGTGTATTACTACTGCATATTGCCGCTGCTTGTCATTTGCGGCCGATCGTTATTTGCGGCCATTTCCCTGAACCGATTTAACACGCTGCTATGGCGTAGCCCAAGTCTCGAACAGGCCCGCTATCTTTTCGTATTCCGTAATGGAGCCGTTAAAGAGCCTGGTTATGCACTGCTTTTCGAGGCCTGCGTCCTTGCACACCATGTGGGGCATTTCTACGCATCCGAAACGATCGAAGTACTCCCTTGCGGCTTTTATTACTTTCCAGTGGTCTTCGGTAAGGGAGACTCCATCTTCCCCGGCTATGTACTCCGAGGCTTCTTTCATCCAATTCTTCGGATCTTCCAGGTAACCAACACCATCAAAGCTTACTTTTACTCCGTTAAGGTCAACCGTTGGCATCTTGAACCTCCTTTTCGAGCCGTGCCGGGAATTTTCAACCTTTATTGAAAATCCCGGTTACCGGCAATTCTGAAGCAGTTTCTTCGCCAACCTTATCAGCCCGGTAAAGCATGCCGGTTCTTTCTAAGGCCGGGTGCGTTTAGTAAACAACTTCCAGACACCACTTTCCGAAACCCTTACGGCATACTCATGTTAGTAATAAGACCCGCCAGCTTTTCGAATTCACCTATATCGCCTT
The DNA here is from genome assembly GCA_015233615.1 of Nitrospirota bacterium. GTDB lineage: Bacteria > Nitrospirota > Thermodesulfovibrionia > Thermodesulfovibrionales > Magnetobacteriaceae > JADFXJ01. Next base: position 43,277 of record JADFXJ010000019.1, read on the forward strand.
TGAATAGCCTGTTCATGCAATTAGCTTCGAGTCCTGCGTCCCTGCACACTAAATGGGGCATCTCCACGCAGCCAAAGTTGTCGAAGTATTCTCTGGCCGCAGATATTGCCTTCCAATGGTCTTCGGACATTTCCATCCCGTCTTGACCGGCTATATATTCTGCAAACTCCTTGCTCCAATTCTTAGGGTCTTCCAGGTATCCTTCCCTGTCTATAGTAACCTTTGAGCCTTTTAAATCGATCGTAGGCATATTATCCTCCTTTTTCGAATTGTGTCAGAATATTGTGGATAGGTGTTAAGCCAAAATAGAAATCCACAACCTCCGGCACGTCTCATAATGGGTAATTCAGCCTTTTTCGCTTCTCCTAAGTCGCTACCCGCTATAAACCTTCTAAAATTTACCTTTCTTCCTTAATATATTATATCACGTATACTGGCGTTTCGTCAAAAAACAAGCCATTTGGTGTCAAGCCATCGGACAGTATACGGGGAAATTCCGGAGGAAACGCCCCGGAGAGAAAATACCGTGGAAAAAGCCCCCTGAAAAAACATGTTGACCCCAACCGGGGTGTTTTTATTATAATTACCGAGTTGAGTTTTACCAACATATCAAATATTCTTTGAAGGGAGTGCGTACAAGAT
>JADFXJ010000134.1 GCA_015233615.1 Nitrospirota bacterium
CAACTCCTTGTTTTTTAAATAATAACCTCGTTACCTCCGGAAAACTTCCGTTCCATGTCAGAAGGGCGCTTTCATGGATAGGTCCTTCTTTCGCACACCGGCATGTGGGGCTGCCACAACGTTTCTTGGTTATTGATAGCGATGCCTGTATAAACGGCCTAATCTCGTGAATTCGTTGAAGAATACTTTGGCCCTTTATGTTCGTCTTTAATTCCATACTATAAGTATATCTGCTTTCCAGGATAAATGCAATAAAAATCCATCCTGGAAATCAGTGCGAAAAAAATTCTTCAAAATAATGAATTCCCTGGAAATATTACGAATTTACGCATAGATATGCCTTGAGAAAAATTGAAGCTTCAACGCTGTATGTCCCAAACTCCGTAAGGTGCGTGGCAATTTCAAAGAACGTGCGGGATTGTCTCGACAACGCTTGCAATGGCGTTCTTCTACGCCTGTCCCCGGTTACGACCCTGGGATCGGAGTTTGGGCCGCAAGTTTCAATTGCAAAAGTCCCGGCTGATAGGGTAGACTAAATAATGGCAACGTCAATCGATACACTGAAGATATATGAGCGGTTGAAAGCAGCCAACCTGGACAAGAAAATCGCTAAAGAGATTGCCGAGGTTTTCAAGGAGTCAATCGAAGATCGTTTTGTGACGATGAAAGACCTTGACGATGCTTTAGACAGACTTGAAACGAAGCTTGAAACAAAGCTTGTTTCAGAGATAGAAAAGTCAAAATTCGAGACAATTAAATGGACTTTTCTATTTTGGGTTGGTCAGCTTGCGGCAATGGTTGCCCTATTTAAGTTTTTCCTTGCAAAATGATAAACTTGCCGGGATGTGGATCGTTTAATGCAAATAATGACATAATGACATAAATGTATAGGAGGTTAATTTTGATTAAGAAAAGTATTTGTAAGTCTCTTGTTTGGATCTTTCCGATAGTTATTTTGTTTACGGCAGCAAATGTGAATGCAGCAAATCTCAATATCATCAAGGAAAACTCCATCCAGGAAAGCTCAAAGAAGGGTAACTCTACGGCAGCCAATGTAAGTACCACGACTCTCGATATTAATAAAAGAAGCTTAAAGCCGGGCATCCCTGTGGAGTATACCAACATCTGGTCGTGGGCTTTGGCAATATCGACGGTAGCCAATTATTTTCAAAACGTTATTTTTGCCGAATGCCAGGTTTTAGCCGAATATGGCTTCCGAAATGGCGGTAGTGGACTTTGTTGCGGGGTACCTCAAGAATGTATTGTCGCCGGCAAATCCTACGAGATGGAAGATGTTTTAGAGAATGTCTTTAAAATACCGACGCACCATGAAGAGGGTGTCGTCACCCTGGATACGATCGCCGCTGAAATTGCCGCCGGCAGACCGCTTATTGCAGTTCTTAGAAAAACCGGTGAAAAAGATCACCCGGTTGTCGTTTACGGGTATGAACGACCCGGCAAAGTGAGCGTTTTCGATACTCTTTATGGGTCGTACGAGGTTAAATACGATAAATTGCTGAAGGATTGGCAATATGGCCAATGGAAAAAGACGTTAACATTTTCGGCAAAACGCGCAGATTCGCCTGGTTGTAAGCGTGTGCTGGATCAAGTCACGATTCAAGTGCCGTGTGCAACTGCGCAGAAATGCAACCAATTAAATCTGCGTACCCGGTATGAGTGTAATTAAGAACGCCCTGTTTTAGATTACCCTTATTATTGCTTAAGGATCATTTGGTTTGTCGTCGATCGGGTCTCACCGATGGAAGTTACCCTGACTGCGGGCCTGTCGTGGACGGGGCATTTTTTTCGCATATGCCGCCGCCTGCGCAGAGTTTTGTATCCACGAAGGGGCGTTTTAATTTCTTTACTGTGCCGTCCCTGAGGCGCACATATACCTCTATCGCCGGCCTGCTGCTATAACGGAAAGCTTAGCACGAATGGACCTTCTGTTGCATTGCTATACACATGTTTTCCGTAGCTTATCTTTCATGCTTTTCTCACGTACCAGGAAATTTAAAGATGTCCGCCAGTTTCGATTGCAAAAGCACCGCCTGATAGATTAAGCTAAATAATGGCATCGACAATCGATACACTGAAGATATATGAAAGGCTGAAAGCAGCGAACCTGGACGAAAGGGCCGCTAAAGAGATTACTGAAGTCTTCAGGGAGTCAATCGAAGATCGTTTTGTGACGAAGAAAGATCTTGACGATGCTTTAGATAGACTTGAAACGAAGCTTGTTGGAGAGATAGAAAAGTCAAAATCCGAGACAATTAAGTGGACTTTCCTATTTTGGGTTGGTCAGCTTGCGGCGATGGTTGCTCTGTTTAAGTTTTTCCTTGCAAAATGATAAACTGTCGTGCAGACGATTAAATCTGCCGTGCATGGTACGCGTGTGATTAAGATCGCCCTTATTATTGCTTAAGTATCATCTGGTTTGTCGTCGATCGGGTCTCACCGATAGACGTTACTCTGACTGCCGGCCTGTCGTGGACGGGGCATTTGTTTTCGCATATGCCGCAGCCTACGCAGAGTTTCGTATCCACGAAGGGGCGCTTCAATTTCTTTATGCCGCCGTCTCTGAGGCGTACCTCCACATCCTCGAACCAAATGGCCTTTGGTGAGGTGGGGCATACCTCTTCACACACGATGCAATCGGTGTTCATGGCCCAGGGGAGACATCGTCCGCGGTCGTAAAAGGCGGTTCCGATCTTTGTCGGTTTTACTTCTGGCAGGCGGCCAATTTTCTTTTCGACAGTAAGTGGCATTATGGCACCGGTTGGGCAAACGTGGCCGCACAAAACGCAGTTATACTCGCAGTATCCCACCTGGTTCACGAGTATGGGAGTCCATAGGGCCTCTAAGCCCCCCTCGAAAATGGCGGGTTGCAGTACCCTGGTAGGGCAGACCCTCATACACTCGCAGCACTTAATGCAACGGGAAAGGAAATCCCGCTCCGGCAGACTGCCGGGCGGCCGTATGGCCGAGGGCTGAGGCTGCGAAGCGGCGGTGAGGGAGCTTCTCATCATGGGCAGCAAGATAATGCCTGTTACTGCGGCCTCTATCAGGCGGCGCCTGTTTACGTCAACGGGTGTATGTTGCGCCGACCCGGGCACGGGCAGTCCGTAGTGGATCGCATTCGTCGGGCACTGATCGATGCAGGTCATGCATAGGTGGCACTCGCTTACTCTCAGGTAACTTTGAGGGTCGCATCCGCCGTGGCAGTAACGCATGCACTTTTGGCAATCCGTACACTTGTTGACGTCCCGCCTGATACGCAGCATCGAAAAAGTCGACAAAAATCCAAGACCCGCTCCAAGCGGGCAAAGTACCCGGCACCAAAAGCGCGTCAAAAAACGGTTTGCGGCCATTACCGCAATAAAAACGAGGCTTATTGCGATGCCGCCGGTGTAAATGGGCTGCACGACGTAAATGCCGCCCGTTATTGCGTTTATGGAAGGCAATACGGATATGGAAAATGATCTGGTCAAAAAGGCGATCGGGTCGAAAAGTCCTGCCTGCATGGCGCCCAGTGACGCCAGTACCAATAGTACTGCCAGCAGGTAGTACTTAAACCGGTATATAGTCCTGTAAGAGTTTACGGAGTAATCGTCGATGGCCCGGCGTTTATTGAAAATGTGGCTGACCCACTGGTTTAAAATGCCCATGGGGCAGACCCAGGAGCAGAAAAATCTTCCGAATATAAGCGTCGGCATGATTATGAGCAGGGACAAGATAAGCCCGTGGTATAGTGTCCACCCCGTGAGAAGCGACGTAAACGCAACCAGAGGTGAGAGCTCCAGAAAAATTGACGTCTCGTACCCCTTGAGATGCTTAAAATTTGTAACTATAAGTAGAGCTATGAAAAGAATAAAGAAAAAAAAACCATATATTCGGCGCACGTTCGATAATGTCAGATGCTTCTTCAGGAAACTATTCAAAGGAAAACCTCCTTTTTGCCCGGACTATCCAGGACTATATCGTTACCGGCGCTCTCTGAATCCATGCCATATTTGAGCCCGGGCCACGTCACGTCGTGGTAATGTCTACGGGATTCAGTGACTTCCAGTTTGCGGTGCCGATACCTCTGTCGGCGGCAAGATTTATGAAAGGAACGTCTTGTACCGAAAGATCCAGGAAACCCAGGCTGAATGAGTCTATCGCCACCTGATCGACGCCGGCGATAATCGTGTTCTCAACCGAGACGTCGGAAATGCTGCCACCCGTGGGGCCGTTTCTTTTGAGTACCCGCGTGGCGTCCATCACGATTAGGGTAGGGCGGATTGCCCGTGCCAGGTCTGCTATGGAAGTATGGATGTCCTGGTGAAGTCGGTTGCGTCTGCCGCCGAGTACGCCGTACAGGTTTTTCATGGAAAGCGTACACTTACTCAGCGAGTGCTGCTTTACCACGGGGACGTTTATAACCTTGTCAACCTGGTGGAAGTATTTCGAAACAGGCCATACCTTGAGGACTTCACCCTTGAGGTCGGTGTAGAGGAAGTCGTTGTCGGTTGTAAACTTAACCGTGCCTCCCGCCTTCGATACGGCCGCTTCGATGCCCGAACGGGAGAAACTCCTGTAAGGGTCGTTAATCGACACGTCGGTGACCCACACGGAGGAGGCCCTTCCTTTCAGACACTCCGCCACCACTGCGCCTACGACTTCCGGGTTGGTGTTGGCGGCGAGCTCCGGCTGCCTGTCCCATCCAACGTTAGGCTTAATGAGCACTCTGTCGCCGGGGCTTATAAAGCGGGCGATGCCTCCGAGTTTTTCTATAACGGCGCTAACCATCTTGCCTGCGTTCTTGCCGCGGACGACGGCCATTTTGGGAAGGGTCGGCGGGTCGGGCGTGCGAAAATCCCTAAAGGTGTATATTTTATCATGTCGATGTCTTACGGGTTCGTTAGAATGTAAAACAACGCCTATGGCTCCTGCTCCCAGGGCCATGGCACAGGTGATACCGGCTTTTTTTAGGAACTCGCGCCGGTTCATCTCCGTAAGGGTTTTATCGTTTTTTGACGGCATCGTAAATCCTCTCCAATATTTTAGAAACCGGTTCGTCTCCTTTAAAGCCATAAACACCGTACAGGGCGATGCCGGATGGTACCATCAGCCAGTCTCCCTCGTAGGGGTCGTGTACTTTATAATACTTTTTACCACCTTCGTCAAGGAACTCGTATCTGACTCCGGTTTTATCGAAAAAAGCCTTGAATTTGGCAATCAGATCTTCTATGCTTCCCGTGCCTCCCATGCCTTCCGGTTCACCGGGTTTTAACGTTTCCACGGGTTTACTGGCCTCTTTTGGTTCTCGCGGCTTGCCGGCCTCTTTTGGCATTCTTACAATGAGGGCCACCTGTAAGTTATGGCCGCCCGTATCGAACTGTCTTTCGATGACGGGCCCTATGAAGTCCAGTCCCCTGTAGTCCGCCTTTATATACCTGGTGGAGACCACCTTGCCGAGGTCGGGCAGAAGATCGAAAAGAGCGAAGGGTTCGGCTTTAACTACGATGATTCTGGCAATGTTTTCGGCAAAGGATACCGGATTTATTCCGGCCTTAAACACGTTTATCTTTACGTAATAGCGGCCTTTAAAGAAGTTAACCCCCTGCGAAGTCTGAAAGCCCATCACGCCAACGTCGACCTGGCTTGCACCCTCACCGGCCTCGTCGGTGAGCACTCCAAAGGCCTGCATCGGGTTGCCCATGTCGTAAACGTCCGCGACAACTTCGGGCGCTTGTGCCGACGATGGCGTTTTCGAGTACTCGGCTACGGCCAGCGAGTTAAAACCGTTGGTTATAAAGTAATCGGCGTGTCCGTCTACGTATTCGTACAGGTTGTCTTTCGAGTAAGGTTTTGTCAGGCCTGCCTTTGTAAGGCCGTCGATTTCCGCCGGGAACTGCAAGGCAGACGGGCCGGAGGCATTGGCGTTAAGGCCCGGTTGGGCCTGTTGAAAGTTAATGAGGGCGGGGTCGTATTTCTGGCCGGTAAAGTAGAGTATGGCCGCAATAACGGGCAACATGGCCAGTAGCAATAACCTGTAAACCACTGAGGAATTATGCGTCGAATCGGTCATTTTGCAGCCTGCACCGTGAGTCAGACTTCTATAGTAAGGTTTTCGTGCGCCTCTTTAAGCATTCCCGCTACGGGTAATCCGTAAGGACAGGCGCCGGTGCAATCGTGGCCGTCACAGGCGGAGCAATGGCCGGCTTTAGTCATAAGAGAGGCATACGAGATTATGGCTCTCTTTTCCATATGATAGTCGGAAAAATACATCTGGTACCTGAGCGTTGAGGCTATCTCGACGCCTTTTGCGCAGGCTTCCTCGCACAGGTTGCAGCCCGTTCTGCAGTAAGAGGCGCCGTGGAGGGCGGCGTAGGCGTCGAGGACTTTTTGGTCCGATGCGGTAAATTCCTGTCCGGAGGCGGGCAGGTAGTTGTCCAGGTCCGTGACGCTCTTCATCGTAACGATTAGCCCGTTGACCTCCTTGTGCTTCAGTACCCACTTGAATGAGGATTGTGCGAAATTGCCTCCCTTGAAGTCCAGGCTCATATCTTTTGCTCCGGCGAGGGTCTTCATGGCTATCACGCCTACGCCCCGTTTTTTTGCCTCGGTGAGAACCTCCGGGAGTTTTGGGAATTTAAGGAAGTTGAATGAGGCCATTATAAGGTCGAATCGGCCGGACTTCACCGCTTCCATGAGGAGTGGTTCCATGTTGGCCGGGCCGTGGGATGAAGTGGCAAGGAATCGGATTTTCCCGTCTTTCTTTAGTTGCTCGGCAGCGGAAAACATGTTTTCGTCGAGCAGGCGTTTTTTCTCGGCTTCGAAATCTTTGCTCGATGTTCCTATGGCATGGACGAAGCAGACGTCTATGTATGAAGTGTTCAATCGCTTAAGGCTATCTTCGACGGCGGTTATGTAGTCGTTTTTAGAGCTTCCTGGCTGCAGGTGCGGAGGGTAGCCCTGAGGTTTGCAGAACTTGGACGCTATGTGGACCTTGTCCCTTTTGAGGTTCTTCATGGCTTCACCGATGAGGGATTCGGAGCGTCCATAGTCCGGAGCAGTATCGAAGTAATTAATCCCTCTGTCTACAGCGCGAAGTATCATAGAGGCGGATGGAATGGAATCGCCGCCAAAAGATATGTCGCTGATCTTCATCCCGGTTTTGCCAACCTCCTGGTATCGCTTGATCTTTGGCGGCTCTGCGGCGTGTGCCTCAGTGCCGTCGGCCGTAAGACCGTAGGCCGTAAGGCCCGAGGCAGCCGCAGCCAACGTGCCCGTCTTTAAGAAGTCTCGTCGGTTCATTGTTCGTCTCCCTGGTATTTTATTGGGGCCCGGCCTTGCAGCCGTTTATTGTATCGATTTATTGTACACGTTCACGTGATTATGACGCCGGCGTAACCTACTACGTGGCCGTAGTCGCCGCTTACTTCGGCACTCGTTGCGTATTTTACTAGTTCCGCTGATTTTGCGCCTAAAACTCTGGCCGCGTATAGCATAACAGTAGCGGGCAGCAGACCGCACATCGTTATCCGCTCTCTTTTGGCTACGTCGTAAAGCCCCTCCGGGTCGAGTGCCAATATTTTTTCGATAGCCATGTTGTCCTTGTGCCTGGCGGCACTGTCGGATATATAGTGGCTCATGTCGGAGCTTGTAACTATAGTAACGCTTTTTTTGGATTGGCCGATGGCAGCGGCCATGGATTGGCCTAAGAGGTGGCATTCGTCGAGCGAGGCACCCATGACGGCGATAGGCACGATTTTGGCCGAACTTGAGAAATGGGCTATGAAGGGTAGTTGTACCTCCAGTGAGTGCTCAAAGAGGTGAGCCTGCGGCTCGTCTGTCAACAGTGGGTAAAGTTGCAGTAATTTCGCGGCAGTCTCCTCGTCTACGTCGAAGGAGCCGGTGGGGATTTCCCACCTGCCGCCAGCCATAATGGATAACCTGGTACCCAGTCCCGTATGGTTTGGGCCGATAAGGATTAAAGTATCCGGAAATTCCAATCGTGAGTATACCGCACCGGCAACCGCACCCGAATAAATGTAACCGGCATGGGGGCACATGATAGCTATGGCTTTTTCTTTCTTTGCTCCTTCCGTAACCAGGGAGGCCACCTCTGCACCCAGCGTTTCTTTGTCGCCGCTGTAAAATTGCCCGGCCACTTTCGCCTGTCTTATCACTTTCGCACCCCCTTATGAAAAATTTAGCATTAATCGCTTTCTTCGGAGTACTCGTACCCTGATTCAACAGAGAAGTCCTGAAACCTCGTAATATCGGAAAGGAAGGTGAGATCCACCTTAACCCCCGCCGGACCGTTTCTCTGTTTTGCGATGTGCACCTCCGCCTTGCCCCTTGACTCGATATTATCTCTATTATACACTTCATCCCTGTACAAAAACAATATAACGTCGGCATCCTGCTCTATAGCGCCGGATTCGCGCAGGTCGGCAAGCGTCGGTATAGGAGGGCGCCGCTGCTCCACGAGCCTGTTCAACTGGCTGAGGGCTATTACCGGTATGTCGAGTTCTTTAGCGAGACCTTTGAGCGAGCGGGATATCTCCGATATCTCCTGCTCCCTGCGCTCGACCCCCGACCTTCCCCGTACCAACTGCAGGTAGTCCACTACGACGAGTCCAAGGCCGTGTTCCATCTTTAGCCGCCGGGCCTTGGAGCGCATCTCCAATACCCCTATGTCCGAAGAATCGTCTATATAGATGGGTGCCGCCGCGAGTTTTCCCGCCGCCGCGGTTAGCTTGGGCCAGTCGTCGTGTCTGAGGAACCCTTTTCGTACGCGGTTGGAGTCCACCCTGGCCTCCGAGCACAACATCCTGAGAGCCAGCGAGCGTTTCGACATTTCGAGGCTGAATATTGCTACCGGTGCCTTGATTTGTATACCCACGTGCTGGGCAACGTTGAGGCAAAAAGCGGTTTTCCCCATGGATGGCCTGCCTCCTACGATTACCAGGTCGCCAGGCTGAAACCCGGTTGTGTACTCGTCCAGGTCTTTAAAACCCGAGGGTATGCCGGTTATGGATTCTTTTTTATCGTAGAGATGTTCGACAAGCTCGATGCTGTCGTGTATGATGGCGTCCAGTTTAGTGAACGTTTGGCGTACGCGTTTGTCAGCGATCTGAAAGACGGTCTTCTCGGCGAAGTCTACCATGTCATCGGCATCGTCCCCCTGGTTATAAACGCGGGAGATAATGTCGGTAGCACCCTGGATAAGGCTTCTCAGGAGGGATTTTTCCCTGATTATCTTGCAGTGGAAGGCTACGTTGGCGGCGGTCGGTATGGAGTTTACGATGGCCGAAAGGTAAGATACTCCGCCGACGCGTTCGATTTCGCCGCTTTTGCGCAGAACGTCCGTCAGCGTTATAAGGTCGATGGGTTCACCCTTGTCCAGCAGGGTGAGCATGGATGAAAACACCCGCCTGTGGGATTCCTTGTAAAAATCCACCGGCGATATGATCTCTATAGCCTTGTAAATGGAGTCGTTGTCGAGCAATATCGCTCCAAGTACGAATTGCTCCGCCTCCACGTTTTGAGGTGGGAGTTTCTCCAGGGCTTCGTCTACTTCTCTCACTTACCCACCTCAAATTAGATAATATGCCACTGATAGATACAGGTGCATCGGGTATTTTAGCTACGGTTATTAAAAAATACTGCTATCGAATACAGTTATCGCTCATGCCGTTGGTTGGTCTGTTGCTTTAATGAACAATGGTATTATTCCGCGTTGACCTCTACATTTAGTTCGGCTGTAATATCTGTATGTATTCTTATCTTCACATGGTGCGACCCTATCCGTTTGATAGGGTTTTCGAGGATTATTCGTTTTTTATCGACGTTAAATCCCTTCGCTTCGAGAGCCTCCGCAATATCCTTGTTTGTTATTGAGCCGAAAAGCTTGCCCTCCTCGCCTGCCTTGGCCGTAAGTATTATGGTCTGGGCGGAGAGCTTATCGGCGAGCTCTTTGGCGGTGAGCTTCAGTTTCTTTACTTTTTCCTCGATTATTCTCTTAGTGTGATCGAGTACCTTGATGTTACGGGTGTTGGCCTCTACGGCAAAATTCTTTGGCAGCAGGTAGTTTCTCGCGTAACCCGGGGCCACGTTTACGATAGCACCCATCTCACCTAAATTGCCCACGTCACTGGTCAGTATCAACTTCATGGATTGACTCCTTGGTTTTTATTAATCGTCGAATCGTTAAGTAATGACGGCCCGCCGCCATTATATCATTAATGCCATTAATGCCATTAATGCCGTTATCTCGTTACGATAAAAGAGTATACCATAGTGGAAGTAAGTTTTTCAAACTCTGCGAAATGAGGGGGCCGCGACATTAAAAATGGTTTAAGTGGGCGTTAGGGCGTCTTACGCCGGTAGTTGGATTTATCCGGGTAACCTGCTTTTCACAAAGGTGTTTAAATAAGGATGACACCGACGAGATCCGTGAGTGGATCGTCTTAGGGCCGGCTCCACGCTGAATGAGACTATCCCGCAACGCGATAATATGCGCCTAGTGTCCCGTCAAGCGTGAAATGTCGCATCCAGGCTAAAGCCCTCAACCGCCC
>JADFXJ010000213.1 GCA_015233615.1 Nitrospirota bacterium
CTGCTTTTAAGTTTTGTCTATAAAGGTAACTTAACGGCCGTCGCACAGGCGAATTACTTCTTTGGCGATTCTGTCCAGCGGCATGATTTTATCGACACAACCACGCTTTATGGCCTCCTGGGGCATACCAAACACTATACAACTTGCCTCGTCCTGGGCTATCGTATAGGCGCCGGCTTCTTTCATCTCTTCCATGCCCCGGGCTCCATCGTCGCCCATACCGGTCATGATCACGCCAAGGGCGTTTTTGCCGGCATACCTGGCAGCCGAGCGAAACAGTACGTCCACGGAGGGACGGTGGCGGCTGACGAGAGGGCCGTCTTTGACCTCTACGTAGTAACGGGCACCGCTCCTCTTAAGCAGCGTGTGCTTGTTGCCCGGAGCGATTAGTGCCCTGCCTCTTATAACCGTGTCGTTTTCTGCGGCCTCCTTAATGGAAATCCTGCAAATGCCGTCGAGTCTTTTGGCAAAGGCCGCGGTAAAGTGTTCGGGCATGTGCTGGACGATAACTATGCCGGGTGAATCGGCGGGAAAGTCCTCGAGGAAAACCTTTAGTGCCTCGGTGCCGCCCGTTGAGGCCCCTACGACCACAATCTTTTCCGTTGTCTGGATCATGGCTTTGGAAGTGGGCTTTGGCAAAACGGCATCCGCCGTGAGTTTGGGCTGAATCTTATGTTCGATGGCCGATATGCGCCTGAGCCTGGCCGATGCGGCCGCTTTTACTGCGTCGCATATGGTTACGCGCGCCTCTTCAAGGAACTGCTTGGTTCCAATGCGTGGTTTGTTTATAATCTCGACGGCACCGAACTCCATGGCCTTCATGGCGGTTTCGGAACCGGACTCGGTGAGGGAAGAGCACATAACCACAGGTATCGGATGCTGGCTCATAATTTTCTTAAGAAACGTCAGACCGTCCATGCGCGGCATTTCGACGTCCAGGGTGATGACGTCCGGTACCTCATCCTGGATCTTTTTGGCAGCCACGAAGGGGTCGGAGGCCGTTCCCATAACTTCTATTTGCGGGTCGGACGACAGGATGTCGGCCATCGTCTGCCTGACTATAGCCGAGTCGTCTACTATAAGTACCTTTATTTTATTTTTAGCGATCATAGCTATGCCTTACTCCCGTATTGTTCGTCTGAGATAATCGTCTTTCTTATTTTCTTTAAAAGCACTTCACCCGTGTGGGTATAGAAAAACAGTTTTCTGCCGTTGACCCCGCCTAAGTCGGTATTTTTTGGAGTCAAACCCAATTGTTTCAGTATCTTCATTGCAGCCTCTATGTTTTGGCTGCCCACGGTAATGCGGCCGGTTGCGTTTCCGAAGTAAGGTAACACGTCGCCTCCGCCAAACACTTTTACTTCTATCTCGTTTTTATCGATACCAATTCTATCTATACGTTCTAACATATACTTGACGGAGCAGTCGATATATTTTAATCGTTCGTTACAGTTGGCGCAGTTTTTACAGATACACTCGGGAAGCAGTCCGTGGCAAATCGCCCCGAATCGTATGCTTGGCACGTACATGGTTACGGAGACACAGGAACCCAGCACCGTGGAGACTTTTGTAGGTTTACCGGTCATGCAGACCTCGCCCGGTTTCAGGTAAACGAAGGGCAGGTGGGAGTCTCTCGATTTCATTTCTGTAGTTTGTATATGGTGGGCGCAACCTGCGAAAACGGGACGTTCAGGCCGCTGAGGGTTTCCGAATGGCCCATGAAAAGATAGCCAGCGGGGTTAAGGTATTTGGCGAATCTGTTCAACAGGCGCTCCTGGGTGGCTTTATCGAAGTAAATTACCACGTTTCTGCAAAAGATTATGTCCAATGCTTCTCTGAATCCAAAATCTCCTTCCATAAAGTTGATGCGGCGAAATTTCACGAGCGACCTGAGCTCCGGTACTATGCGGACGAGGTTTTTATTCTTGTCCTTACTCCTGAGGAGGTATTTCTTTTTCATTAACGTGGGAACCGGCTCTATCTTTTCGAAGTCGTATATGGCATTTTTCGCAGCTTCCAGTACCCGGGTGGAGATGTCCGTAGCTATTATGTCAATGTTAAAGGGATTCAAGGAGTTTTTTTCGAAAAAGTCGCTTAACACCATGGCCATCGTGTAAGGCTCCTCACCGGTTGAGCAGCCGGCACTCCATATGGTCAACTTTCTCCTGATGCCGGCTCCGGTGGTCCTGGCCAGATCGTGCAGGGCCACGGAGGTAAGGTACTCGAAGTGGTTGGGTTCGCGGAAGAAATCCGTCTTATTGGTGGTTACCGCGTCTATAAGGTGAATTATTTCACTGTCAAAGCCACCCGGGGTGAAGACTAAATCACAGTATTGCTGGAATGTCCTGAGGTTTAATACCCGGAGGCGCTTTTGCAGGCGGGCCTCGAGCATAGTCTTTTTTGCCGGGGGCATCTTAATGCCTACCTCGGTCTGAACAAATTCGGACAGGCGCCGGAACTCTTTTTCCGAGAGGGTTGCCCTTTCTAACCTGAATTCGTCGTCTTTATCGTGAGAT
>JADFXJ010000214.1 GCA_015233615.1 Nitrospirota bacterium
TTCTAACGGACGTATCGGCAACGCATAATAAAGACGGTTTTAAAGAAGCTGAGGAAGCTGCGTCAAGATTTAGAAAGAATGTAGAAACTGTCATAGGGATGTATAAGAATGAAAATGACACGAGTTCGGTTAAGAAGATGGAGGAAATAAGAGAAAACTTTACCCGCTTCCATGATTCGGGAAAGAAGATGGCTAATACATACGTTGACAAGGGTGTAGCCGAAGGAAACAAGTTGATGGAGGGCTTCGATAAGATCTCTTCCGATCTGCAAAAAAAAACCGGTGAATTCAGAAGTGAACAGGTAAGCGAAGCGAAAGAAAAAACACAGGGCATAGGAAAGATAATAGGCAATACACTGGCAAGTATAATGACGATAATCGGTGTTATTTTAATTGTCAGTATTATTGTTACTTTATGGATAAGCCGCAGTATTACCGTTCCATTGAAAGAGATTGTCGACGTATCGAATCGAATGGCCCAGGGCGATACAACGATGGATATCGAAGTCAGGACGAAAGACGAGATCGGACTTCTCATCGGGGCATTTAAAAACGTGATAGAAAACATTAAAACCTCGGCTCAGGCGGCGCAGAAAATAGCCGCAGGTGATTTAACGGTCGAGGTTAAAGCTAAATCCGATAGTGACGTTCTTTCGCTAAGCATGATAAGCGTTGTCGAAACGCTGCGCGAACTCGTAGCGGAGGCTGGAATGCTCACAAAGGCGGCGGTAGATGGCAGGCTTGACACACGTGGCGATGCGGGCAAATTCAAGGGCGGTTACAGGGAGATAGTAGATGGAGTAAACAAGACTCTCGACGCGGTTATCGGGCCGTTGAACGTAGCGGGTAACTACGTGGACAGAATAAGCAAGGGGGATATCCCGGCCCTGATTACGGATAACTATTACGGCGACTTCAACACAATAAAGAACAACCTCAACATCCTCATCGAAGCGATTAATCTGATAACCGACCTTGCGAAAGAAATATCCCGCGGGAATCTGGCCGTAGAGGCCAGAGAAAGGTCTGCCGAGGACGAACTGATGCGCGCTCTGGGGGCTATGGTACAAAAACTCACCGAAGTCGTGTCGGATGTGAAATCGGCTGCCGACAACGTTGCATCGGGAAGCCAGGAACTCAGTTCCAGTGCCCAGCAGATGTCCCAGGGTGCGACGGAACAGGCGGCCGCGGCTGAGGAGGCATCCTCGTCGATGGAGCAAATGTCGTCCAACATCAGGCAAACTGCCGACAACGCCTCGCAGACCCAGAAAATAGCCGACAAATCCGCGGTCAACGCCAGGGACGGCGGCAATGCGGTAGCGCAAACGGTATCGGCGATGAAAGAGATTGCGGGCAAAATATCCATAATCGAAGAAATAGCCCGCCAGACGAACCTGTTGGCTCTGAACGCGGCAATCGAGGCGGCACGTGCAGGCGAGCACGGCAAGGGCTTTGCAGTGGTTGCCTCCGAGGTAAGAAAGCTGGCCGAGCGTAGCCAGATGGCGGCCGGCGAGATAACCGATTTAGCCAGGACAAGCGTAGAGGTAGCCGAAAAGGCCGGTACTATGCTTGGGGTAATGCTGCCGGACATACAAAAGACGGCCGAACTGGTACAGGAAATAAGTGCAGCCAGTAACGAGCAAAACACCGGAGCCGAACAAATCAACAAGGCCATCCAGCAACTGGATCAAGTCATACAGCAAAACGCCTCCGCTTCAGAGGAAATGGCATCAACAGCCGAAGAACTCTCAGGCCAGGCGGAACAACTTCAAAGCACCATATCGTTTTTCAGAAGCGGCAACGAAGGCATGATAAGCGCCTCGATCGCCTCAAGCGCCTCGAGAACCTCAAGAACCCCGGCCGCCGTCGTGCAGATAAAACCGCTCGCACTTCAACATAAAACTAAAGTTGCCCATGTGTATCAAAGAGCGGCAGATAAAACAGACTATCAAGCCAAACCCAAAGGACCTGAAGGGAAAAAAGGTGGCGTAAAGTTGTTGATTAAACACAATGGCGGCGATGAAATCGACAGCTCCTTTGAGAAATATTAGCGGGAGGTTACTTAATGAAAAAAGGGTTATTCTTTATACCAAGTTGCAGTCAATCGATTAACTTTATGGCCTCGTTACACTTGCGAATGCAACTTGGTATCGGTGCAGTGATTTTACTTCTCTTTGCAGGTTCCGCTCTTGCCTACAGGCCTTTCACAACGGAGGACAGCGGGGTGGCCGGCAAGGGGGTATTACAGACGGAGGTAAGTTACGACTACTTCCAATGGAAAAACGGAGATACCGACCAGATCTTTTTACTTGTAGCGCCTATATACGGTCCTACGGAAAGTCTGGAACTTTCGGTGGAAACTCCATATGTCATTCACATTACCAGAGGACGAGCACCACAAAAGGGAGTGGGAGACATCAATCTAGTGGCAAAACAAGTCCTGATATGGGATGACTATGAAAAGAAGGATGCATTGCTGA
>JADFXJ010000020.1 GCA_015233615.1 Nitrospirota bacterium
TAGTGATATAGCTTTAGCCATTTTGTAAGGGTTTCCGTTTCCGCTTAAGTTTTAGACCGTCTTCACAGCTGCTTTTATAGTAACATTTCTCCCCCGTTAAGGCAAGACGTTAACGGCCGTGAGTTCCCCCCAAGAAAAATAGTATGCTGAGGGCGCAAGTATTTGATAAAATTGATAGAAGCGGAGCGTTTGAAGCAGAAAAAGAGCTTAAACTTTTTTTAATTTGTACCCTATCGGTAACCTTATAATGTGCTATACTACCTATTGTGATTAAGTCTATGGTTCGGAAACTTAGTGGAAAATGCCACCATTTACATATCCTAAATTTGATAATACTAACAAATCTACACTGACTGTGGTTTATAAGCGTCCTAAAAGGCATGAAATATTGTCGCTTTTACCGATTATACTGGAAGCCCTTCATTTGAGGAAGACTAAATATATAGAAGACAGCACGTTTTCGAAAGGTAACGGTAAGGTAATACCGGATACGCGCAAAAAAATATTTATACCTACTCCGGGCTGCGATATCACTGTTTTGGAAGGCTCTATGATACCTTTTAGTTGGCAAAGCGACGACTTATCGAAACTTGTATTTAAAGACGACGGCGGACGTCAAATCTCGGGATTTCCCATAGACGGACTACGATCCGTAACCGTAGATACGAGTAAATTAGGGTATCCACTTTCAAAGATCCACAGTTGGAATTTTATCTTTAACGATGGTAAGGAGAGCTCACCCTGTACAATACGACTGTTATCGAAAGAATATGCCGAACAGGTAAAAACCGATTTAGAGACAATCGACGCGACAACCGATAGCGACCTCGACAAGCAAAAGAAGAAGGCCATATATTTGCTGACACTTAGCGAGGTTTTCAGTAAGGACGTGAATCTTTACTGGTTCAGCTACTACTATATAAAAGGTTTAGATGTCAATACGGACGCAGACGCTTTTATGATCACGGATAGGCTTATGGAGCATCTGAAGTAGATACTTCCATTCTGTCAGGTGATTCACTCACTCCCATCTGTCCCTCCTCGGACGGGTTGGCGTTGTTAGCTGTCTAATTTTTCCTGAGTGCGATCGGAAAATCAGTAACAACACCCGGTATTGCAAAGACGGGAGTCTGTTGCTCTGTCGTTAATTCCCTTACCCTTTCAGAAACGTAACTATTTAGAGAGCTTACCGTTATGTTTCCTTTTTTCAGCGCGGCCTTACCGTTGATACCCTCTACGACCGCCTTTGTAAATGCGCCATTATTCCATTCCATTTTTTCCTGAGAATCATGTGCGCCGTCGGACGAAGCGAACACGACAACACCGTTTTCCGGGCTTTTCAGATTATTAAAAGTACCCACCATGGCTCTTGATCCCATAACGTTTCCGGCGTGGCACGTGTCCAAAAACATAACCACTTTGCCTTTTATCAGGGATAAGGTGGTCGTAATCTCGGTGAAGGGTACGCCTGTACGCTCAGTCGTTTTGGTATCGGC
Source organism: Nitrospirota bacterium (assembly GCA_015233615.1). GTDB lineage: Bacteria > Nitrospirota > Thermodesulfovibrionia > Thermodesulfovibrionales > Magnetobacteriaceae > JADFXJ01. Next base: position 1,497 of record JADFXJ010000020.1, read on the forward strand.
ATCTATAGGCATGAAGTAGTAATTTCCGAAAGGGTCGTTTAATCCGTGGCCCGACATAAATATTATCGCAGTGTCATCTGCCGTTGTTTTGTCCTTTATCTGTTTCAAGCCGGCCAGTATTACGTCCTTATTGGCAGTTTCAGGAAGCAACACCGGTATTATATCATTGTAGAGTACACCTTTCTGTTTTTCGAAGGCATTTACAAAGTTCTCGGCGTCTTTCCTGGCAAACACAAGTTTCCGGAGTTTGGCATCCTGATAATGATCGACACCTATGGCGAGGATATAGAGGTTATGGACAATTGGCTTTTGCCGTGTTTTCTCGGCGTTCTTCCATATAAGCCTTATCGTTGCGGCTACGCTGGAAGAGTATTGATTTTCGGCGATAACCGATACCTCGCAGTCTCTCTCCGGGATAGTTATTCGGATTTCATCATTATCACCTGCCAATTGCGGCACCACCATATCTTCGGGCGCAAAGGGCCTGCCGTCTATCTTAGTCCTAATTCTCGTAACCGGTTCGCCCGAGGGTGTGCGCAACTTATACTTAAGGGTTACCTTTGTGTCCGATACGGAGGCGTTATTTGCCGGGAAGGTAATGTCTACTACAGGTGGAAGCATTTTTTCGATGGATATACCCCTGTCCTTATTTTCGACCTCCCTCTTACCGATCTCCCGGATGGCAACTTTGTCCGCTTCTTTTAAGGCCAAGCCTTCGTCGCGGGTCTTAAGCACCATCGAGATAACGTCCGGTCTGTAATACACGGACTTGAATTTGGAGACCGGATAAAAGTCTGCCGCGTTGTCCTTGCCGTTATTAACGTGCCAGCCGATAAGCTCATCCCCTCCCGGTGAGGCGTCGTAATACCCGGTTGGCGTCCATAATACCCAACGCTTCCTGTCGTTGTCGGGAAAGAAGGCCAGAAACTCATTAAGCTTCTTATCGTCCGTAATCCTGTACCATCTGATAGTGCCGTCGCCAAATGCAGCCACGGCCACCTTGCCATTGCCGGTTATGTTTACCGACCACGCAACTCCCGGAGCGGGAACTTCCCAGTTCTCGACGCCGGTTTTATCAAAAAGGTAAAGATCCCAATCGGCACCTAAAAGAAGGCTATCGCCGTCCGGTGCAATAGCAAGGCTACGGGATATTTCGTTTTCTTTAAGTTTTAAGGCCTTGCCGTTTAGCTTCGGGTTATAAGTGCTTTTCCAGTCTGTAACATCGAGACCCGCCAATGATGTAATGGGCGGCTTTAAAGAACCGTAGTCGGATGGGTTTGTATCGAGCAGCCTGCCGGACAAATCGAATACGGCAGGAGATTTACCGAATTCTTCATATGCAAAACGAACCTTCGAGCCATCGCCGGAGATTAGAAAGCCATCGAGAAAATCGCGATAGTCGGCTATATGAGGTGTGGAATAGACTGTCCTAATATCCTGATTATTTATTATGCCAAAGGCTGGATCCCCTGCTCCGTAGACGATGCCTCCGTCATTAAGAGGGAGGATTTGCATTACGCTGTCACCTGAGGCAGGCAGCTCCTTATATGTACCCTTTCCACTGTTTGACCACTTGAGTATTGGACTTTTCCCGTTATTTCGATACATTCCACCGGCATAAAGATCTCTGCCGTCTTTTGACCATGTCACAGTCTCTATATTCCCGTTATCGACTTTTGTGGTATCCGGTGAGTAGAGATAAGAAAGGTCTTTGCCTGAACGAACGTCTACCTTTGTAGAATCATAAAAACCAACAGCTATCGATTTACCATCGGGCGAAAAGTTTACCGAAATAGGCCTATTGCCGCCGGGGGACTTCTTTTTTGCCGTTAATTTGAAACCTTTGTCATAAAGCCTGATATATCCATCAAGAGAGACGGTTGCAAGTTTGCCATCCCCGTCAAAATCCAGGCCATAACTATCACTGCCATAATCCTTATCCTCCCCTGCCTGAGTATAATCGTTGTTGGTATTGAAGACACGTATGCCGTTATGTCCCCAAAGTCCGGCAGCCAGATACTTTCCATCCCTGGAATAGGTAAGATGATCAATGACACTTGGTAAACCGCCGATTCTCTTAATCAATCTTCCGCTTTCACTGTCGAATAAGTAAATAGACACATTTCCATCCCAGTCATAACCGGTCCAACCGCCGCAGGCAATTGTCTTTCCATCCGGCGATATCGCAACGGAATAGATCTTTCCTTCATCGCCGCTTCCAACAGGCGGTCTTAACGTCTTGATGAGCCTGCCGGTAGCAAGTTCCCAGACCCTTACTGTCTTGTCAAGCGATGCAGTCACGAGATACCGGTTGCCGGCGTCTATACCGATTCTGGTTATCATAGCCGTGTGCATGCCGGTTTCAATACGCAGTATTGGTTCTTTCGGAACGTCGACTTCCGGGCCTGCCTGCGCCCGACTGACCGGCAGCAACAGGCAGCACATAAGCGCGGCGGATAGTGAGGCCATTAAGGCGGCCTTTAGCCTGAGCTTTATTGTCATTTCACCCTCCATTACCGGTATTATACACCACGTCAGGGTTACATATAGGGTACAAATTCTGAATTTTGCAAAAACCGCCGAAAAATATTTGTGAATAGTCTGTCTGAACTGTGATTTAAATGATTTTTTGATTGACTATGATTAAGAATTTGGAAAGCTGATGTCTGTCATTTATTGTCATAGTCCTCATTTAATCATTATTAATCACAGTTCAAGACAATATCTGCTGCATTTCTGCGGCCATTGCGGCATATTGGACAAATTGTGGCCTGAACTGTTATCGTAAAACGGTTATGTCCGGTAAGTATGACAAAATATTAAAGGAAACCCTGGGTAAGTCGATACGCGTCTTCATCAGGAAGATACTGGGAATCGATGCCGTAAAGATTACGCCTCTCAACTGCAAGATGCAGATTACGAACGAGCGTGAGGCAGACTTCATGTTCAGAATCGAGGAGCGTGACGATAGTTCGGCCACAGGTAAAAAGCCGCCCTATATAATGCATATAGAGATACACGCCAACAACAGCCCCAAAATACCGCGCAGGATGCTCATGTACTGGCTTTTTACGGACGAAATTTATGATGAACATCCAAAACAATATCTGTTCTACGTAGGCAAAGAGCCATTAACGATGCCCGATTACTATCCCGATTTAGGCGACGCTTACAAATACACGATAATCGACTTTAGTGCCATCGACTGCGAGACCTTCGTCAATTCCGGGGCACCTGAGGAGATTGTGGTTTCGGTGCTGTGTAATTTTAAGGGTAAAGATGGTACAATAGTAATAGAGCATATTTTTAAGAAGCTGAAAGAGGCGGTTACCGACGCGTTACAACTGTCGAAGTATATAAGGCAGGTGGAAGTGTTATCCCAGTTGAGGGGACTCGAAGAAATAGCGGCTAAGGAGGCAAAGAAAATGCCATTGATATTCGACGCAACAAAAGACCGTTTGTTTAAGCAGGGGTTAACCGAGGGTGAGCTGAAAGGCAGGCGCAGGGGGCTTTTGGAAGGTATTCAATTGGGCCTTGACATAAAATATGGAGACCGGGGGCTTGCCCTGATGGATAAAATATCGGCTATCGATGACTTGAACAAGCTTGAGCGGGTCAAGGAACTTATCAGAACATCCGTTACCGTCGAAGATATGGAAAACCTGCCCGATTAACCATAGAATCCTATCTCTTTAAAGCCGGTAAGGAGGCAAAGAAAATGCCATTGATATTCGACCCAATGAAAGACCGTTTGTATAAGCAGGGATACGAGGAAGGGTTTGCCAAGGCCAAGCTGAAAGGCGAACTGGAAGCCATGCGGGGGGGACTTTTGGTAGGCATTAAATTGGTCGTTGAATTTATATATGGAGAGTATGGAGACCGGGGGCTTTCTCTGATTGATAAAATATCGGCTATCCGTGATATGAGCAAACTTGAGCTGGTCGTGGAATTTATCAGAAAGTCCGCCACCGTCGAAGATATGGAAAACCTCCATAGAATCCTATCCATTTAAGGCCGGTGGACATCGGGGATACCGTCAATCTCCTTTTGCCAAGCTCATTTAGCGGCGGCGCACACCCCGGAGAACTTGTAATTCGGCTAATTCGGCGTTTTCCATCGGATTTGACCCGTGCTTGCGTGGGTCGCCAAAGAGAAAGTAAGCCTGGAGTATTTGCAGCGGATCACCGTGGGAAACGATGAGAGCGGTTTTTTCGCCCCGGTCTGATTTGCCTTCTACGGATTCGCGATAGGCTGACTCGGCCGACTCCATGTATGACAGAAAATCCAGCATCCTGGCCAGAACTTCATTGACGCTCTCTACGCCCCATTTCTTGTGAGCCGGGTTCTTTAGGTCCTCCGGCCAGATTTGCGCGTAGGCGGCAGTTGAACCCATTTCGAGATCGCCAAAGTTCCGCTCCCTCAGGCGCGGGTCAAAGCGCACTTCGGTTTTCAGCAACCTGCCAGCAATTAGGGCGGACTGCCGGGCTCTTAAAAAATCGGATGAGTAGATTATTATGGCAGCAGAACTGGCAGAAGAATTAACGGAAGCGGAGGAAATAGCAGAATCAACGGAACCCGCGGAATTAACGGAACCGGCTGAAGAATCAACATCGGCAATTTTCATGAGTTCGCTTTGTGAAATGGCAGCTTCTACCTGTCTTATACCCTTTGGGGTGAGTCCGTAGCCGTCGAGTGCAGAGCTTGCGGTGCTTGCGACAATGCCGGTGGCGTTGGCCACACTTTCGCCGTGGCGCATAAGTAAGTATTTAAGGCGCAGTTCTTTCATGTTAGCGAGGCTTAATCGATGAGTCTTCTGCGAAGCCGTTTTATGGCGAAATATCCGAACACGAACGTTGCCGCGACAATATAGAGCAAGTCGATGACGAGATCCGGCGTAAACACCCCGTTACACAGGGCCCTCGACAGCCTCACGGAATGTGTAAGCGGAACTATCTCGGCTATGGGCCTGACGGCCTTCGGTAGATTCTCGACGGGAAAGAGCACGCCGGAGAAAAAAAACATTGGCGTGAGGAAACCCGTAAAGAAGAAGTTAAAATACTGAATGTTGCGAACGAAGGAGGTTACGAAAAGCGAGATGGCCCCAAACATCATTCCCGTAAGAAATCCGACAAATGGAACCAGCACAGTTATGGACACGGGTAATACGCGAAATACGAACATGATGAACAGCACGGCGGAAGAAAAGAACAACCCCTTCGTGCCCGCCCACAATATCTCGCTAATCAGCATGTCCCTTACGCTTATGGGCGCGGCGAGCATGCCGTCGTAGACCTTGCCGAACTCCATCCTTATGAAGGTGCCGAAAGTGCACTCGAAAGAGGCGGTCCACATGGCCGCCGTGATGATAAGGCCCGAGGCCAGGAACCGGACGTAGCTGACTCCCCCCATGGATGGTATGTACCTGCCGAGGCCAAGGCCGATACCGGCGAGAAATATGAGAGGCTCGAGGAAAGGCGGCAGGCCGTTACTGAGAAGGAACTTGTTGTAAACCCTTACGTGCCGGTGCCATATGGCAAATACGCGCGTTAGAAATGAGGGCGGGTTATTGGGCATTGGCTAAAGCCCTGCCGGTGGTCTTCAGGAAGAGATCTTCGAGGTTGGATTGCCTCAGGTAGTAATCTTCTCCCTTTAGAAGGCACACCGCCTTCTGCAGGACTTCCGGGTCGTTCGAGTATACGTATACGATCTCTTCCATATGTTCTACCCTGATTACGGCTTTTTTGCTTGCGGCTTCATCGGTTTCGGCTTCAATGGTTTCGGTTTCATCGGTTTCGGTTTCGGCATTTACGGCTTCACCGAATGCACCTTCATCGTTTCCAGCTTTATCCGTTACACCCTCTTTGGTTGCCGCTTCAGTGGTTGAGCCTATGTTAGCCGCGGTTTCTTTAAGGAAGCCTTCCACTTTGCCGAAGGAGCCGGCGCTCTTTAGTTCCAGCACGTAATGCTCCATGTTGTCCTTAAGAAGCCGCTGCGGGTTGCCTTCCATCATCTTTTTCCCGCCGTCCATGATTATAAGCCTGTCGCAGAGCTGAAAAGCCTCCTCCATGTAGTGGGTGGTGAGCAGAATGGTCATATCCAGCTTTTTCATGGCTCTGAGCTTGTTCCATATGACGTGGCGTACCTGGGGGTCGAGTCCGGTCGTGGGCTCGTCCAGAATAAGGAGTTTGGGTTGGTTGACGAGAGCCCGGGCTATTATCAGGCGCCTTTTCATGCCGCCGGAGAGGGCTTTTATCTTGGAGTCCCGCTTGTCGGTAAGTTCCATCAGATCCAGGAGGTAATCTATCCTGTCACGGGTGGCGCTTTTCGACATCCCGTAGAACCTGCAAAAGACGTCCAGGTTTTCGACCACGTTTAGCTCTATGTCCAGGTTATCCTCCTGGGGAACTACGCCGCAGAGGTTCTTAATCTTCAGCTCGTCGTAAAGCGGATCATAGCCGAATACGGATATGGAGCCGTCGGAATGCGGATCTCTTATGGCCATACCGTAGATCATCTTCATCATGGTAGTCTTACCGGCGCCGTTAGGCCCAAGGAGGCCAAAACACTCGGTCTTGTCTACGTCAAAGGAAAGACCGTTAACCGCAAGAAAGCCCCCGTAGGACTTTCGCACGTTTTTGACGGCTATGACGCGGGTATCAGACATTATGAGTGTTAATCATTATTTGATCATTATGGACATTAATCATTGGGTGAGTGCCGGATTAGTGCGTATCGAGCATTTTCCACAGTGTTTTCTTTATTGGTTCCTCAAAGAGACGATCGAATTTTTCAACGATGGCCCTTACGTGGGGTGTCTGGAAGTGCTCATTAATGGCTTCCTCGTTACGCCAGATTTCGTAAAACATGAACCGTCCCTTGCTTTCCCCGTCCTGGTGGAGTTCGTACTGAAGACACCCCTCTTCATTCCTCGTAGGCCCGACTAACGCCAGAAGCTCTTCCTTTACCTCGTCTTCCAGTCCTGCCTTGGCAACCACGTACGCTACGATGGCCACTTTGTCTTTTTCCATAGCATTCTCCTTTTACCCGGTCGGCTTATAACGTATAGCCGTATACCCGTAGCATGTTTATCGAATAATGACTAATAATGACTATAGTATAACAAAACGGCAGCCCATTGTGATATAATCTGTACTCAATACCTAATAAGGAGAATAACGTGAATTTTATGCTTCTGATCGCATGTTCTTACATTTCTTGCATGTTTATATTATACATATTTACATTATATATGCGAAGAGAGGTATGCTTCAACGTGCATAATGCCCGAAGTAACATCCGAAGGGATACCCGAAAACCGAAGACGCTTAACTGCTTTTCGCCGGTTATTGCCTTGCCGGTGTTATTTGCCGTTATCGCTTCGGCCTCTGTTGCGCTTGGGGCGGACGCCAACGTCGGTAAGGATAAAGCCGCACTTTCGAAGCTTGACATGAAACGCAGGGTGCCCGCGCGCATGATTCAGCAAAAGACATCCGTATCTCGCACCAAAAGGGTCGAGTCCGAGATAGACATTATGCTCAAGGCGTTTTCGAAGGCATATGTCGACAGGGACCTCATTGACGTCATGTCATACTATTCCACCGACCAGGACACTATAGCAGTCGGGTCGAACGAGGATGAAAAATTCATCGGACCCGAAATGATCAAAGAGGGATATCTGCAAGACTTCCTCGCGGCAAAGCAGTTGAAATATTTTGACGTTAAAGTGTTGGCACTGTCTTCTTACGGTAACGTTGCATGGCTCTTCGCGGACGCAAACGTAGGTATTGTTACGAAACAAAAGACGATAGACGTGAAGGGACGCTTTACCGCCGTACTCAAACGCGGAGGGAGTGGATGGAAGTTCGTTCAGACCCATTTCTCTCTGCCCGCTCCAACCCCGGGCGATAACGTCTGTAATACAATCAAACTTTCCGATTAGATTGGGTAACTATATTAGCCTGATTAGCCTAAAAATCAACCTAAAAACGGCGGTTAGCAATTACAGAAATATTATGCCGGGATATCGCCTGTATATTACCATCTTCTTAATAACCCTCTTTTTCATCACCCTGGTATTTATCAACCCCGCAGCGGCTGAAATGAAAGTGAAGGGCATAAGTATCATAGGCATAGAGGAATTAAGACCTGGAATGAGGGGATATGGGCTAACTGTGTTTAAAGGAACCGAACCTGAAAAGTTTAAGGTCGAGGTAGTGGATATAGTAGCCGGACAAATACCTGGCAAAAAGAATATCCTTATAAAAACGGAAGAAAAAAGGCATCTGTTTGGCAGTGGCGTAAGCGGAAGTCCGGTTTACTTCGATAACAGACTAGCCGGAGCAATCTATGCTACGGAGGAATATCAAATCGAGAATATATTGCATGTCATGCCTATTCAGAATATGCTTGATGAACTTGAAAAAGTAATAACTGTTTTTGACGATAAAAACAGTACATCTGTCGATCAAAACGTGCCATCTACCGATAAAAACGGGGCGCCTGATATATCCGTTATATCCGTGAATAACTTTAAAGCTGTCTCAGCTCCAAAGGCTGGTGAGATGATTTTCGTACCGCTTGTTCGCGGAGATATATGGATTGGTTCAGCCGGAACTGTGACAACCGTGGACGGTAATATCCTGTTGGCGTTTGGACATCCTAATTTATTTACCGGGGACAATATAATTTTACCCATGCACAAGGCAAACGTAAATAGTACTATTCCAAAGATGAACCTGTCATATAAGATGGCTGCCGGCCTTGCGGAGATAGGCGCGGTCGTGTGGGATGGGAAACAAGCTATAATAGGACAGATAGGCAGAAAAGCCTCCATGATACCGTTGAAAGTATCTCTTAAGACATTAAATTCGCCCGAAGCGAAAATATATAACATGGAAATAATCAGGAAAAGCCAGTTGATATCAAAGCTCATAGGAACCGTTATTTCCTCTTTGATAACGTCCAACATAAATGCGTCAACGAAAGAACAGGCGATAAGCGTGAATTATTCCATGAAGATAAACGGTTTAAAGGGAGATGCGACATTTTCACAAAGGTATGACGCAGATAGTATAAAGGGAGATACGGGGCCTCTTGTAAGCGGGTTGATTTTGACAACGTTATTTAACGGCCTGGGCGACAAGTACGTGCCAGACGATATTTCAATCGGGATAGAGGAACTTGCAGATGGAAGAACCGGCAATATCAGGAAAGCGGATTTCAACAAATCAACGGCACATGCAGGTGATACGGTTACCCTAAACGTGGAGATAGAACATTCTTTGGATGAGAGGATGGTAGTTCCGATAGAAATAGTTATCCCCGAGGGATTTAACGGAACGTTTCCCGTTAGCGTGGTGCCGGGCAACAAGGTAAGGCCTTCCGAAGTATCGCCCGATTATGCAATATTAACGGTGGATTGGCTGAAAGGGGTACTAAGGAGCGATGACGTTGTGGTAATGTTTCCATCGGGGGCAAGAGCAACTGCGTTTTATCCAATTTCAAGGATCGACAGAACCGTAATAAGGCTTCCATGGGCTGTAACCGGTGCATCGGATGCAACTATAAATATCATAGACGCCAGATAATACCAGATAATACCAGATAATAAATATAATAAACACCGGCACATAATAAACGCCGTATGAAAACACAGGATAAGGAAGGGAAAGGAAAATGAGAAGATACGTGATAATACTGTGCTCACTGTGCTTACTGTTTTTACAGGCATTAGCCGCTGCAAATCCATCTTTTGCGGTACAAACCAGGAAATGGACGGATAAGGACAAGGATAAAGGAAGTGCCGGTTTCTATTATGAAGGCGCGATGTATTCGGATAAAGGAACCGTAGTTAAAGGATATAACGTAAAGAAGTATGTTTATAAAAATAACTTAACATTATGGAGCGGCGCTTTCGATGAACAGGGCAGCCTGATTGTCGGTGGAGGATGGCCCGCAGTGCTCTCCGTTTTAAAAGACGACAAATTCACGGACGTTAACATCGAAGGTATAAAATCCACTTCAAGCAAACCAGCGTATTCGGTTATTAAGAGACTATCGTCCCGCTTGATTGGCGGCATAATGGGCAACGGCAATATTCTCGGTATTGATTTAAAATCGTACGATAAATACAAAATCCTGTCAAACCTTCCCGTGGAAAACACATGGGATTTAGAGGACGTGGATAATGTATATTTTTACGCAGCCACGGGGCCGCTTGGCCAGGTATTCAGAATAGATTACAGGGAAGGGAAATACGAGGTATGGGCACAGGTGCCGGATATTAACGTTACATTCGTCCACAACGGTGGAGATGGCAAAGTATATCTTGGAGGAGGCGAAACGGGCAACCTCTACGAATTAACGGGAAAACAGAAGATTAACGTGGTATACCATTTTCAGGAAGAGGCATTGGTGAAGGCCGTGGATTACGCCGGCGGCAGCCTGATTGTGGCCGTTAATAAATTAAGGAAGCCGCCCGACGCAAATAAGGAAGAGAATTACAAGGAATTTTTCAAGAAATTATCCGACCTGAAGGCCAATTACGGCGTAGATCAGGATTTAGCCATAACCTCAAACCAAAGGGAACTATCGATATTGAATTACGCATACGGGAGCGTGTATTTGGTAACAAAGGACGGACGGGTCGAGAAGATATTATCTTTAAAGGACGAATACATATTCGATATTCAGCTCGATAAGAAAGGCAGGTTATATATAGCGACCGGGCCTAAAGGCAAAGTGTATATGATAAAAAATCCCCGGGATGACATTCACGACGTATGGACGGCTTATGGGGTTGACTATAAAAACGTTACGTCCATAATCATGAAAGACGGTTATCCCGGCTTTTTTCTTGTCTCCGGAAACGAGGCGGTGGTGTTTCAGGTATCCGGTGAACTGGCGGATAACGCAAAGGTCATGACGCGTGTTTTAGGTACCGGTATCCCGGCGGACTGGGGCAAATTATCATGGGGTGGTAAAGGACTAAAAGTTTACTCAAGGCATGGCAACACTCCGGTACCCGATAAAACGTGGACCGAGTGGACGCAGCGGAAAAACGGTTCACCCGTGGAATTAAAGAATAACAGATGGGCATACGGGCAGTTGCGCTTTGACATAAAAGAAGACGCGATACTCAAAGGGTTCGAATATTATTATACGGAGAGGAATCATCGTCCGGTAGTAAAAGACGTCAAGGTATCCGACAGAGTGTACACAACGGCCGGGCCGCAGAGGGAAATAACCTGGGAAGCGGCGGATCCAAATGGCGACGAATTGATTTATAACGTATGGATTACCGAGGAGGGAAAGGAAAACTGGATAAATCTTTCGAAAAGTGCTTCGCTAAAGACAAGTAAATTTACGGTAGACACAGACTCTTTACCCGACGGCAGATATGTAGTAAAAGTAGAGGCATCCGATGAACCGTCAAACTATGGCAACGGGTTAAAGGGATATGCACTTTCCGAAGTTTTCATCAACAACAACGAAAGACCGGAGTTCCCGTCTTTAAAATATGACAATAAACGTAAGATATTTACGGGAAAAGTAGCAAGCAGGACGTCCGTTATAACTAAACTTTATTTTTCCGTCGACGGTGGTGAATGGATTGGTTTTTCATCGTCGGACGGTATTTTGGATGATAAGACAAAAGAGATAAGATTGAGCGTACCAAAGAATCTTGCCAACGGCCATCACGTTATATCCTTTCGCGCTATAAACGAAGCCGGCAACCAGGGAAATAAGGTGATCGGTTTTACATACAGAGGGAAATAAGGTAATCGGATTTACATACAGAGGTAAGTAAGCATGTTAAAACTGATCAAAGTAAACGTTGTATACGGTAGAAATAAAAAGAAATTGCAAGTATTGAAAGACGTCGATTTCCATCTTGGCGAAGGAGAGTTTATAACCGTTACCGGCCCGTCGGGCTCCGGAAAGACAACGTTTGTACAGATATGCGGAGGACTTTCGACGCCAACGAGTGGCGTTGTAGAATTCAACGGGCAAAAAATGCACGAGATAAACGATGACCGCTTATCAGCCATAAGGAACACGTCTATCGGATTTGTGTTTCAGAATTATAATCTTGTCGAGTACCTGACCGCGCTGGAGAACGTCGAACTGCCGCTTATGTTTAGAAAAATACCGGCTAAAGAGAGAAAGGACTCTGCCAGGGAGATGCTTTATTCCCTGGGACTAAAAGACAGGATGGGACATTATCCGGCTGAACTTTCAGGCGGAGAGTGCCAGAGGGTTGCCATAGCCAGGGCGCTTGTAGTCAGGCCACGCCTGATAATAGCGGATGAACCTACAGGTAATCTCGACTCTGAAAACAGTAAGCACGTAATGGAAATTATTGTGAGGATTTTCGCGGAAAACCGGATTTCTATTATCCTGGTGACACATAATCCATGGATAGCCGATTATGGCACCAGAAGGATCAAAATCGAGAGCGGCGTTCTTTTATGATTACAGTCAGAGATATTATTTATATTAACAGAAGAAGAAACGGTAAAAAGAAAGTGCTGGGCAAAAAGAAGTATATGTTCAATTTTTTTGCCATTCTTTTCATCGTAGTAATACTTACAAATGTAATTTATGGGATTTACAATAAAATTAACAATTTTTTTATCGATAAAGAGTACCCTCACAAGTCGATACTTTTTGTCCATAATTATGAAAAAGCGTATGAAAGAGGTTATCATTTTGATTGGTACAATACTCCACCCATTTCGGAGGAACAGTTAAACGCCTTAAAAAATATGAAAGGAGTGGCTGATATTCAGTCTGATTTTGGCAATGTGCGCGCGTATACCTATTTTGACATGAATAGAGTGAACTACATTTTACCACCTTATTATCTTTTTAAATATGACAAAGAATTCTTTAAACTTTACGTTGAGCTTCCACCTGAAAAGATACAAAGGGGAACGATTCCAATCTTAATGTCGCGGGATCTTTTTAATTATCGTTATGTTAAAGATAAAAACATATTTCAAAGGGATATTAATTATAAAGCGTCCTGGCTTGGAAAGGCATTTGACGTCTTTATAGATCCTAATTGCAGACAACCTCTGCCTTCATGGAGTTGGTCGGATAAAGACGTCAGAGAAATATTACTAAATCCTGAAACCATGAAGAAAAAAATAATAGATTCTCAAAAGAAAACATTAATTGATCTGGCACTGGATAATCCAGCCAATGTCAGATACTGCACACCAATCAGTATTAGAGTTCAGGTTGTTGGTTTTATCAGAGACAAATCTATTAGTCCTTTGGTATATGGTGTAATACCACGCGAACAGGCTAATGCGATAGATGAAATTCTTCGAATGAGAAGCAATGCGTTTAACGATGAAGTCACCAGAAGCCGGAACAATAAATTAATCTACGTACTGCCTGAACCCGAACAGAGAGACTCGGTAATTAAAAAAATAAAGGAAATGAAACTCACGGTAGATACCAGTGAAACGTTACAAGCCGATACATTCCTAATGAGAAGTATAGATGATGTGGGCACCCCGATATTTGTTGCAATACTTTTCATACTGGTTTTCTTTTCATTCACCATATACCAATTACTAAGTGCCAAAGTAAAGGATTCTATAAGAGAAATAGGAACAATGCGATGCGTTGGCGCCACAAAAAATGACGTCAAAAGAATTTTTACTTATTTAATATACTACGACATGTTAAAGACATATATTATTGTACTGATTATTTCACAAATAGCACTGCTAATAGCGGGTTCTTTTACGGCAAGGCATTTAAACCATATTAATGTAGATTTTCTTTCGAACGAGCTGTTTTTGATTGCTTCGCGTTCGGGGGATTTTGCCATTTGGTGGTTAATTGCACCGTTATGGTATCAGTTTTTACCGTTAATATTTCTAATACCCGTAACGGCTATAGCAGTCTATATTCCCGTCCTGAAAGCGTCACGCACCGATCCGGCGGTAGTAATAAAGGAATAGGGTAACGCGATGCTCAACTCTTTTGTCGTCAATGTCCTGAGCCGTCAGCCGCAACCTCCCTACCACCCCGTGAGAGGGTATTCGCGGGCCGTCACTACCGGATAGAACCGAGCCGCTGGTCGTATTCGCGTGCCGGATCCTGTCCCTTAATCCTTTTGTGCCGCATTCCAACCTCTTACCGTCACCCACCCCACTGCGTCATTCCGGCTTGTGCGGAATCGCCTTTGTCCTTGCTCTTGCCCTTTCTGTCATCCTCGCCCCTGTTCAAGCCAGGGGCAGGCTTCGCGGGGATCCAGTCCTTGCTCTTGTCCTTTTCATTCGACTTGGGCCCACTATCGCGCACTATCAAAACCGTTACTCTTGATTAGTTTACCATGTGTTGGTTTCTATTAGTAATTTATGGTAGCATAGGTATTACGCAAGGTGAGGTGGAAAGCATGGTAAAGACATTCAAGATAGATAGCGCAAAGGCTAAGATGGTGGATAAGTCGACTCTGCTCAAGGTTTTGAGCTACATCGACTCAAGCGAGGTACGTACCCCCGTCCTTGCCATAAACGGCGAAAAGGTAAGGGCTAACATTTCCCTTATCGGGCACAACATTCGCAATTGCAAAGCCTACTACGCAGTTAAGGCAAACCCCGATATCGGTATGATTCGCCTTCTCAACGACACGCTGCTCAGGGACGGCTCCAGGTGCGGCTTCGAGATATCCAGCATGGGCGAGCTAAAGGTACTTATGGAGGCCGGTGTAGAGCCGAGCAGGATAATATGCAGCAATCCCGTCAAGACGCTCGCTTTTCTCAGGGAGGCCGTAGACTACGGCGTCACGTACTACTCTTATGACTCGGCGACGGAGGTGGACAAACTTGCCGTCTATGCCCCCGGTTGTAACGTCTACGTCCGCCTGTCTATCCCAAACGAGGGCAGCGAGTGGCCGCTTAGCAAGAAATTCGGAGTCGAAGTCGACGACGCAGTCATACTTCTCGAAAAGGCTGTCCAAAAGGGTCTCAATCCGGTAGGGGTAACCTTTCACGTCGGTTCCCAGTGCAACAACATTTACAACTGGAACATCGCCCTCGACAAGGCACGTCTTGTGTTCGATATGGCCGGGCGAAAGGGCATCGAACTGAGCTTCCTTAATATCGGCGGCGGTTACCCCGTCAAGTATACAAAGAGCGTACTGGCCATAGATACCATCGAAAAGCATATAAACGCCCTCATCGCCGAGCGTTTCGGCGACGACGTGTCCGTTGCCGTCGAGCCGGGGCGCGCCGTAGTCGGAGACGCCGGTATCATGATAAGCAGCGTTACGGGCAAGGCAGACAGGCTTGACGAAAAGTGGCTATACATAGACGTCGGAGTATTTAACGGCCTGATGGAAAGCGTCGGGGGTATCAGGTATACCTACATAGTGGAGACGACCCAACATACCGGCAACAAAAAGAGTTGGGTACTGGCGGGCCCAAGCTGCGACAGCTTCGACGTGATAGACAAAAACGTCGAACTTAACGAACCGGAAGTGGGAGACATAGTCCTTGTTCTTTCCGCGGGTGCATATACAATCTCCTATGCATCCGAGTTCAACGGTATAACCATACCCAAAACCGTTATTTTATAAAAGTGATATTCCATATATTAAATTATAAATTCCAATAAATTTTCGTATAAGGAGAAACGGCAAGATGATAAGATTTATCGAAAAAGAACCCTACTCTCCCATCGAGCACTCTTATGAAGTCGAAGACATTCTATATAAAGGCAAGAGCAAGTATCAGGAGATCTCCGTCATAAAAAACCCTTTTTTCGGCAAGATGCTCTTACTCGACAACATCGTCCAGATAACCGAGCGCGACGAGCTTTTTTACCACGAAATGCTGACCCACGTGCTAATGTACGCGCACCCAAACCCCAAGCGAGTGGTGGTTATTGGCGGCGGTGACGGCGGCATCGTCAGGGAGGTCTTAAAGCACAAGACCGTAGAAAAGGTTTACTTCGTGGAAATCGACGATCTGGTTATCAAAGTCTCCAGGGAGTTCTTCCCCACCGTATCATGTGCGGTCGACGACCCGCGGGTAGATATAAAGATCATGGACGGAGCCGAGTTCGTTAAGTCGGCAAAGGACATCGACGTTGTCATTGTAGATTCGACGGACGTCATAGGATTTGCCCGCACTCTTTTTACAAAGGAGTTTTTTAATAACGTCAAAAGCGCCATGACCGAAAACGGTATGTTCGTTACCCACACCGAGTCACTGCACCACCACAAGGAGGTAGTTGTCGAAATGCAGGAAAGTCTCCACAGGGTTTTTCCCGTTGTGGACCTCTACACGGTATGCATTGCCACGTACCCCGGCAACTGGTGGGCTTTCGCTGTGGGTTCCCTGAAACTGAATCCCAGGGAGTGCAGGCATCCCTTCGAAATAGACACGAAGTTCTACGACGACGAGATACACGCGCAGTCTTTCGTAACGCCAAAGTTCTATAAAAAGCTGATAAACCGCCAGCTTCAGTGGTAAATCGATAGTAAACCGTCGATCCTGAAATGTAAATATATTTATAGAAGATATACCTGTTGGAAACCGTACATAGCGGGGGAATTATGCTAAAGAAGACCCATTCGATAAGGAAAAAGCCTTCAAGCTTGCAGGAAGTCATCGATGTTTTGAAAGAGCATATGGATACACTTGTAGATAAATACGGCATTACCGATATAGCGGTGTTTGGGTCATATGTGAGGAACGAGCAAAAAAAGAGAAGCGATATCGATATACTTATCGAACTGAAACCCGAATATGGGACGTTTCATAACTATATGGACTTAAAGTTTTTTCTTGAACCGAAGATGAAGGGAAAAGTCGATGTCGTGATGAAAGACGGCATTAGAAAAGAATTGAGGCCTTTGATATTAGAGGAAGCAATACATGTCTGAACGGCAATGGAAATTATTTCCCGAAGATATTTTAATTAGAGCAAACAGGATAATTAAATATAATATCAGGTGGCAGCCATAAGAGTAATAAAAGCACAAGAGGCTAGGAGGGAGAAGTCTCTCTCTTCGCGCCAGCCTGAGAAACGTCTGGCGACTACCCTCTCTGCGGGGAGTGCCCCCGCAGAAGGGGTAGCGAAAGGACGCGCCTTTTGCGGCCGAAGCGAGGGGAAGGCTTTCCCCTCCTCATCTCTTGCACTTTACTCTTATGCGTGCAACATGGCATTAATCATAGGGAAAAGTGGTACTCCTGGAAACGTCCGGCAGTATGGCTTTAATTATGAATAGCCCCAATCATTTCCATAAACTCGTGAATATTTTCGGATTTCAGCAGAATATCTTCTATTTTCTCAAGTGTATTAATATCAGCGATACTTTTTATCTTATCCATTACGGCAAGCCCTTCGGTACCGAACTTAATTTTTACGGCAAGCTCAATACCTTCTAATAAGCCTTTCTCCCGCCCCTGCCTGAATCTTACATCCTTCTCTATATCCCATACCAGTGCCATATCCTCTGCCTCCTTACATACTTCGTTCTGTAAATTTCTCAGTTGCGACAAAACTTACACCTGTCTGATGTACTTACCCCTAAGCGTTTCATCAGGTACCAAATCCTTAATTCGCTGCAGAATCTCGTGTATAAAAATTTGTAACAGTTCACCCGCAAAATCTGCTATGCCTAAAACCACCCCGCCCTTCGGGCACCCCTCCTTAAAAAGGAGGGGTGCCCGAAGGGCGGGGTGGTTCGTCTCTCTCTTGCCCGCCAATCGATAATCTCACATATTATTGGTGAACGGTTACAAAAATTTTAACACCTTTCTTCGTGTAATCGCAAAGAAATGCGATGACTATTTCTTCGGGCTTTTTCGAGTGTAAGAATGTTTCACAATCGACGTCTTTCATATTAACAAGGTTATATTCATGGGTTGTCGTCGGATATGAGAGATTATCTTCCATTGTTAAAGGTTCGTTACCGATGTAAAAGACATACTGCATTACCGGAAGTTCATGAATATCCGTTAGAAAAACCCAGTATATTAACATCCTGAGAGGCATTTTGGCGTAGTTAGTACTCTGAAATTCTATATGCAACAAGAAAACGGCACCGTCTTCGGTCGTTACTTTTAACAGGTAGTCGGCTTCACGTTCGTTGGTGATTTGAAGTTTCGCTTCTATCCGCTCGGATTTAACGACTTTTAACCCGATAACCCTTGAGATCAAGGTATCGATAACTTCGCTTATATCTTCCTTCAAAATTTTATCATACTGATTAGGCATACTAATTATCATAGCATTTTGGTTAACAAAATACCAGCACTAAAAGCAGCCCGGCAGTTCCGGAGCAAACCGCCCACGCGGCGGCTTAACACCACGCGGCGGATGTTTTGACCTATTGTACGACTACTTGTTATACTATTATACTAAACTGATACTAATACCCGGCATTTCCGGATACCACGGCAACACCCGAACATACCTATTCATCGGATTCATCCGAAAAACCGGTGGATCAGCGAAGAGGAGACCGCCTGCTAACAATCGATTATGCAACGTATTGGAGCGTACTGCCGGTGGGGATAGCCGTCGCTACGGTTGCGATGAGTACCGGTATTGACGGGGCGGCTTTCTGGGCCCCCGTCCTGCTTTTGGGGTATGGAATCGAGCCTCACACTGCCGTGGCCTGCGGCGTGCTCATAGAATTTTTTGGCTTTGGTTCCGGTACCGTCGGCTATGCCGGAAAAAAGAAGATAATGTACGGCACCGCAGGTTTGATGCTCTCTGCCGGATTAACGGCCGGCATGTTGGGGGCATTGATATCAAAGCAGATCCCTCCAAAATCGCTGGTCTTTATAATGGGAACAGGCTGTGCTTTCCTGATGTATTACAATGCCGGACAGGCACGGGCTCATGCGAAAAATGCCCGGACGGCAAACGGGGGCGCCTGCCCGGATGAGGCCGCTAATTCACCCGCCCACCGAAGGCTCGCCGGTTTGGCTCTCGGCGCCATAGGCGGTTTTTTCACGGGCACTATCGGCGTGGGACTCGGAATCACGAACAATTACTACTTTCATGCCCTTAAACGTTACCCGGTTCCGTTATCCTCCGGCACCTCCGTATTTATAATAGCCATAACGGCCTTCTTCACGTCCCTCGTTAACCTCGGCTATTACGGCTACGGGCACGAACTCGACGTTAACAAAATGGCCGGTATACTGATTTTCGCCATACCTGCCGTAATACTCGGGGCACAGGCCGGAGTAAAGCTGTCACACGTAATCGATAAAAAGCGCTTCTGCTATTTCGCAGCAGTGGTGTTTTCGGCAATGGCTCTAATAGCATTCTACAGGGTGTTTTTCGTGCTTTAAAGCTCCGGGTACCGTTCTGCTTTGGCCGCCTATTTGACGAATTTTATCCGCCTGCCATCAGCCTCCCATTCGCCTGCCATTGGCCTATCGGCCGGATTCTATCCGAGTTCGAAGGTTGTCACGCCGTACAGTTTGTCGAGGGCTATCGCCGGTTCGGTACCGGTATACATGCGGGCGGTCTCAAACACTTTCTCCATGCCATGTCTGGTGGCAAACCCGACGGCCGCGGCGTTTATCACGGGTACGTCAAGGAATACTGGCTGAGTGCCGACGCCGTAAGTGAGGGCGTTAAAGAGGGTTTCGGCTACGGTTTCGCTTGAAGCCGCAAGCGGGCCTATCTTAAACCCATTCCTGCATGGCCGTATTACGCCATAACCCAACATACGGTTTCTATCCGGGCGGTTTCCGTCCAGCATACCAAGAGACACGTGGGCGGGATGTGTAATCCAGTTTCGAAGAAACGCCGGACGGGACACGGGGAAAATCGTGTCATCGAACTCCGTTACCGTGCTTAAAGGGACGTCGGCAAGTTTGACTAAACCCGGAGCATGAGCATGAGCCGGATTCGTAACAAGATCCGGTTTACAGGACCCGCCGCTTTTTAAGGTGGAGTCATTGTAACCTGAATCACCTGAGTCGCCGGTATAACCGGAGTGACTGGCATAACGGACATAACCGGCATAACGGGCGTTATGGTAGGCAAACCTGAAGCCGTATTTTCCGTAGTTGGCTATCTGTGCGAGTACACCGTCGAGTCCCACGTTTCTGCCGCCCATGTAATGCATGGCGTGCCGCCATATTTTGAGGCCAAAACCACGTCCACGGTATTTTGGCTTTACTATGTAGAAACCAATGAATCCAAAACACTCGCCGTAAGATACGGCAGAGATACAGGCGATTAGCCCGCAGTCGAGAAACCCTCCGAAAAAACCGTTCGGATCGGTTGAATAGAAAGAGTCCATGTCGTGCAGCCCCGGGTTCCAGCCCTCCAGGGCAGCCCAATCTGCGGCCGCTTCGGCCTCTTCCCTGGTGAGATTACGGATGATGAAGTTTTCGTTCACGCTTTCGATCCGATCTCCGTAAAGTTTACACGTCCTGAGTAATCACGCTAATAAACGCGTCGAGCACGTGAGGGTCGAATTGTTCCCCTCTTTCTGACTTAAGCAACTCAACCACCTTTTCGAAGTTCCAGGGATCTTTATACGGCCTCTTTGACACGAGCGCGTCGTATACGTCTACGACGGCCACAATCCTGGCACTTAAGGGGATATCCTCTCCTTTAAGCCCGATGGGATACCCACCGCCGTTATATTTCTCATGATGTGCCATCGCAATCTCGGCAGCCATGGACAGGTAGTTCTCGTATGCTATGCTCCTGGCGGTATTCCTGAGAATCTGCCCGCCGATTACCGTATGCTGTTTCATGATTTCCCATTCATCCGGGTCGAGCTTGCCCGGCTTCAGCAATATTTTTTCGGGAACGCCAACCTTTCCAACGTCGTGCAGCGTGCTGGCTATGCCTATATGTTCGATAAAAAGTTCATTAATATGATCGGTGAACTTGCCTGAAACCAGGAGATTTTTCGATAGATGTAACGAAAGCTCGGCGACCCTGTGAACGTGATCGCCCGTATCGGTATCCTTGTATTCAGCCAGCATGGCGAGACTCTCGATGGCAGCCCGTTGAATACCGGTTAACTGGCCGTAGAGAAAGACGTTTTCGAAAGCCACCGAAACGTTGGTGGTAAAGACCTCGACGAGCTGTCTTTCGAGCTCGCTTAAAGATGGGCAATTCTCCAGATAAAAAAGCGTGGAGAGTTTTGTATTTGTGCGAAAACATATGGCGCAGCATTCAGACTCGCTTATAATTATTTTTTCTTTTCTGGCCTTGTCGATTATCTCCAGCAGGTTAGGTGACACAACGTCCGAGATCCTCTTGCCGGCAGCCTTCTCGTACTTACCGGTACCGGCAAT
Source organism: Nitrospirota bacterium (assembly GCA_015233615.1). Classification (GTDB taxonomy): domain Bacteria; phylum Nitrospirota; class Thermodesulfovibrionia; order Thermodesulfovibrionales; family Magnetobacteriaceae; genus JADFXJ01. Next base: position 22,805 of record JADFXJ010000020.1, read on the forward strand.
TATTACAAGAGAAGCCGCACCGTCTTCGATGGAAAACGCGGTGTTCTTACAAAACATGGAACTTAGGCCGGGGTTCATGAGTGCTATTAATTGAACGAGCACCCCGGAGGCAAAAGTCTCCATCGATTGTAATTTGAATAGGGACGAAGAGGAGTCTATTATTCTTCGAAGTCCCTTGCCGTGCATGTCTATCGTAAGAATGTCCCTGTAGGATCTTAAAGATGAGATAACCGTGGTGTTCAGCTTTTGTATGGTCAACTCACTTTTTTCTTTATAATCGTTTATGTCGTAATCGACGATTACCGATTCCTCCGGTGCCTGGCCCGGCTGACCCGTACGCAATACGATTCTCACGAATCGGTTTTTCAGCACGTCCCGTACGTATTGTACCACGTGAAGTCCCGAGTTGTCCGTTTCCATAACGACGTCGAGAAACATAATGGCCGTGTCAGGATGAATTCTGATCAGCTCTATGGCCTCTCCTCCGGAATAGGCATGGATGAATTCTAAGCCTTTGTCGTCGAAGCTAAACCTTTTAAGAGCAAGTACCGTGGCGTTGTGTACCTCTATATCGTCATCCGCAACGATGCACTTCCATTTGGATGGTACTATTTGAGAACCGGATGCCGGGTTTTCTGTACCCTGGCTCTCCTTACCCTGGCTCTCTTCGTAAAAAAAATTATCGTCATCAAACATCCTGCTTACCTCCTTTGGTCTCCCGTGGCACTAAGGACCCGGCAATAAGTTCTATAGCGAAGAGGGCTTTTTCTTCATGGTTTGCCACGTAAGGGTTTCTCCCCTTTTTTCCTATAATCGGTATGAAACCTGGATCATGGCAAGACGCCCGGGGTGCCGGTAGCCGTCGCTATATCCCGGATACATATATGCACTGCTTGCCTTCGTATCGAACACGTTTCTAACTGCCAGCACAACGGCCATACCGCGTACCACGACGTTGTCGGCACTTATGGCAGCGTTGACTATATCGTAGCCGCTTATAAACTGTTGTGAATCATCTTCGCTGAGTTTGGCTCTTCCTACGTTAACGTTAGTTGCAGAGACAAACCACCCCTTTTGAAACTCGTATATGATACTCTCGTTATGGAGCCATCTGACGGAACCGTAAACGTCCAGACCATTGGACTTATCTTTAGCATTCACGTAAGACAGGTTGCCATTTATGGTTAGGGAAGGGTGAGGCTTCCACGTGGCTTCGAATTCTCCACCTCTGGAAGCGGCATCCCCGATGTTTTCGTAGTCCCTTTTGTCCGGGTCTACGGTGATAAGGTCTTTTAACCAGGAGTAAAAAAGCGTAACCTTGCCGGTAAACGCAGTTGTTCTGTAAATATAACCAAGCTCTATGGTTTTCAGTGTCTCAGGGCGTAAATCCTTATTTCCGCGCGCTATACCGTTGTTTTTCGAGTATAGCTCCATGAAACCCGGAGGGCGAAATGCCTCTGCGTACTGGGCCTTAACGATATTGGTTTCGTCTATCTTGTATACCCCTGCGAGTCGTGGCGTTATTCTCCTGTCCCCCGTATCGGAAAAGCCGTCATACCTCAGACCTCCCGTTACCATAAAGCGCTCGTTAATCGTAAACTGATCCTGCAGATAAGCGCTAAGAATATTCCTGGAAAGATTTTCGCCTAGCCAGGTATCGTCTCCTTTAACCTGAATAACGCCCGGTAAGGGCTGATAATTGGCAGGATCGTAGTTTAAGTACGAGTAAGTATTAAAATTTCGTATGTTTTCGTATTCGAGTCCCGCCAGGAGCCTATGGTTTTTCAAACCGTCCCACTGAATCTCGGCCCCTCCATATACGGACAGAAATTCCGTATGATCGCCCTCTATCATACCATTTTTATAAACGATGCCACTGTCTGTGAATCCAGGTGGTGCGGCTACATATGGATCGCCATTCAGAATATCGTAATTATAACCTATTTTGGCGTGGGCCGTCAGATTGTCACTCAATATCGGTTTCCAGCCGGCCTCGGAAGCAGATACAAAGTATCTGAGGGGTGTTTTAGTATCGTAAGGAGTCAGCATATTGACATAACCGAACCCTACGCCGGTATGGGCGTCGCCGAGTTGAGACACAAGATATAAAGTTTTATAGTCTGCCTTAAGTGATGCCGTAACGTCTCTCAGTTTGTCGTTTACCTTGCCGGGAGCCGCAGATACGGACTGGTTTTCGGTTCCATAAAGAGAGTCGTATCCCGAGTTTATACCAAGCGGATTATTTCCGTTGGCCTCGACGTTTAACGTGGCTTTAAAATCTCCCCCATCTTTGGCATATGACAGTGTGCCTCCTCCGGCATAAGAGTTATAGCTCCCCCCCTCAGCAAAAAGTTTTTGGCCCTCTTTATTCAATACCACGTTTATCACACCGGAATATGCGTTCTTTCCATACAACGCTGAACCGGGTCCCCGAATTACCTCTATCTTGTCAACGATACCGATTGGCATATATACGTTGTACGTTGCCAGGGAATTTGTAAGCGGAAAGTTCCATGGTATACCGTCTACCATGTACTTGATCTTGCCGGAATACTCCTCAAGCCCTATGCCCCGAAAAACAGGGAATGAACCGGGGGATTTAGTCGCTACGTACACGCCGGGGATAAGTTCCAATGCCTCTGCAACGGTTCTGACGCCCATTCTTTCCAGGTCGCGCCCTTTTAATATGGTTATACTGCCGGGTGCTTCGTCCGCGTCGAGTTTGGTCTTGGTTGCTATCGTGGTTACCGCCTCACCCTCAGCCCTGATCCAATCGAACTCCGCCTCTTTCTCCCTGCGATTTTCATGCGGCGAATCACTCCCGCAATATCCGTTATCGAACCATGCCAAATTAAACCATGCACAAAATAACAAAAGCGTTATGAGTATTTTTGCCCGCTTCACGGTTTACCTTTTTTATTCAATCCGTTCATTAGAGCCACTCTATTCATTCTCTTACAGAAATTCGTTTAACGTTATATTAATATTGCCCGTCTCGTTTTGTCAACTTAATCGTAAGCTTAACAATGGGCGAAAAGAGTCCTTGACAAATGAGGTAACTTTAGGTTAGATTCTATAGGCGGATGTCGACATGTAAAAAACTCATAGTAATCCCAGGGGTTGCCGAGCGTCGTGCCGGGTTACTCCAATGGCCGTGTTGCTTCCATGTTACCAAATACATCGTCTCTGCCTTGAATTCATCACCTTTTTTAAGAAGTGGCGTTGAACGTCGGATTTGCCCCCTAACCAGGAAGCTAAATGGTAAAATAGAGCTCGACGGGACTATGGGCACTAAATTCACTATGATCTTCTAAATAAACATCGAGGGCGGCATATAATGGAAACAAGTACCGGAATTGCAGACGTGAAGGTCTCTGCGGATTTAAATATTTTAGTAGTGGAAGACGAGATTATCGTCGCGAGAGATATAGAAAGTAAGTTAAAAAAGGTAGGATACGGTGTTTCCGACATCTGCGCAACCGGCGAGGAAGCGATAGAGAAAGCCGGCCGGTTTATGCCGGCCCTGGTGTTGATGGACATAACGCTGGCCGGAGAGATGGACGGTATAGAAGCTGCAAAGCAGATTGGCGGGCTTTATAACATACCCATCGTGTATCTGACGGCACACTCGGATCTGGCCACCTTACAAAGGGCTAAAATAACGGAGCCCTTTGGCTATATTGTAAAGCCGTTTACGGTCAGAGACCTGATTGTTACCATAGTTATGGCACTATATAAACATAAAATGCAAATGAAACTCCAGGTGGTTAACCGTATGCTTCGGCTTTTTTTAACGAAGATCCCTTTCGAAGAAAAGCTTAATCAGGCAATTAACTTAATTGTTTCCATACCAAGGTTGTTTTTGCAGACGAAGGGATGTATTTTCCTGACGGGCGAAGAGGATTCAGGCATTCTGTATGCGAAGTCGTTTATTGGGAGTGTGCCTGAGTGCAAAACCGTAGACACGGGCGAATGTCTGTGCGGCCTTACCTTAAAAACGGGAGAAATTGTATTTGCCGGCACGATAGATAAACGCCACACGAGGCATCAGGATGACGCGCCGCATGGCCACTACTGCGTGCCAATAAAGGCTGACGACCGTGTACTAGGCGTCATAAATGTATACCTTAAAGAAGGCCATGCGAGGGATACGGCGGACGAAGATATATTGACTTCCTTCGCGGACATAATAGCGAACGAGTTGGTTGGCTTACAGAAACAGGAGGCTATACTGTCTCAATTTTTCTACCTCAAATAAGCGTCATTGAGAAGGAGTTGCGGGTGTTTTTTTCTTTTCAATGTGCTTAAACAGATCGGAAATGGTCATTTTTCCTATGTCATCTTTGAGTAACATTTTATAAAATCCGCAGTTATAACATAGAAGTTTTGTCTTTTCGGATATATTTTTAAAGATACCAACACATGGACCTTTAGTGTGCTTGAGATATATACACGCCCTGCCGGCGTTGATACCTCCGAGGAATCCGTCGGCATCGACAAAGAAGGAAGCCGGACATTGCCCCTCACAGCCGCACTTTTTCACTTCCCAGCAGTTCATAAACTTCGCGGTATTCTCGTGAACATTAATATGCCTGACGTTGTTTTTTATAAGTTCCAGTATGGCTGATTCATCCAAAACGGTTCCACAGTCTAAAAGCGGTTCGGTACCTCCCGGGATATAGACGTCTTCGGCCAGGACCATTCCATTTGACAGGGTATCCGTCGAAATATGACTGACTGTAACTATTTTAGGTTTGGTAAAACTAAATCGATCGCTCAGGTAAGTGTACAGACGTTTTAACGTAAACGGCCTTAAAATTATGTCCAGTATCACGTTGGGATAATTTAGTAAAGTTTCCATATCTTCCCGGGTGGAATATGAAGGCAATATTAACAGAACTTTATAAGGTGATTTCCTGTCGTTTATTTCCTTTATAAAGTCAGGTAACGATTCGACTAAAATGCCGTCGATGATTATTAACGAAGGTGAATGTCCTTCAAGTGCTCTGTTAAGTGTACTGACTTTCCTATACCCTTTTACCTCCGTTATTCCTTTGAAGTCGTTTCTCAGGCTGCTTTGGATAATACCGTCTATGTCTTCGCTAAGCATGAGCCATATACTTCTCTTTGTAGCTAAGTGTTTATCGCCGCTCATTTATAAGAATAATCTCATATTCAGACTTGAAGCTGACTGATGCATAAAAACGTCAATCGGTACCCGATAAATACACAAACTGCTCCTTCCATTCGCTAACCGGCTTACGTGTACGTCAAACTCCTCTGTTACATCTATCTATTCTAACTTATTGTACTTTTCGGGGTCAACTATACTTGTAATCTCTATGAACATACATTATAATAAAAAGATGCCCGACTCTTATGGCGTCCTTATCCCGTCAGTTATTGCGGCCCGCCTATGCGGCAGACGGTTCGGCATTCCGCTATTTTGGCGACGGTTCGGCTCTAACCGGGATAACGGCAGGGACGACAAAAGGCGGATTCCGGAACTTGCCGGGCGGTGGCGCAACACTGACGGCTTAAGGACGACTAAATGGTAAACGAAAAAACGTCGGGGAGTGAGAAGGGGGACAGCCATTTATCTTTCAGGATAGCAATTTGGATATTCGTCGTCATGTACGCGTGCATTGGTTTGTCAGGTTATATTTTGTTTGACTTCCAAAAAAAACATATAAAAGAAAATAAGCAGAAAGAATTATCCGATATTGTAACACGAAGAGCCAATCGTATAGTGGCAAGAAGAAAAGAATTTCTTCATGAAGCATCTCTCGTTCATGACTTTATGGCACTCGCTCTGTATACCGTAAAAAATACGAAGTACCGGACACCGGAATTACAGAGAACGTTTTTATCTTCATGTTTAGAATCCATAAAAAAGAGTTATAACGTATCAAGAGTCTTACTTACCGATAGTGAAGGCAAGGTCGTACTGTCTACCGAAGGCAGTAACGCGATCAATAACTCTATAGGTAGAATCGCCATGCCTGTTTTCAAAGAGACTATAAAAGCAAAAAGGATTACTCTTTCCGACATTTACAGGGATTCCAATAATATGTTAACAATGGCGGTCGTGATACCCGTTCTTTCGAAGGATTATGTTAAAGATGATAAAACAGGCGATGTGTCTTACGCTATTATATATGATATTGACCCCTACAGAGAGCTGTTTCCATTAATTCAGGATTGGCAAACAGAAATTAGCACGGCAGAAACATTTCTGATACGCAGTGAAGGTAATGACGTATTATATTTAAAAGATTTTCACTACATAAAAAACTCAGCCACGGCGTTTCGTCTGTCCATAGACAAAAATAATCGACTGCCGGCGGCTATGGCTTTATCAGGTAAACAGGGTATAGTGGAAGGCTATGATTACAGGGGAGTTCCCGTTGTCGCGGCTATTATGGCTATACCGGATACCCCATGGTTTATCGTCTCGAAGCTGGATAAGGAGGAAATATATAAACCTATAAGAACGTTTGCAAGGTTAGAGGGAATGATTGTCAGTCTGTTATTAGCTTTCTCCGGTACGGGTATCGGTCTGCTATGGTACAGGAAAAGAGCCGGTATTATGAAAAAATATTATGAAAGCGACGAGAGCTTTCGCAGAATTTTCGAAGACAGTCCGGTTGGTATAATTTTAGTAGATAAAAATCAAAATATAGTAAACGTAAATAAAAAGTTCTGTCAAATGTTGGAATATACAGCAGATGAAATGAAAAAACTATCGATTCTTGACGTCACGCATCCGGATGATGTTAAGTCCTCTATTGAGAGAAACGAAAAACTTTTCGAAAATAACAAAATCATTGACGCAGAAAAACGTTATATAACGAAATATGGCAAATCTGTATGGGTGAAACTGAATGCCAGCCAGGTCACAGACGGCAAGGGAAAAGCATTGTACGCCATAGGAATGGCAGTAGATATAACCGAAAATTTACAGAAGCAGGAGGATCTGGAAAGAAACCATGCTTTTACCGAAGCGATACTGGATTGTATCGAAGACGGAATAATAGCCATTGACAGCGAAGGCGTTTTAAGACTATTTAACAAGGCAATGCAAAGGTTTCACGGAATCACATCCGAACCGGAAAACGCGAATGAATGGACAAAACTATACGATTCACGATTCAATTTATATTTATCGGACGGGAAAACTAAAATGCAAAGACAGGATTTTCCCTTGTTTAAGGTATTGTGGGGGGATGACGTTACAAATATGGAGATGATAATCGCGCCAAAAACAGCTCCCTCATATACAGTGCTGGCAACGGGGCGTATGCTGCGTGACAAAAAGGGTAACGAAATTGGCGCGGTGGTATCGTTTCATAACGTTACAGAGCTTAAAAACGCGGAAAAACAATGGGAAAATACATTTAACAGCATGACCGATTTAATAATGATTCTTGATCCCGGCTACAAGATAATAAAAGTTAACAAAGCTTTTGCTTTGAAGATGGGGAAGACTCAGGAGGAGCTGGTTGGGCTTACATGTTATGAGCAGGTGCATGGATTGCGTGAACCCCGGTCAGGTTGCCCTCATGGGCAAATGTTAGCCGATGGCAAGACACATGAGTGCGAAATATATGAAGAACGACTCAATGGATACTATCTGGTATCGGTTACTCCGTTACTAAACACAATCGGCGAGCTAATCGGCTCAATGCATGCAGCCAAAGATATAACTAAACGAAAATCTCTTGAAGAGGATTTAATAGAGAGCAATAAACATAACGAGTCCATGGTGAAAGATCTGAACATACTTTTGAAGGAAATTCACCACAGGGTAAAAAACAATCTCCAGATAATATCGAGCCTTCTTTCCTTGCAGGCTGATAGAATAAGCGACACTAACTTCCAAAACATATTCAAAGACAGCCAGAATCGGATAAAGACGATGGCGTTAGTCCATGAGAAGCTCTATCGTTCCTCAAATTTGGCAGAGATAGACGTAGCCGAGTATATCCAGGATTTGTCTTCCGAGCTTTTTTATTCTTACAACGCTTACCCGGATGCTATAGAGCTTAGGTTTGACATAGGAGTGGTCTCTATCGACGTAGATTTAATAATAACATGCGGGTTGGTAATAAACGAACTCTTATCCAATGCACTGAAGTACGCTTTTCCGATAGGCATAAAGGGTCGGATTACGATAAGCTTTAACCGGACGCCCGACGATAAATATATGCTTATAGTAAGTGATGACGGAGTAGGGATACCCGAACAATGCGATATTAAAAATACCGAATCATTGGGATTACAGTTGGTAAACGACCTTATAACGCGGAAGCTAAAAGGTAAGATAGAGCTCGACAGAACTGTGGGCACTAAATTTACAATGATTTTCTAAATCAACATGGAGGGTAAAGTATGATGGAAACAAGTACCGGAATGTCGGACGTGAAGGTCTCCGTAGGTTTAAATATTTTAATAGTGGAAGACGAGATCATCGTTGCCAGAGATCTGGAAAGTAAGTTAAGAAAGGTGGGGTACAGTGTTCCCGAAATCTGCTCAACTGGCGAGGAAGCGATAGACAAAGCCGGCCGGTTTATGCCGTCACTGGTGTTGATGGATATAACCCTGGCCGGTGAGATGGACGGTATAGAATCGGCTAGCCGGATTGGCGAGCTTTATAACATACCCGTTGTGTATCTGACGGCACACTCGGATCTGGCTACCTTACATAGGGCTAAAATAACCGAGCCCTTTGGTTATATTGTAAAGCCATTTACGGTCAGAGATTTGATTGTTGCCATAGGTATGGCACTATATAAACATAAAATGCAAATGAAGCTTCATGTACTTAACCAGATGCTTCGGCTGTTTTTAAAGCGTATACCTTTTGACGAAAAGCTTAATCAGGCAATTCATTTAATGGTTTCCATACCAAGATTGTTTTTGCAGACGAGGGGATGTATTTTCCTGGCAGACGAAAAGGACCCCGGCATTTTAGAGGCAAAATCGTTTATCGGAGAACAACCCGAATGTAAAACCGTTCCCATAGGGGAGTGTCTTTGTGGCCTTGCCTTCGAAACCGGAGAAATCGTATTTGCCGGCATGATAGATAAACGCCACGTAAGGCATCAGGATGACATTCCACACGGCCACTACTGCGTGCCGATAAAGGCTAACGACCGTGTACTAGGTATTATAAATATATACCTTAAGGAAGGCCACATGAGGGATGCGGCGGACGAAGAGATTCTGACTTCTTTTGCCAGCATAATAGCGACGGCATTGGTTGGCTGATACCCGGCACAGGTGGAGTGTTTCTATGTACTTTAGCGGTGCAAATATCACTCCACCAGAAAAAGTTATTCAGGTTACAGGAGGAAAAGATTTTTTTGAGTAAGGAATTGGAAGGTGAATTATTAGAGAAAGAGGGCCTGCTACGCACCGCGTTTGAATTTGGCACCATTGGCATAGCGATAATCTCTCCCGAAAAAGGATTCTTGCGTGTAAACGACGAGATTTGCAGAATGATGGGATATTCCCGGGAGGAACTGATGAGGATGACGTGGGCTCAAACCACGCATCCCGACGACCTCCAATCAAACGTGACGCAGGTTAGTCGTGTGCTTGCCGGTGAGATCGATGGTTTTAGTCTGGACAAACGATATATCCGCAAGGACGGCACTGTCGTATATGCGACGGTCTGGATTAATTGCAAACGCGGCGACGACGGCAAGGTCAAGTACTTCATCGCCATGCTTCATGACATAACCGAACGAAAGAAGCTGGAATATTCCCTCGTCGTGGAGATTGCTTCTCGCCGTGAGACTGAGAACAGGTTGAATCGGTTATTAGAGGCCTCCTTCGAAGGGATAGTCATTGCTGAAGAGGGACGGATTATCGACGCTAATAAACGGTATGCCGAAATGTTTGGTTACGAACCAGGAGAGATGTTCGGCATGTCGGTGTTTGACCTTGTGGCACCGCAATACCGTGAAATAGCTATGAAACATGTTTCAGCGCGATATGAGGAACCATACGAAGCTGATGGCCTTAAAAAGGACGGTACGATAATAAGGGTCGAAGTCTGCGGAAAGAACATGGAATATGAAGGCCGCAAGGTTAGAATGTCCGCTTTACGGGATATTACCGAAAAGAAGGCTCGTGAAGAACAACTCCGGCAAAGCGAAGAACGCTTCAGAATGATTGCGGAGAACATTACCGAAGTTTTCTGGATGGCCGACGTCGCAATCAGCAAAGTATTTTACGTCAGTCCCGGTTACGAGCGTATTTGGGGGCGTCCGATGTCAAGTGTGTACGAAAACCCGCGATCCTTTATCGACTCTATCCACGAAGATGATCGGCAACGTGCGCTTACCACCTTCGAAATCGAAAAAATCGGACAGCCCTTCGACCACGAATACCGCATAATCCGGCCCGATGGCACCATAAGGTGGATTTGGGAGCGAGGCTTCCCGGTTGCAGACAAGACGGGACGGGTTACCCGCTACGCCGGCGTTTCCACCGATATAACCGAAAAGAAACGTATGAATGATGAATTAAAAGAAAGTGAACAAAGATTTAAAGCTTTGTTCGATGGTGTCCCCGATGCGATATTTCTTGCCGATCCGGAAACAGGCTATATAATCGATGCAAATTTATCGGCATCGAAATTATTGGACAGGCCTGTTAGTGAGATTAGGGGTATGCATCATACGGAATTACATCCAAAAGAAACAGAACAATATTCCAAAGAGGCATTTAGAGAACATGCAGATGAATCACGGCAAAAGAGTCAAATACATCCGATTGAAAACTACGTCGTACGTTCAGATGGCAGACATATTCCTGTAGAAGTGAACGCGCAAATAATTTATATTAAAGGTAAGAGGATATTACAGGGTGTATTCAGAGATATTACGGATCGTAAAAACGCGGAACAAGAATGGGAATATACGTTTAACAGTATGTCCGATTTGATAATGATTGTCGATATCAACCAAAAATTTATAAAGGTTAATAAAGCATTTGCCTCGAAAATGGGAAAGACCCAGGAGGAGATGGTTGGACTTGCATGTTACGAATCCGTGCATGGATTAAGTGAACCCCCGCCATATTGTCCTCAATCGAAATTGTTAGTTGATGGTAAGTCATACGAGTACGAAATCTTTGAAGAACGACTCGGTGGATACTACCTGGTATCGGTTACTCCGCTGCGAGACTCAGACAGCGATATAGTCGGTTCGGTTATCGCGGCCAAAGATATAACCAAACGAAAATCTCTTGAAGAAGAGTTACAAAAGAGTACGCAACAAAGCGAGTCCATGATGCGCGATATGAGTATGCTTTTGAAGGAAATCCATCACAGGGTAAAAAACAACCTTCAGATAATATCGAGCCTTCTATCCCTGCAGGCTGATAGAATAAGCGACGCCAACTTCCAAAACATATTCAAAGACAGCCAGAATCGAATAAAAGCAATGGCTTTAGTTCATGAGAAGCTCTACCGTTCCTCCAATTTAACGGAGTTCGACGTCAAAGAGTATATCCAGGATCTGTCAAGCGAGCTATTTTATACGTACAACGCTTACCCCGACGCGATAGATTTAAGGTTTGACATAGGAATTGTTTCTATCGACGTAGATTTGATAATAACATGCGGGTTGGTAATAAACGAACTTTTATCCAACGCGCTGAAATATGCTTTTCCCGGCGGCAAAAAGGGTCGGATTACGATAAGTTTTAACCGGGCTCTCAACGACAAATATTTGCTGATAGTAAGTGACGACGGGGTAGGAATACCCGAACAATGGGATATTGAAACTACCGATTCGTTGGGATTGCAGTTGGTAAACGATCTTATAACCAGGAAATTAAAGGGTAAGATAGACCTCGACAGGACTATTGGCACTAAATTTACAATGGTTTTCTAAATAAACACCGGGGGGTAGCGTATGGAGGGCAGCATATGATGGAAATAAGTGCCGGAAGATAAGACGTGAAGGTTTCTGCAGGTTTAAATATTTTAATTGTAGAAGACGAGATCAATTGTTATGAAAAATCACATTTGCTTCACTGCATAGCCTGCTTGTAAGACTACTCTGACACGATTTATCCTTCTTGTCTTACGGAATATAAACCTTTATATCCTAATCGGAGTTTGGCGTGTGTTTTAATCTTGACAAATTAGTTTGTTTTTTGCTTAAATAGCTAATAATGTATATGTCGAATAGATGCGTATCAGGCACATTGGAGAGGTTTTCCATACCTGTAACGGGAGTGTCGTTGCACTCACAGGCGAGGTTGTCAATTGCAAAATTACGGGGCATGTTTTTTGCTCTCTCTCTCTCTCTCTCTCTTATCACTCCAAATGGGTAATAGCGCAACGATTGTTTTTTTCGGTAATTCCGCTTTTAATCAAATCTGAAAAGCACCTTGACTTCACGTGCAAGAACAAGGAGTTTTGGGCTTACGGTTACTTTACTTTAGATACCCGATATACCTTGTGATTGAGGAGAATTAACATGGAAGATAAAACGAGACGATGCCCTGGCAAAAGCACTTTAGCGCTAGGCGATACCTTTGAGTATTCCATTGCTTCTATAGAGTACTCGGGACTTGTAATCTACAGTTTCATAAAGAGGGGCAGCGAGGTATTCTTTCAGCCGATGGTTAAAGTAACTGCTCCGGCGTGGTATAAAACCGGTAACTTTGCCGGTAACATGGCCGGCGGCATTTACCGTAAAGCCCATGAGAGTTTAAAGAAAAGCCTGGGCAGCGTAAAGGGCCTGAAGAGGCTCTTTACCGGCAAGGAGGAAAGGTTGATGGCAATCGAGCAAAAATTGACGGCTATGGATACCAGGCTCGGTTACCTGGAAAGGCATGGCGTTATGGCTACTAAAGAGGGCCTCCGTGTGAAAGGCAAGAAACTTACCGATGAAAAAATGATGTTTCTCAAGACTATAGTCAGCGAAAATATAGATTTACGGGTTGAGGAATAGAATGGATTGACGGCTTTACGTTAAGTTTTGGCATTATTGTTAATTTTTGGCATATTGTTATTATTTAGAGGTTGAACAATACCCTTACAAGGTTGTAGAATTAATAACCGAAGGCTATAGCTATGACCTTTGATAAGGAGGGTTCTGAATGTATGACTAAAAGGAAGATTTTGAATATAGGTATCGATCTTGGTACGTCGAGAAGTGTAATTGCCTGCGACAATGGTATCAGAACGTATCTGCCGAGTTTAGTGGGTTATCCAAAGGATGCAGTGTCCCGCAAGATGTTCGGACGGGATTTGGTATTCGGTGAAGAGGTGTTAAAGCACAGGATGTCTCTTAACGTATACAGGCCTTTCGACAAGGGCATGCTGAAGATATCCCAGGATATGGATGAGAAATCGCCTGAGTACGCCAGGGCTATCGAGTCGGCCAAGGCGCTGATGAAGCGCCTCGCGGAGCTGGCTATAGAGGAAGAAGGCGGACAGAGGGATGACTTCGTATTGCGGGGCGTGGTAGGAGCTCCGGCTCTGGCTAACCGCAAAAACAAAAAAGCGATACTTGAGATTGCCGTTAGTGTTCTGGACGACGTGATGATAGTATCCGAACCATTTGCCGTGGCATACGGCCTTGGCCTTTTGACAAATGCCATGATAGTGGATATTGGAGCCGGTACCGTCGATATCTGCCGCATGCACGGCACCATGCCTACGGAGGATGACCAGGTAACTACTACTAAAGCCGGCGACTACGTAGACCAGGTATTTTACGAGCTTCTGTTGAAAAAGTATACTGACGCCAACTTCACCGTTAACATGGTCAAGAGGTTTAAAGAGGAAAACTCTAACATCTCGGAGCATGGAGACACCGTATTCATAGAACTGCCCGTAAAGGGTAAGCCTGTAAAGTACGACGTAACGGAAGAGCTCAAAATAGCATGCCGAGCCATAGTACCGGATATAGTAGAGGGCATAAGGAAGCTTATAGCCTCTTTTGATCCGGAATTTCAATTATATTTAAAGGAAAACGTGGTGTTGGCCGGTGGTGGCAGCCAGATAATCGGGCTTAAGAAAGAAATAGAGGATCATATGATGGCAAACCTTGGCTACGGTAAGGTCACGAAGGTTGAAGAGCCTCTTTATGCCGGTGCAAACGGTGCCCTGATGCTCTGCAAGGATATGCCCGAGGAGTACTGGCATGAAGTGTCAGGCAAGGAATGATGAACAACGGACTGCCGGCCAATCCGCAATGACGGGTAAACAGAGGCCTGAAAGATGAATTTCCTGTTTAGCAAAAAAGTCTTTTTACCACTTTTGTCGGTGGCTTTTCTTTTTGCGGTGTTCCTTGACGAAAACTACGTACCAGTTCCGCTGAAGTTTTTTTTTGGTGGGCCTTTTCATTTGCACCTGAGTGCGATAATTATAGTAAGCATGATGGTTGGAGCCATAATAACCCTTTTAAGCGTCTTTATCTTCAATAATATCAGATCGAAGTTGAAGAAGATGAAAGTGGAAAAGAATATTGAGATGAAAAGAATATAGAGACGATGAAAGAGATACAGAGATATAGACAGGATAACGTAAGAGTTAATTCGTTATGCGGGAGGTATAGATGAAAAAGGATTTCAGGTATACAATGGAACATTTGGGTGATTACCTGGTGGACATGACGGCAAAGGTAGCCGGTTCCGCCAGAATCTCCGCCAGAGGGGTAATTCTGACTTACGATATCCGGCGATTAAGAAAGAAGAAAAAATCGCTTATGATCGAGCTGGGTAAGAGACTGGTGGAACTAAGAAAAGAAGACCCCGGACTTAACGCCGGCCGGGACGAAAAAACGAGAGAGCTTCTTAGTGCGATCGATGACAACGAGGCGAAACTCGACGAATTTTTATATGAGCGGCAAAAGAGGCTTTATTCCTCATGTAAATGTACCGGCGATGAAACGGCAGAGTCCGATACGGGGGAAAGGCCTTTGGGGGATGTGCCACCGGAGGATATTCACGTAAGGGAGTCGTCCGTAGTTACCGGGGAAGCGGTTGCCCGCGATAGCCGTACCAGCTACGATAGCGAAGCGTAGAGCCTTCTTCCGGCAGGCTGAAAAATAAGGATAGCCGGCAAGATGCCGTCGGCACAGATTGCAATATTAACGAACTACGGAGGTCTGAATCATGTCTAAATTACTCATAGGAGTTTTTCTGAGTGTTTTTGTGGGTGCTTTACTTGTAGAGGTCTTGCAACGGCAGGAACCTGAGATGATGGGTAAGATAAAGAGCAAACTCAGGGAGAAGTTCGACGCTCTTGTTGAGCCCAAACTTGCAGAGCCTGAAATGGAAACGGAGAGTCAGGTGTGAACGGTTTTTGGAAACAGGCAAACTATTTCCTGATAATAGCTATAATTGGGACTGCCGCGTATTTACTAATCTTCAATCCCGGCAAGCTGGTTAAGCGGGACGGATGGGAAGAGGGGATGGTAAGAAACGTGCAGCAAAACGCCCAAACCCCTGAAATAGTAGCCTGGCAAAATGGTAATGGAGCACAAAGCCAGGCCCAAAACCAGCCGCAAAACCAGCCACAGGGCCTGGACGCTCAAAACGCTGCCGCGCCGTACGATTTATATGCGAACCCTGACGGCAGCCCTGCCGTCGGCGAGCAGGCTGCGGTTGCCCGGCAGGTTGATCCTCAGGCCGGCGTTAATAACGCGGCTGCCAACACAGGCGTCAACGCAGGCGCAAATACCGGTGTAACCCCAGGCGTAACCCCTCAGACCCCTTCGACGCAGACCGGAGCACCTAATGCAAACAAGGCAAACGCCACGGGCCTGCTCGAAAAGGTACTTCAGGAAGGTCACTGGATCGGCCTCGAAGTGGTTCCCCTGACTCCGGCAATAGCCACCGCAAATAATGTGCCTCCAGAGGTAAAGGGAGTTTTGGTCGATGAGGTGACGCTCCTTGCCGCGTATTCGGGAATGCTTGCCGGAGACGTTATAACCGGCATAAACGGGGCGGCCGTAACGGACCTGGCAACCTTTAAAGCTGCTACGAGACCTGTTGCCATGTCCAAAGATGCTACGGTCGCGGTATTCAGAAACGGTAGCACCGTGAAGATTCCCATAAAAGGTACCGAAGAGTTAGGCCTGGCCCAGATGGAAGCGGCTCAAATGATACTGCCCACCGCGGTCAGCCCCCACGGCTACTACGGTGCGTGCAACAGGTGCCATGCCATAGCCAGGACGGCTAAGAACACGGGCCAGCTCGCCAAAGACGCCGGTGACGTATTGGCTGTAGCGGCGCCTCCAATAAAGTGGGGCGTGCAAGCCCCGCACAGAGACAGAGGAAAATGCATGAACTGCCACAAGATAATATGATGACAGATTCCGGACAAGCCGCAACGACGGGTATAGTGTACCGGCAATGTGCCTGGTGCGAGAAGAAGGCCGGATGGATTGCCTTTACGGGTAATTTCTTTCTTGCCGTGTTCAAGCTTTTAGTGGGCCTGATGTCCGGGTCCAAGGCAGTCATCGGGGATTCTCTGTATTCTTTTAAAGATTGCCTCACCTCACTGGTAGTGCTCATAGGAGTGAAGATATCCGGTAAACCTGCGGATGACGAGCATCAGTATGGACACGGCAAGATAGAGTTCGTAGCCATATTCCTGATAAGCCTGCTCATAATACTGGGCACTATATTTCTATTTATCCATTCGGTGAAGGACATGTGGATGGCTTACAAGGGGACGGTGGCAGCGCCAAAGTTTATAGCTTTTTGGGCGGCACTGATATCCGTAATAGCCAACTGGAAGCTCTCCGGCTATCTTTACTGCGTGGGGAGCAGACGTAAGAGTCCGGCCATGCTGGCCAATGCCAAACATAACCACTCCGACGCCATATCCTCCATGTTTGTGGCAACTGCCGTGCTGCTGTCCCATTATGGACTTTACTTTGCAGACCCTCTCGTGGCCGTCATAGAGACCATTGACCTGATAAGATTGAGCTCGGCCATGCTAAACGATTCCATAAAGGGGATAATGGACAGCTCCATAAGCCCCGTCGTGCTTAAGCAAATAGAATCGACGGCACTACTTGTGCCTGGTGTAAAGAAGATAGCCTCCCTCAATGCCAGAAAAGTGGGTCAGGGCATCTGGGTTAACATAGTCATAAAGATAGACCCCACCCATACTTTAGATAGCGGGCATACAATCGGCAGACACGTGGAGGCGACCATTCTCAAGAGGGTAGGCAATATAGCCGGTATAAACCTGGGACTGGAACCATTCTAATGGCGTTATTTGGCGTCATTCATATTATTGAAGGAGTGGTATCGATAAAGTGCCGGAGTGCAAAGGCATGAACTGGAAAAACATGAGCTGGAAGAACATAAAAGATATTGACTGGTATGAGGTATTGTTAACGTCATCCGGAGCGTACCTGCCGTCGGTGAGAAGTGAAATTCAGGGCCTCCTGCGGGAGGAAGAGCTTAAACACGGCGGAGCAACACCCGGGAAATACATATCTTACGCAGTAGGTAGTAAGCTCATAAAGAAGGCGTCTTTTAAGGCCGGAGCAGTAGGCGGGCTTACGTGCCTTCCGGCAACGCTCCCGCTTATAGGCACAATAGGGACGCTCCTGGCAGGAAGTGCCGTTGACCTTGTCGTCGTGTTAAGAATTCAGGTGGAGCTCTGCTATGCCATGTCCGTTGCTTACGGCGTTGAAATAAATGAGGACGAGCTGAAGGCCGTATCTCTGGCCATACTGGGTCTTTCGGGGTCGGCTGAGGCCGTTAAGGCTGCCACTGCGGGAGTCCTGCGCCGCACGGTGGACGAAATGGCCGTCCACTACATGAAGACCGGCCTGCCGAGGGCTACGACGGAGGTTGCCGAGAGGCTCTTACCGAGGCTTATCAGGAAGACGTACAGGTTTATACCCTTTTTGGGTATTCCCCTGGGGGCTTCTATAAACATAGCATCAACTATGATGGTGGGTAACCAGGCGAGGAAGTATTTTAATACCTGGATGGATGATAGCTTACTGTGATGACGGCTTACTATAACAAGGATGGGATTACAAATTGAGGTTGAGTAAGAAAAAGCGATATACGGGCTACTCGATACTAATAGTCGTCGTGGCCGTTTTGACGAAAATGACACTTAACGTTTTAATATACAACAGATTCGTGGATGAGGCCCACTTTATGGAAATAGCCTATGGCAGGCTGGCCACGGAACTGATAAAACGCAAAACGGTCAACACCATGGCCGCAGATGCCGTTACTGCTTACGTGAACATGGAACGCAGGGTTATGGACGTTCTGGTTACGCTAAACGGAGCCGTAAGGGCAGGGGCAGGCAACTATGACAGCTACGAGGTCAGCCGTATGCAGGACGAGCTTCGGCAGCTTCTTGCCAGGCTCTCCTTGCTTGCCGAGGCATCTCCGAACATAAAAGCCAAAGGCCCATACCTGTACTACATGGAGACTATTTACAGAACCGAACAGGGAGTAATCGCCGCAAGGCTTAACTATAACATGGCAGTGTATGAATACAACATGTTCCTTGATCTGTTTCCTTACAGGATATTTGCGAGGCTATATGGATTTCATAAGGTGCCGTTTTTCGAGGCCGGCCAAAAAGCCCACTATGTGCCAAGGGTATGATAAAACTATGAAAACACAGGAAATATAATAAATATGATTTAGCCACCGGAGGTTACTATGACGGCGAATACGATCTATGAAGAAAAAGATATTAAGCCAAAAGATAATAATGAATTGGACAATGATGTCGATGACAAAGATAATGATGTCGATAACACAGACAATGATGATGATTCGGGTGACGACCGTGTTAAATATGAAATTGACTATTATCCATCAGACCTGACACTTGCTGAATACCATCGAAAGTGGGAGAAGAAGACACTGGTTATACCTGACTTTCAACAAAGATATGTCTGGACAAAGAATGATGCAAGCAAACTTATTGAATCATTTCTTATTGGCTTGCCTGTGCCTGGAGTGTTTCTTTACAAAAGAAGAGGAGACAATAAATTTTTGGTCGTAGACGGTCAGCAACGTATATTAAGCGGTATTTATTTTATTGAAGGGATGTTTGAAGAAGGGATGTTTAAAAACCCTGAATTTCGTCTTCAAAACGTCAGATCGAAGTGGAATAATAAAACGTTTAATGGACTTGATGAATCAGACCAACTCCGGATTGAGAATTCAATTTTGCGGGCAACAATTATTCAGCAACTTGATCCGAAAGACGACATAAGTATATATCACATATTCGAACGTTTGAACACCGGTAGCGAAAAACTCTATCCAATGGAAGTAAGGCGCTGCGTTTACTCAGGCGCTTTTTCGGGTAAGCTGGAAATGCTTAATAAAATAGAAGCATGGCGCAAACTTATAGGAAAACCCTCCGAAGATCAGAGATACATAGACGTCGAATGGATTTTACGTGTATTGGCATTTGCTGTTAAGCTAACTTCATATGAAAAACCTATGAAGCGATTTTTAACGGATTTTATGCGTGATAATAACTTGCTTGATAACGAGGAACTTAAGCGCTTGACTAATGATTTTGAAGCCGTGTGTAAAAAAGTGTTGGAGCTTCTGGGTGAAAAACCATTCCATATTAAACAGCCGTTAAACTATGCAGTGTTGGATTCGGTCTTGTCAACTTTGCTCAAAGCCGGCATAAATGCTATTGCTGATAATCTATCTTCGAGATACAATAAACTGATCGAAAATGAAGAGTATTTATCTAACGTGTCGATGAATACCAGTGATACGGCATCGGTAGAAGCGCGATTTGCTTTAGCAAGTAAAATTCTTCTGACGGAGTAAAAATGCCTTTTAAACGCACTGAATCTGTGATTGAGGACGCACAAAAGCTTATTAGGGAATACGACCTTCCCGGGTATGTGGAGACATATCTTGCGCAATACGCGTTAATATGCCTTAGTGTGGATGTCGAGCAGGCGGTATATGATATAATTGAAACTACTTCGTCATCCGTTATACGTAATGAACCCTTGAAGGTATTTATTCGTAACGCTTCAAAACGACTATTGCGCTCATTTAAGAAGGGCGAAATTGCAGGCTATCTTGGGTCGTTTGGTGAAGAAATAAAGTCGAAGTTCAATGATTTGCTTAACGATTACGAAAGGGACGTAACATTATATAACGATACTATGCAAGCAAGAAATGATGTTGCTCACGTCGGAGGCGC
>JADFXJ010000215.1 GCA_015233615.1 Nitrospirota bacterium
CGATGCAGGGCCACGGACTGATGCAGGCCATCGCCCGCGTGAACCGCGTTTTCAGAGATAAGCCGGGCGGCCTGGTAGTTGATTATCTGGGTCTTGCCAACCATCTGCGCAAGGCGCTGGCCAACTACACCGAGAGCGGCGGCAAAGGTAAGACCGCAATCGACCAGGAAGAGGCTGTCGCCGTGATGCTTGAGAAGTACGAGATCTGCTGCGGCATCTTCCATGGATTTGACCGGTCGATATGGATAAATGGTTCTCCCGCCCTGCGGCTCGGCCTTCTGCCCGCGGCGCAAGAACACGTTCTGGCACAGGAAGACGGTAAAACCCGTTTGCTTAAGGCCGTTACAGAGCTTTCCCAGGCTTTCGCACTGGCGGTACCACACGATAAAGCCCTGGAAATCCGTGACGATGTGGCGTTTTTCCAGTCGGTACGTGCCGCACTCACGAAATCCGGCGCGCCGGGTTCCAAACCGGAGGAAGACCTTGAACATGCGATCAGGCAACTAATCTCCAAGGCGGTGGCTTCGGATGAGGTCGTTGACCTATTCGCCGCCGCGGGACTAAAGAAGCCGGATATCTCCATCTTGTCCGACGATTTTCTGTCCGAAATTCGTGGACTGCCACAAAAGAATCTCGCCGTTGAACTGCTGCGTAAGCTGCTGAACCAGGAGATTAAGACCCGCTCACGGAAGAACCTCGTTCAGGCTCGCTCGTTTGCCGAAATGTTGGAGCGCTCCATCCGGGCCTACCAAAACAGGGCTATCGAGACCGCACAAGTCATCGAGGAACTCATCGCCCTTGCCGGGAATCTGCGTGAGGCAAACCAGCGTGGCGAGACGCTTGGTCTGAATGAAGATGAAATCGCTTTCTACGATGCACTGGAAACCAATGACAGCGCCGTCAAAGTGCTGGGCGACGATACTTTACGAATCATAGCCTGCGAACTCGTTGAAACGGTCCGTAACAACGTCAGCATTGACTGGACGGTAAAAGAAAGCATTCGCGCCAAACTCCGGATCATGGTGAAACGCATTCTCCGCAATCACGGTTATCCACCGGACAAAGAGGAAAAGGCCACCCGTACAGTCCTGGAGCAGGCCGAACTGCTGTGTAAAGACTGGGTGGATGTTTGATACCAAGTTGCATTTATTCGAGTCAACTATCGTTGGCAATCGTCGAAAGCTCCTCGACGTACGTAACTGTACGCCTGCGTCGCTTTCCCCCTTTGGCCTGGTATAGCACGATATTCTCGGCTTGTGTTTTTCTTCCATCACACCATCTATTTCAAGCGCTCTAAGGGCTATTCGTGGCACGAGATTGCCTATGTATAAAACTGGTTTTGTTATATTACAATTAAGGAGATTTCATAAAATGGGATCTGCATCAAATGGGGAAAGTAAAAAGAGACATCAGTGTCCTTATAGTTGACGACAGCAAATCTGCCAGAACTGTGTTGACAAGCATTCTATCCATGGACGATGAGATACATGTCGCAGGTCAGGCTGTAAACGGGCTCGACGCGATAACAAAAATACAGGAGCTCTCCCCCGACATAGTTACCATGGATATTGAGATGCCCATCATGAATGGCATCGACGCAATAGAAGAAATCATGTCCATTACACCTGTTCCAATAGTGGTCATGACGTCGTTAGACAACGTTGACACCGCTTACATGGCGATATCAAAAGGAGCCCTTGACGTCTTTCATAAAACAGGGTTCGACGAGGAAAAGGCAAAGAGCTTTATACAGAAAATTAAGCTCCTCTCCCGGTACCGGCTGGACTGGAATAACAATGCGCACACTAAGCCCAATGCCGCCTTACCCGAGGCAAGACGGCCAGGAACTACTCCTGCGTTTTTTTTAAAAAAAACAACCAGCAGATCATCGTCATAGCGTCCGCCACCGGAGGCCCAAAGGCCCTATCCCTCATATTACCGACTATTCCATCCTCTTTACCCTGCCCCGTGGTATAGCCCAGCACATTTCCGACGGTTTTGTCTCCGGTCTGGTAGACTGGCTTAAGACTATTTGCAGGATAAACGTAAAAGTGGCCATAGACGATGGATCGGTAACGCAGGTAATGCCCGTAACCAGTATTGGCAAAGAAATACTGTCTATATTAAGCCGGTAATTCCAATTCTAAATCATTCGTTCAACTTCGTTGGCTGCGTCGTCAGCTCCTCAACGTACGTAAGTGTACGCCTGCGTCGCTTCCTTCTTGCCGCCTAGTTGCACAAACGATTTAGAATTGGAATAAGTAGTCCTCTGCCCTCCCGCCCCTCCGTGAGGGGGCACTGCCTCTCGCCCAAAATTGAAAAGTGCTCATTATATATCGGTTTTACCTTTTAGTTTCAGTGATATGCTATGCTTCTTGAGTTCTTTGTATATCGTGATATATTCCATCTGAAGTTTCTGGTAATCGCCCTGCACTTTTTCATATAAAAGCCTGGTCCTTTT
>JADFXJ010000135.1 GCA_015233615.1 Nitrospirota bacterium
GAAGATAAAGGCGATACTTCCTTTACGGGAATTATGGCCATGATGGTTTCGATAAAATATTTACCATACTTTTCTATAAAACCAAGCTTTTCGAGGATTTCGTTTGCCCCGGCGCCCCAGGCGTCCGCTATAAGGCTTATAGCCACCCTTATTGGTTCTCTTATAGCCATTTCACCTCCGGGTAAGGCTATATACTTGAAATGGCCAATCCTTGTAAAGTCCGAAACGCCGGCAACTATAAACTCTCCACCCCAAAGGTTGCCATCTTCTCCATAGCCTGTGCCGTCGAGGACGACGCCAATTACCTTCGAAGTAAGACGGTGTTCGGCCATTACGGAACCAATATGGGCATGATGATGCTGAACTGCGAAAATCTCCATGCCTAATGTTTGTGTTGAGCTAATTTGTGCAGAACTCGTATGTGCGGATATCGTCTGTATTGAAGCCATTTGTTCAGCCAGGGTTGTCGAAAAATATCCTGGGTGAAGATCGCAAGCTATCGCCTCGGGATTGATTCTGAAAGTATTCATCATGTTACTCATGCTTTTTTCGAAAAACTCCAGGGTTTCATAATTTCCCATATCGCCGATATGCGGGCCGGGTATTAAGTACTTACCTTTTGTAAGGGCGAAAGTGTTTTTAACGTCGGCTCCTACGGCAACAACCTGCGGCCCTTCACAGGGAAGCCCGATTGCCATGGGCACAAACCCTCTGCCACGGCGTACGAACATGGGAGTTCCCCTGTCCGTTACAAACAAAACCGAATCGTCAACCCTGTTATAAATATCCCGGTTGTGTAAAAGAAACCCGTCCACACTGTCGCCGGGCAACCTTAGTGCCTCTGAGTTTTCGCTTATAACCGGTGTCCCTGATATATTTCCACTGGTCATTACAAGTGCCTTAAAATGAGGGGAGCCAAAGGGAACTATCCCATGCAGGGGATAGTAAAAAAGAAGATAATGCAGTGGCGTATAGGGGAGCATAACGCCATAATACCGGTTTTCAGGCGAAACGGAGGTGGATAGATGGTTTCCCTTTTTTCGAAGTAAAACTATGGGCCGGCTGCATGACTCTAACAGGTTTTTCTCGTCCTCCGAAAGGAAGCATAGATCGGCGGCATCGCCGGCACCGGCAACCATTACCGCAAAAGGTTTATTGCTTTTTCTTTTTTGCGTCCTTAGCCTCTTTACGGCAGCGTCATTTGTAGCATCGCAGGCGATGTGGAAGCCTCCAAGTCCCTTTATCGCAATAATAGCGCCATCCTTTAAAAGTTCCACCGTCTTTCTTATGGGATCCGTTTCCTTTTTTGACAACGGATTTGACGCGGGATTTGACCTGCGGCACGTGTCGCTATAAACAAGTTCAACCGCCGGGCCACATTTGGGACAGGCGGTTGGCTGGGCGTGGAAACGCCTGTTTTGAGGATTATCGTATTCTTGCCCGCATTCCTCACACATCCTGAAAACGGACATAGTCGTGCTTTCCCTGTCGTATGGAAGCGATTTTATTATGGTATACCTCGGCCCGCAGTTTACGCAGTTGATAAACGGATACAGGTACCTCCTGTCGGCAGGGTTTAGAAGTTCATGCAGGCAATCGTCACAGGTGGAAATATCCGCCGGCATAAACGTTATAGGCGAGGCATTAAGGCCGTCAATACCCGGGCTATCTATGCTCTTAACGATGCGGAATCCTTCATAACCATGTAAAGGTAAGGTCAGAGAGCGGGTTTCGTCAATCCGGGCCTGAGGGGGAGGTTTACTTACGAGTGCGGGTAAAAACTTGCCGACGTTTTCTCCTTCCACCTCGATATCGACGCCGTCGGCAGTATTGGCAACGTAACCCCGTAAACAAAGAGACGTGGCGACGGTGTAGACGTAGGGCCTGAACCCCACACCTTGGACGATGCCTCTTACGGAAATTTTAGTCCGCTCACCCATTGCGTAAAACCGTCAAGTCCCTCGCCGCTCTTACATGAAACCTTAAACACTTTGAGTTCCTTATTTAGTAACAGGGCACTCCGTTGTATTATATTCATATCCGCGTCTACGTAAGGGAGAAGGTCCGTCTTGTTGATTATCAGTGCGGAGGATTTGGTAAACATCAACGGATACTTCAGGGGTTTATCGTGGCCATCGGCAACGCTCAGAACCATTATCTTCATATCCTCGCCGACGTCGAACTCCGCGGGACACACCAGATTGCCGACGTTCTCGATGAACAGAACATCCAGTTCGTTAAGGGGTAAATCCGCAAGCACGGAGTTTATCATGTTTGCATCGAGGTGGCATGCGCCCTCGGTGTTAAGCTGAACGACTGGTATACCGAGAGCGTCTATCCTTTCGGCATCGACCGACCCCGCTATATCGCCTTCGATAACTCCGATTCTCATGCCGTCTTTCAGACGCAATATCGTTTTTTCCAAAAGGGTGGTTTTGCCGGCCCCTGGAGATCCCATAATGTTAAATACCGTTACACCGGACTGCCTGAACAGGAGCTTATTTTCCTCGGCAATTCGGTCATTGGCTTCCAATATTCGTGACGCAACTTTGATTTTCAATTATCGACCTCTATATTTCATAACGTGTGGCATTCATATAAGTGTGGATTATCGAAGCAGTCATAGGGGGGCGTTGCGTGGGCCGCCGGTGGCAGCCGGGCACACACTTAGAAGGGGTAGCGTAAGGACGCGCCCTTTGCCACCCCCCTACCCCCCGTGAGGGGGGTATTCCTCGCGAGGGGAAGGCCTTCCCCTCCTCAATCCTTGTACTTTTACCGGTACTATTATTAATACCATGATTACGACCAGCTAACGAAACCATTAAATCTTTCATGTGGACAACTAATTGTCTTGAACTTTGATTAATAGTGATTAAATGAAGACTATGATAAATATCACTTTTCAAATTATTAATCATAGTAAATCAGGAAATCATATAAATCACAGTTCAGACATCTGAGTTGTTTCAAGAAATCTCTCCCGATAAAGCCGTTATTGTAACGGTACACGATCAATCATCAACCTCTATATCGATTAAATCCATTTCATAACCCGATTTTATTTTTATTGAACCGGAGCCACAAAGAGGGCAGCCTAACACGTAACCGGTATCGGACTCGAAGTCCCTCAGGCAATCTCCGCAACTTCCGGTCAAGGGCACATTTTCGACTATAAGTTCTGCATTGCTTGCAATTGTAGATTCCTTCAACGCGCCAAACGCAAAGGTAAGAGAATCCGGCAAAACGCCCGCCCCTCTTCCAATCCTTACCCGAACCAGGTTGATCGAACTAAAGCTACGATCTTCGGCGGTTTTTACGGCAATGTCAAGAATACTCGCCGCTATCGATAACTCGTGCATAAGTTAAGTCGCTATACTACGTCTGCTCTAGACCTGATTCATCAGCTTATTATGCTCCTGAAGCATACAGGTTGGATCTTCACAAAATCTAAATCTATGCTCCGGGACATATGTATTGTAATATGCTGCCTCTATTGCATCTTTTATGCTATAGTAGGGCCCTAGCCATTGCGGTCCATATCCACAGCCTTGAATCTGTCCACATGTGCCTTTATGGATTTTTGCAGGGGGGTTACTCAAGCAAACCCAATAAACATCAGCCATAAAAAACACCTCCTTTTAAATAATAAGCGATAACAAGTTGCTGTCATATGGTTAATAAAAAAACAAGTAATTTAGGAGGGGAAAGCCTTCCCCTCGCTCCGGCCGCAAAGGGCGCGTCCTCCGCTACCCCTTCTGCGGGGGAGACCCCCCCGCAACGCCTCCCACTGACTTCCGTTCAATTGTCCTTGCCCTTATGTTTTTGTCCTTTTTCGTGCTTTTCGTGTATTTCGTGGTTAAAAATCCTTTGTCCTTACCCGGTTTCCCCGAACATTTCCTTAAAAATTTTTAAAATTTCGTCATCCTGTTCGTACTCGACCCTTTGAATTGCAAAACCAGCGTGAACCAGCACGTAATCACCGATGTTTACTTCAACCGGCATCAGCATAAGGCTTACGTCATACCTTACCCCCATTACGTCTATTGTGGCTAACGCGTCTTTGATCTCTACAACTTTCGATGGAACTGCCAGGCACATTAATTATAATACCATATTGTACACCGTATATATACCGCTTTATCCGCGAAATTTAGCCTGCGTTTGATGCGATTGCTTCATCCGACGCAGCGTCACACCCTTACCTGGCAACGTTTCGAGCCGTTACCCTCGTCTTTTACCCATAAGACGGGTTTTTTCATCCTCTCGCTCCATCCCTTTAAATCCTGGGCAAAGGTGGGGCAATCGGCGACGACTTCCAACACGTCACCGGCCTTCAACTCCGTACGCACCTTGATAGTCATCTGAAGCGTAGGTTGAGGGCACTTCATTCCCTTAAGATCCAATAATACTATAGCCATTTTCACTCCTTTTCTCCGATGAATATTCATCGATGTTATTAAGACCGGGCCTGTTAATAGGCCCTAACGTTCTGATCGTATCCACCATTTCGGTTAGTATTTTGACGAATCTGTCGCCCTCGCCGGCGGACACGTAATCGAACCTGCACCGCTCGCTCCCGATACCAAGCTGGTTAAGCATCCTTAAAAGCATCCGGTGCCTCTGCAGAGCCCTGTAGTTGCCTTCCTTATAGTGGCAGTCTCCAGGATGGCAGGCAAGTATCAAAACACCGTCGGCACCCGCGGCATATGCCTTGAGTACGAATTGCGGATCCACCCGTCCGCTGCACATTACCTTTATAACGTTGACGTTGGGGGGATAGCTCTTCTGGGAGCCTCCGGCCTTGTCCGCCCCCGCGTAAGAACACCAGTTGCATAAAAAGCCGACTATTTTAGGTTCGAATTCGGATTCGAATTTAAATTTCAGTTCGGGTTCCGATTCAGATTCAAGCCCGGTGTTACAACAGCCGGGCACATTATCCCGATTCACGTTATCCTCGTTCATGCCAGCACCCCTTCTATCTCGGCGTAGATTGCGTCGTTTGTAAAATGATTACTGCTCATGGCCCCGGCGGGACAGGCAGCAACGCAGGTTCCGCATCCGAGGCACAGCACCTCGTTAACGGAGGCCTTCTGCTTTTCCATATCGAAACCTATAGCCTTGTATGGGCAAACCGTCATACATATTCTGCAGCCGGCGCATCTGTCCTCGTCTACGGCCGCGGTTATCGGTTCGACGTCAAGCTTTTTTCCCTCTACCAGTCCGGCAAGCACGTAACCGGCGGCGGCCATTCCCTGGGTTATGGCTTGTTGAATATTCATGGGAGACTGGCAGGTGCCGGCCAGGTATATCCCGCGCACCTTGCTTCTTGCGGAATCGAGCCTTCCATGGAGTTCCTCGAAAAACCCAAACATGTCGTTGGTTGTATCGAGCAGCTCGCCCAGTTTTCCGGAACCTTTGGTGGGCACCATGGCGGGGCACAGTACAACCATGTCTGCTATAAGCGCTTCTTTGCCTGATTCGGTGTTTTTTACCCGGACGCGGCCGTCCTCGGAGTTTATCCCGATTGTGTCGATACTCGAGTATCTCGTAAATGAGGCATTGGGATTTTCCTTTGCCCGCTTGTACAGAAGATACTCCTCTTTGCCGGGATATACGAGTTCCTTGTACAGGTGGTGGACCCTGGCGTCGTGCAATTTATGTTCTATCATAAGATTAAATTTAAACGCGTACTGGCAGCATATACCGGAACAGTATTCCTTGTGGTTACTATCGAGGCTTCCGACGCAGTGTATAATGGCAATCGACTCCGGCGTACTGCCGGAGCGCGTTTTCAGCTCGCCGCCCGTGGGCCCGCTCGAAGAGAGTAACCTTTCGAACTCGAAAGCGGTATATACGTCCGGTATTTTACCATATCCAAGACCCGGTATGAGTCCGGCATCGTAGAGCGACGCTCCCACCGCTACGATAATAGCCCCCATGTGCTTTTCTATTACCTCTTCCTCGTCGTCGAACTTGATTATACCCTCGCCAAGCGGACAGGATTGATCGCAAAGCCTGCAATCTTCATTTTCCGCCGGTGTCGCTGCCACTTCCGCCGATGGTGCTGCCACTTTCGCCCTCAGGCACGCTTTCATGTCTATAAATGGGACGTTAGGCAGCCCCCCCGCAAAGGACAGAGAGATCGCCTTCCTGTCATCCAATCCGTTATTGAATTCGTTTTTTACGGCAACCGGACAGACTCCGATACACTCGCCGCACCCTATGCACTGCTCTTTGTCCACGAAGCGCGGACTCTTCCTTATCTTTGCGATGAAGTTCCCGTAAAAACCGGACAAATCGATAACCTCGGACATTGTGAGGATCTCGATATTTTCTGCATGTTCACCGTGGAGTATTTCGTTAAGCATGGGTTCGAGCATACAAGGAGCACATTCGAGATTTGGAAATACATCCTCGTATAGTACGGGCTGTCCTCCTACCACGGGCCTCTTCTCGACAAGTGTCACCTTTCTGCCGGTTTCGGCAATGGTCAGAGCGGCCTTTAACCCGGCTGGCCCCGCGCCGATAATCAAAACGTCCGGAGACATTTCTATCGACTTCTTCTCTAAAGGCTTATGGAAGCTTACCCTTTTTATGGCGCCCTTTATAAAGTTCGCGGCCTTTGCCGTCGCCTTGTCTTTGTCTTCCGTTACCCATGCCACCTGCTCTCTTATGTTAACCATCTGCATAAGATAGGGATTCATATCGGCACCGGAGAGTATACGCATAAAAGTATTCTCGTGTTCCCGCGGCGAACACGCCGCAAAGACTACCCTGTCCGGTTTTTCCCCGATTAAATCGTTATGGAGAAACTCCTTGCCCTCTTCGGAGCACATCAATTCCAAAGTTTTAAAATAGGACACATTTTCGATTCCCTCGATTTTCTGCCCGACCTGCCCGGAATCCACCTTGTCGGATATATTCGTTCCGCAGTTGCAAAAATAAACTCCTATTTTCATACATAGCCTCTCAATTAAGATCGATACTCATTATAAATCTTGCTCTCTCATTTCTACGACAACGAGCCTAAAACGCTATTAACCACCAGGGGCAGGGACTTTTCCACCTCTTCGGAAAGCTCTTCGCCAAAGGAATCGACATCCTTCGCCTCTATCGCCCATATAAGGATTTCCTCCGGCAGTCTCATACCGAGCATTCTTCCCATGCCGAGTGCCATTGGAAGCGTCATGTCATGAATAGAGCCGCTATTTCTCGACTGCGGAAGATCGTCTGCCGTTAATCTGTAAATCGTACCGGGAGTTTCTCCGGTTACGATTGAATCGATAATAAAAGCCCTGTCGTAACCAGACATTTCATCCAGCAGACGTATGCCTCCGGCATAAATCTCCGATACCTTAACGTCCGCTCCATCGTCCGCCTTAAAGTCCGGCTTAACGTCCGTCCCGATACCCTCCGGCATCTCTCTGCCCAATCTTTCTTTAATCAACCGTACGGCTCTGGGCCCTACGCTATCGTCACGCAATATGGGATTTCCAAGTCCTATTATTATGGTCTTCAAGTTATATGGTCTTCAAGATTATATAATTCTCAAGTTGTTAAGATTCTTAATGGATCACCCGTTGCGGCTGAAGGTCTTAACAACCTCACCGTCGGCGTTCCTTACATTCACGACTAACGGCATTTGACCTGGAAGCGAATGGGTCGCACACGAAAGACATGGATCATAGAGCCTGAAGGCCATCTCTATCTTATTCAATAACCCTTGTTCTATTATTTTACCTTTGGTGATAAGTTTCTCCGCCGCCCTTTTTATCGACAAAGTCATCGGCGCGTAGTTATTCGTCGTCCCCACTATCATATTTACCTTAGTCAGCACTCCCCTGTCATCGCTTTCGTAATGATGGGTTAATGTGCCTCTTGGGGCCTCGACGCAACCAATTCCCTTGCCCTTAATCTTCCGCGGCAGTACCCTTACGTCAGGGGACGTCACCTCGGGATCCGTTGCAAGTTCGAGCATATGTTCGGCGGCATAAAGGAGTTCTATGAGTCTTGCCCAATGGGTAACGAGCCTGTGGTGAATCGGCTGATACCTGCCGTTTACTTTCTTGCTGCCAAGGGTTTCGTACATCCTCTCGAAATGCTCATTAGCCATGGGGGTTGCCATCGAATCCGACACATTAAGCCTGGAAAGCGGCGACGCCGCATATATACCGCTGTCTATACCGTCGACAAAACCTTTCCAGCCGACCTTTTTGATATAAGGGTATTTTAAGTACGTCCATTCCTCTACGTGCTCGGCAATGTTGTTCATATACTCACCTGGGGGGTACTTTACGAACTCCTTGCCCTCCGGGTCCACTATCCTTACCATGCCGTCGTAAAAGTTTACCCTGTTTTGGCTATCTACAAGCCCCATGTAGTATGTATGGTGAACGTAAATATCGGAGGTAACGAGATCCAGGTACGCCGGGTTCTTAAGCACTATATCGTCGAAGGCTTTGAGGCTAAATAGCGCGAAGTCTATATTTTCTCTCGCTATACCCTCTATCTCTTTTCTCTCTTGTTCGGATACGCTCTTACTCCAGCCACCCGGCACGCCTCCGGCCAGATGTACGCCCCGTCCGCCAAGCATCTCTATTACGTGGTGGTTTCTCTGACGGCAGTTAATTACCTGTTTGGCGATGTCCAGGCCAACCTTGTTGATAACTCCCAATATGTTTCTTTCTGCGGGAGGTGCATCGGGACCGACGATAAAATCGGGACCTCCGAGTGCGTAAAAATGGGTCGTGTGGTCGGTAACGTAAAATGCCATGTAAAGGAGTTCTCTGATTTTTTTTGCTGCAACCGGGGGAACAACGCCGAACAGTTCGTCAAGGGCCTTTACGGAGGCCAAATGATGGGCCTCCGGACATACTCCGCATATGCGGTTCGTAATGACCGGCATATCCTCGGCTAGCCTGCCGACGCAAAATTGCTCGAATCCCCTTAGTTCGGGAACCTGGAAATATGTATTGGCAACGTCTCCGTCGTCGTTAAGAAATATCTCAATCTTACCATGCCCTTCAAGCCTGGTTATAGGGTCTATAGAAATGCGCTTCATACCTTTCGACCTCCCAAAATAGAGCCTGCCAGGCTGTATTTATAAAAAGTTCCGGCATAGTCGGGTATCGCGTCGAGTACAAGATCTACGCGTCTTACAAGTTCCTCTTCGCTGAGGCCCTTCTTCTCACCGACGTCTATAATAGAACCAAGAGCGGATACCATCTTTGCCCCCTGGTCGAGTGTGCCCTCCGGAGGGCCATAACACCCCGTACAAGGCATGTTCACCTTGGGGCAGAGTGCTCCACACCCATCTCTCGTCGCTATTCCCATGCAAAGCAGACCTTGCTCAAGCAAACATTTTTCCGGCTCCGGGATTATTTCGTAGGTACGGTAAAAGCGGCTTATCTTTTTATCTTCCTTTTTCCTCTCGCACTCCTGACACACCGTGGATTTGCCCGCGCCGATAACGCTTCCTTTTGCCGGAAGGTCCTTGCCCTGTATCACGGCATCTATAACGAGCCACACCTGCTTTGGTTCCGGCGGGCAACCTGGTATGGAATAGTCCACGTCTACAACCTGCGCAAGAGTTTTCACCTTTTCATAAAAAGCCGGAATGGTCAGCTTACCCTCGGGCACTTCCGTCTCTGGTTTGGGAACAATGCCACCGGGATTATCGATTGATGGATTAGATAGATAAATGGTTCTGAAATGGTCACTTTTTGTATGCAGATTACTAAGGCTTGGTATGCACCCCTCGTAGGAGCACGAACCAAAAGCTATGAGTATCTGCGATTTTTTCCTCAGAAGATGGGCCATTTCCTCATTTTCCTCAGTGCGTATGGCACCGTTGAAAAACGTTATAGCAATATCTCCGTCGTTAAGTGCTTCTATATCCTTCTTTTTCGTGTCTAAAAGGCAGGGGCAAAAAAAGAAATCGAAATTTGCCGCTACATCGAGGATTTTCTCGTTGATGTTTACCAAAGATACCTCGCATCCCCCGCATGAGGAAGCCCAGTACATGCTCAATTTTGGTTTTAAAGACATGTGTCCTCCACGTTAATACTATCAAACGAACTATTAAAATAATGCTTTTTGCTAGTATGTATAAAGGTGACATAATTGTCAAGATAAAATTTAATCCCAAATCCCGACATAGAAAAATGTCATTGCGAGCGAAGCGAAGCAATCTTGGTATTAGCTGTATTCGCGGAATTCGCGGGCCGGAATCGCCCTTTGTCCTTGCCGTTATTCCTCTATGTTTGCACCTTGGCATAACGTGTAGCTGGGGAATCCGCGTGCGATGTCCGGGAA
>JADFXJ010000136.1 GCA_015233615.1 Nitrospirota bacterium
CAACATTACGATATGCGGCTTAAATTATGTCGTCTTACTAATGCACGGATTAATATATCCTTTAATCTCCGCTTCTTAGCACTAGCCTGTTTTAGTTCATTTGAGCTCTGTGATGCCAAAATATCGCTTTGTTCATAGAATTCAAACTGTTTCAGCAGTTCTGCAGCCCGGTTTGTTTCAATTCGGAAAAGCCCTTTCTTAGCTTCTGCAAAATAC
Organism: Nitrospirota bacterium; assembly: GCA_015233615.1. GTDB lineage: Bacteria > Nitrospirota > Thermodesulfovibrionia > Thermodesulfovibrionales > Magnetobacteriaceae > JADFXJ01. The sequence continues at coordinate 217 of JADFXJ010000136.1, forward strand.
GGGATTTTCCCTTCTACCAGTTTTTGCAGCTTGCCTTTATAAAATGCCTTTTGTAATTCCTCAATAGGTGGTTCGGGTGATGGAGGAGAATCGAAGAGTTCGCCCGGTAATTCGGCAGAAAGGTCATTAAGCAAAGCGATTTTCTCGTCCCCTGCGACTGAAACTACTTTTTTAAGCTCAGAAATGGCTTTAATTACTAGATTTTTGTTCGTTAACAAAAAGGAATCAACAGGAAGCTCTTCCGATATCTTATCTCTTAAAGGGTCAAGCTCATCCTTAATAATGTCACTTTCCCGTTGCCATATTTGCTCTTCCTTCTGGTTATTAAATACACGTGTACTTTCCATCCAACGTTCTTTATCTTTAGCCCTACGATTTAGAATATCAATATCCTGTGCCAAGTCATTGAGCTTCTGTATTATTTCCTTTTCCTCTGCCTCATATTTCTTCTTGTCATTTTCCAACGTAGTTAAGTCTACACGTGCTTTTTCGTCCATTGCGTTTTTTTTCCAGGAGTTAATGGCCTTTCCTATATATTCTGTCAATGTGTCAATATGCTTAATGTTTAGAAGTCGTTCTATCTGCTGCATGATCTGTGATCTATTGGACTCAGCCAAAACCTGAATTTGTTCGCCGTCAAAAAAAAAGAAGGGTAAAAAAGCACGAGGTAATATCCGATCGAGAAAAGCTTCTCTTTCATCGTTAGATTCGGTTCCATCAAAAAATACACCGTCACCTTTCACGATAAGTTTCTCCTGAAAGGATTCCCCATCAAGAGTCCACTCACGTTTGACGTCTACGTTTTTCTCTCCCTCTCTCCATGAGGCCTGCACGCTACAAATTCTTTCACCATTCTTTAGTGCTTGCCTATTAATAATACCCATCCAAACGTCAGTAATACCCATTATATACTCTTTTTTGTTTAACTTGGAACCTCTCATTACTGAGCTTCGCATCTCTTCCGACACACCACCGAATAGCAGCTTGACGCAATTAAGAAAGCTAGTCTTTCCATAACCATTTCGCCCAAAAATGATGGTTATGTTTTTTTGTGGCCCATGTCCACGCAGATCAATAACCTGCTTGCCATAATAGGAAAACATGTTTTCTATTATTATCTCGTCGAATACCATCACTTTGCCTCAACCGCTTCATTTTCAACAGCTTCTTTGCTCGAGTGGCTTTCTGCCATTTCATCACGAACTACGTCAAACTCAATTGCGTCCTTGATGTCCCTTTCCAGAGCCGCCTTCGCGCCATAAAAATCCAAAGTTGGATAATCCTCCGTAACCAGTCGCAAAAGCTTTTCTATAAGATCTGGCTGTACTTCGAATTCACTTAACAGTCCGTCCAATATTTCCTGTTCTTTAGAGCTTAAAGTAGTAGGCAACCTCATGTTTTTTATCTCCCTCCCATAAGTACCTGATATCCTGTAGGCTGAATATGACAGGTCAAAATCTTCGCTCCAAACTCTTTGAATATATGCAATTTCTTCGTCAGAGATGAGCTGAGCGTTCATTTCCATTTCGGTTATCAAAAGCTGTTCAAGGATCTTTTGTCTCGTTTCAGGAGTAAAAGGGCCTGGACCTGTCGATTTATTCCTTCTTACGCCCATTCTCATGGATGTGTCTTCCCGTATTTCTTTTAGCCAGTTGCGAAATTTATTAAGCGGGCGCAGCCATTCCTCGCCAGTATCTATAAATCCTTGCATCGACTTGTCTTCCTTTACAACGGTACACACCCAACAGCCAAAGCGGCTTCCTCCACAGGACGGCGTGTTCAGGTTCAACACAATAGGACATTCTCCGCCACTAGCTTTTTTATAGAGATCCAACATGGTATCGTGGCTGCCTCCCCATGGGGGCGGATTGTTATTAAAGAGATACTCCCAGACCTCGTCAGAGGACCAGTCGGCAATTGGCGTTGCAATCAAGGCGTTTGGAATGTCATCGTGAGGGTTGAGACCACGCTCGTTATACAGACGGCCTTCCATGCGGTGGCGACGTTGAGTGCTTTCATCCAAACGAGTTCCGAAAAGCAGGAGTACGCTTCCGTATTTATCGGTTACTTTCTTAATGGCGCGACGCGATGGACGTATCTTCATGTTGCTTGTACACCACCGGAACCATCGGGTCGGCGATGGATAACCTTTTCCTATCAGTTTTGCCCAAAACCTCTCCTCCACAGCAGGCGTTACAACCTCCACGTTAAATGGGAGACCTTCTTTTCCGGCATGAGATTTAATCCGATCCAACGTGCTCTCTATGTAGTAAGCGATGTTTGGAGGTTCAACACAAGTATCCGACATGATAACGTAAACAGGCTTGAATGCTTTGACCTTATTATCCATCACCATCTCGTAAACAAGCTGTAATACAAGAGTCGAGTCCTTTCCACCCGAAAATGCTACCACCCAAGGTCGTGAGTCCGAAAAGTAGTTTTTGATGAGATAAGCTCTTGTTTTTTCTATTAATTCAGATGTTTTCATCATATTTAAGCAATTGTTCGTCAATATATAATACTCGTTATCTCTAAAATTATAACATGCAGTAGGCTACGGATTGGATACATTTTGTAATAATATTTTGGGGACAGTCTTTTTGCCCAAAATCCTGGATATACCGTACAAATGTTAATATTCCCTTATGTTGACTTATCCTTGTACTCACTTCTTAAAATCAGGTTAATACCATGCTCGATGGTTTCGCAAAATTAGTGCATTTTATCGGTAGATCCTTCAAGGAAGCTTCGGCTCTGTTTACGAAGTTGGGGACCTGGACCTGCCGATTCATCCCTTCTTACGCCCATTTGCATGAAAGTGACTTCCCTTATTTCCTTCATCCGGTTGCGAAACCTATTAAGAGAGCACAGCCATTCCTCGCCGGTGTCAATAAATCCTTGCATCGATTTGTTTTCCTTTACAACGGTACACAACTTATTCCGGACTCCTGATACCAGCCGGGCTGCTTATAAATCTCTAATACCAGGTACAAACTTTTTACGATAGCCATAACCTTATTAAGAGTACAAAGAGTTACAGCCTGCCGACGGAGTAATAATCGAACCCTACGTTTCTCATCTTTACCGGATCGTACACGTTTCTCAGGTCAAAAAACGTTATCCCGTGCATAAGTCTTTTAACGTTGTACACGTCGAGATTCCTGAATTGGTTCCATTCCGTGATTACTATAGTTGCATCCGCACCGTCTAAAACGTCGTAGGCGTTGTGGCCATAATAGATATCGGGATACAGGCGTTTTACGTTTTCCATCGCCTCCGGGTCGTATGCCCTTATCTTCGCCCCTTTAGTCAGAAGCTCTCCAATCAGATATAAAGATGGAGCATCGCGTACGTCATCGGTATCAGGCTTAAAGGAAAGACCCAGTATGGCAATGCTCTTGCCGTTGACGTCTTCCATGCGCTGCAGTATTTTTTTGAGCATAAATCTTCTCTGCAGCTCGTTAGCCTCGATAGTTGCCGAGATGACATTCATCTTCATTCCGTATTGTTCGGCTATGGATAGGATTGCCCTCGTATCCTTGGGAAAACAGGAGCCGCCGAATCCAGGACCGGGGTGAAGGAACTTCTTTCCGATTCTCCCATCCAGCCCCATACCGCGGGCTACATCGTGAACGTCGGCGTTAAGGCATTCGCACAGGTTAGCCATTTCGTTGATAAAGGATATCTTGGTGGCAAGAAACGAGTTGGCAGCATACTTGATCAATTCGGCCGTCTCTATGTTGGTTATTACAAAGGGTGTCTCTATGAGGTAAAGTGGGCGGTACAGGTCTTTCATTATCGACAATGCCTGGTCACTCTCGGCCCCTATAACTACCCGGTCGGGGTGCATAAAATCCTTTATGGCTGCGCCCTCTCTTAAGAATTCCGGATTAGACACTATATCGAACTTACCGTTTCCGTTGCTTTCGTTGAGTATGATTTCCCTGAGCATCTTACCGGTGCCTACGGGCACGGTGCTCTTAGTCACGATAACCTTGTAGCCGTCAAGGTTATGAGCTATCTCGACGGCGGCCTCTTTTACGTAGTTCAGGTTTGCCGAACCGTCATCATTCGGAGGAGTGCCAACGGCTATGAACAGCACAAGTGAGTTTCGCACGGTATCCTTTATATTTGTGCTGAACCTGAGGCGGCCCGCCTTAACGTTTCGCTCCACCAGACTTTTTAGCCCGGGCTCGTAGAAGGGTATTTCGTACCTGTTGAGCTTCTCTATCTTATTTTCGTCTATATCGACGCAGCTCACCATAACGCCATACTCTGCAAAGCAGGCCCCGGTTACCAGCCCTACGTAGCCGGAGCCAATTATACCTACGTACATTTCACCCTCCTCGATTAAACTATGAGTCAAAAAGTTTCTGCCCTTTTGTCATGAAGCTCTTTAAAATTATAACATATGAAGATTGTAGTTTGTCTTAATAACTTATCGTGCTCGGTGGTATTTACTAACTGCTTGTCGCACCCGTCAAAGGCGGAAGCTACTATAGGCGACAGGGCGCTATCGCCGTCGGTAACGAATATGCCAAAGGTCCGTACGGGGTGGGCCGGGTTTTGTCCGACAGTGTGGAAAACGTCGTTTATGCCCGGCCACATATCGTACTCGTTCATTCTCCTGCCAAGGTTTATGGAGTAAGTGATGGGATGGTCTTTGACGTAAAAGGCAAGAAGACCGGTAAGCTGGTACTTGTCTGAGAAGATGAAGACCTGCCCCCTTGTTCGAAGCTCATCGTAAATGGAAGTGACCTTATCGCCCAGTGTTTTCCACCCCCTCAGCTTTGCGGATGGGTCAACCCCGGGCGAAAGTTCCAGGACATACGGGTAGTGGCTTATGACAGTGACCGCTAAAGCGATTATCACCGCCGCATATACGAGCCTCCCGGTGTGTTTTCCCTTTATCTTTGGGCTCTCGCCGGCCCCTGCAAAAAAATAATATCGCACGAAGGCTACGATTCCGGTCAGGTATCCGGTCATCGCCCAATTGGCCTGTACCTTGCCCTGTATGCTCTTAAGCAGGAAAAAGGCAAGCACGGGAATGGAGAAATAGAAGAGGAAACTGCTCTGCAGACTTTTTTCACGTCGCATCAACCCAAACAATGCGACGGGTATTAATACGAACAAAAGCGGAGTCACTACACCCGCCTGAGAGCCTATGAACTCACCGAAACTCTGCAACGAAACCCGCAGACCATCAGCCAGGTGGGCATGCCCTCCGGTATGTTTCAACGTAACCCATCCGTGTTCCATGTTCCATATTATTACCGGGCTGAATACCGCCAGGCTTATGACGAAGGAAAGGTATGGTTTAGGGTTTTTAAGCCACTTTCGGTTGTCTTTTGCCAAAAAAAGCAAAAAAGCGCAGACGTAGAAAAACGCCATTATATACTTTGCCTGAAATCCCAGGCCTACGGACACGCCAAGCGCAACCCAAAGTATTATTCCCCCTCTGGGCTTAATCCCGCCTTTAGGCATAACCCTATCCTTGACGTCGATAGCCTTCCATAGGAGGTAGAGGGAGAGGATCCAGAAAAAAACAAAGGGGGAATCTATGGTAAAAACTATGCTATACGTTGCGAAAAGAGGGATTATTTGAAGCAACATCGCACTGAGAAAAGCTATGAAACGTGGATCACGAAAATAAGAAACGCAACCGATTGATGTGTTGATTGCCCGACCGATTGGCATGTTGTTTGGCGTGTTGATTTCCCGGCTGATTGGCATATCGCAACGCGTGCCATACATATCGACTACGAGTTTGTATAAAAAAACACTGCTCAAAAATGACAAGATTACCGCCATTACTCTGATGGCAAAAACGCTCGTCCCAAAAAGGTAAGTAGAAATATACATGAGATAGACGATGAGCGGCCCCTTGGAGTAATAACTTAACTCCAGCCGCCTCGTACAATCCCAGTACAAAGCCTCGTCGGCACTCAGGTCCAGGGGGCCGTGCAATACGTAATAAACTCTGAAAAGGCTTAGCACTACCAGAGAGATGCACAGAGCTAACCCGTAAGAGCTTGTCGAACGATTTGTCCCGTTGTTCACCTGTAGTGGCTCATGTAATGCCACCTGTATTGTTCATGCCGATTATCTCCACAAATTGCCGCAATAAGGTTGACCTAATGAACCTCGAGGCCATTGTCGGACCCCCCTTTGGACCGGCTGTCATTCGGACCGTGGCCTTTTGATTTACGCCCACCTTGCGGCATAAAGTAACCACCTCCCGCACCCATAAGCTCCTGCATACTACTTGCCTTTCGAAACCTCTGAGGTACTTCGAACATCGCGCTTTTAGCCCCGCCAATCCTGATATCTTTCAGCTCCATCGTGGGTCTTGACTTTCCCGCAGGCCCATTAGTTTCCTCGCCGGACATTTCGTAACGGATAATAAGACCTCCTATATCGTTAGCTTCCCAAATCGTAGCATTGTACTTCTTACCGGGATTACTTTTGTGGTAGTACGTAACCTCGTACCTTGTAGTAGGATGTCCATCCACCCTATCGGTGCCTGCCTTTCTTTTTTCCATAACCACGTCGATATCGATAGGAGTTGGCTTGCCTTCCTTGTAATTGAAGGACTGCTCGAAATAAGTTTTACCGGGTTCGAATATCGTGATCGTCTTGCTCTCTTCGGGAATGGATATGGTAATCATGCCTTTCAGCATGGGATTGTCCACCCTGGTCTTTTTCCCCATGCGGACAAAATCCATCGAAAACGTATTCATCACCATTCTTGCCGTATAGTTGTCAGGCGCAGCGGCATAGATCTTGCCGTATGACGTAAGTACCACCGGCAGAAAAAACAGCATCATCGTAAACAAAACCGTTGCCAGGCTGAATAACTTCTTGCTTTTACCCACTGAAAACCTCCTTTTTTATAAAATTAATCGGAGTCAGATTAATAAAAACTACTCCCATAAGCTACTCTAATTACATTGCACAAATTTACTTTGTACAAAACAACATACTTTTAAACGATGAGGAATAAAGCCATGAAGAATTATCAAGACGATAAATTATTAAGACGATAATCGATCCTTAAGCATCGGTGCTATCCCCGGCTTCCTCGAAATCTCCGGATGAGCCGTTCCAACGGAAATATTTTATGCCGTTTATCATGCCAAGTTTCACGGATATAACTACCTGAAGCGCCTCCGGGAACTCCGGCTCTCCAAATACGGTTTGCGCTTCCTTGTCCTCTTCGGAAAAGTAGGCGTCGTGCTCCGGATGGGAATGGTAAAAAGCGACTACGGACTCTCCACTTCTCTTAGCGGATTTGAAGATTTCCTCCGCCTCGTCTCTGTTCATGGCGTAAGCAACCCTGGCCGTACGTGGGTATTTAACCGGATCCGAGGCATGGAGCTCATCCTGGATATTTCGGCACGGGTGCACGGTTTGCTCTTGTTCTTTTCCGGCTTGCATACCTACGTGTCCGGTTTGCGCTTTTTGTCCGGCTTGCACATCAGCGTCTGCGGTTTTCCCGGTGATTATACCGCAGCACTCGTTTGGATAGGATTCTACGGCGTGGGAGTAAATCCTCTTTAAAGTATCGCCGTTTATCGTTATGCTTTTTCTCATGATCTTTTCCGCATATTCATTTCGCAGATCCCGTTACAGATCCTGTTTACCTCTTACCTCATATTACGTGGCTCAGGTACCTGTCGCCCCCGTCCGGGAAGATGGCCACTATGACGCCTTCCTTTAACCGTCCGGCGTATTCGATGGCGCCGGCAAGTGCCGCACCTGAGGAATGTCCTACGGCAAGTCCCTCCTCTTTCACGAGGGCTTTGACTATGTCGTAGGCGTGATCGGTGTTTACATAGACGGTCTCGTCGGGAAAGTCCAGGTCATAGATACCGGGAACAATGGAACTCTTCATGTGCTTCAACCCTTCGATGCCGTGCATGGCGTCGTCCGGCTGTATGGCTATAACCTTTATGTCGCCGTTATATTGTTTAAGGTATTTGCCGGTACCCATTATTGTGCCTCCCGTGCCTACGGTCGCTATAAAATGGGTTATGGCGCCCTTCGTTTGTGCGACTATTTCGGGGCCGGTGGTTAGGTAGTGGGCCCTCCAGTTGGCCGGGTTGTTGTACTGATCGGGCATGAAATAGATTTCGGGGGCTTCGCTATAAAGCTTTCTGGCCAGTTTTATGGCGCCGTCCGAGCCGTCGAATTGGCTTGAGTAGACTATCTCGGCCCCAAAGCCGGCTATGATCTTTTTTCTTTCCGGGCTCGCGTTTTTGGGTATGACGATTCTTACCCTGTAGCCGCAGGCTGCACCAATCATGGAATAGGCTATACCCGTATTGCCAGAGGTGGAATCCATAATGATTTTATCCCCGGTGAGAACTCCGGCCTTTTCCGCCTCTTTTATCATGTTCAGGGCGGCTCTGTCTTTTACGGAGCGGCCCGGGTTGTACATTTCGAGTTTTGCGTATATTTTGACACCCGGAGCAATGTCCCTCGTAATCTTGTGCAGGCAAAGCATCGGGGTACCGCCGATAGTGTCAAGAATGCCGTCAGCTATGTTTTCTGCGATGTCTTTACTGTCTGCGTTTTCTATACTGTCTACGCTGTTATATATGCCGTTGTCCATCGATATTTATTATCCCATATTTATGAATAATCAGTAACTACTCAGATGTCTGAACTGTGATTTAAATGATTTCTTGATTTAATATGATTCATAATGTGGAAAGCGGATATTTGTTATTTATCATAGTTTTCATTTAATCATTATTAATCACAGTTCAAGACAATTATCTATTGTATTTCTGCTGCATTTCTGCTGCATTTCTGCTATTGAAACATCCGCCTTTTAACACTAACATGATTAGTTACAATATTCATATATTTACTTTATTTATGAATCCAATATTAATGAAATCCTTTACCTTCCTGTTCTTTTGCCGACCCGTCGTCGAATAAACTGGTGCTGATGTATCTTTCGGCGGTATCCGGCAGCACGGTTACAACTTTTTGCCCTAACGGAAGTTTTGCGGCTACCTGCAGTGCGGCAAAGTAATTGGCCCCGGAGGATATACCGCAGAGAATGCCCTGATGCCTGATCAGACGCCTGGCGTATTCGTACGCGTCAAGATCCGACACCTGTATGATCTCATCGATTATATCGACATTGAGTACCTTTGGGACAAAGCCTGCCCCTATGCCCTGAATGCCGTGCGGGCCCCTGGGCCTGCCGGACAAAACGGCGCTTCCATCCGGCTCCACGGCAATGATTCGCACCTTGTCGCCAAATTTTGCTTTTAACGCTTCGCCAACTCCGGTTAGTGTGCCTCCGGTGCCTACTCCGGCCACGAAAGCATCCACGGTGCCTGCCTGTCTTATGATCTCCTCCGCCGTAGTAAGTCTGTGGGCCTGAGGGTTAGCCGGGTTACCGAATTGCTGAGGCTGAAAGTAACCCATTTCCCCGGCGATGGCGTCGGCTTTTTCGACGGCTTTAATCATATCCGTCCCTTCGGTGAGTATAAGTTCGGCGCCGAAAGCCTTAAGCATGTTGCGGCGCTCCACGCTCATAGTCTCCGGCATGGTGAGAACGAGCCTGTAACCTTTGACGGCACATATGAAGGCAAGGCCTATGCCGGTGTTACCGGAGGTTGGCTCTATGACAGTATCTCCCGGCTTGAGTAAGCCGTCTCTCTCGGCCGCTTCTATCATTGCCTTGCAAATCCGGTCTTTTATCGAACTGCATGGGTTAAAAAACTCAACCTTGCCAAATATCGATGCTCCAACTGCGCCTTTGCCTCTTTCGCCGCCATCGGCGCTTTCGCCGCTTTTGAGCCTTACCATCGGGGTATTGCCAACGAGTTCGAGTACCGAGTTAAATGGTTCGGAAAACTGTTTTTTCAAGCCGGTTGCTCCTTCAAGCTAATTGTTCCTCCAACGTCCACCGCCCTTTATGTGCAGGCATGAGCAGTGCCTTGTCAATAAGTTCCATG
>JADFXJ010000021.1:0-35502 GCA_015233615.1 Nitrospirota bacterium
ATACAAGAAGGGGTAGCGTAAGGACGCGCCCTTTGCGGCCGAAGCGAGGGGAAGGCTTTCCCCTCCTCATCCCTTGTTCTTTAGTTACTTTTATGTTTGTGCCCGGTATAATGCCACATTTAGACAGTCCTTGCGGTGATAGATGGTACCGACGTTGACGTGTATGATGCGGAAGTCAGATTCAGGCCGATTGTGGAGACGTGGACGGGGCCCCGGAATTAAAGGGTGAGAGGGCCACGCGCTATATCATGAATTACAACGTTTACAATAGTCATTTACTATATCCCTAAGAAAGCCATAAAACTCTTCGTCGTAGGGCATCAGGTAGCAACTCTTCACTTTATCCTTATTCAATATCTTGTTTACATCTTCCGCGCAATCATGTTTTTGCTGCTTTTTCTTTGCTGTCCCATAAAAGTAACATGCAACGTCGTAGATAGGCTTGGTAAGGCAGGTTTGTGTGCGAAGCTCTTTTGAACCCATAATGATTTCAAATTCGGGAAACCATTTTGTGGGTATGTCTTGTATCTCACGTTCCATGCCAGTTTCATCTTCCTTGAACTGTCTGAGAAGCAAAATACTGAACAAATATGTAAGCAACTGCTTCTTTAACATGACGCGGATGTATTCTTTTTCCAGATTCTCAAGCTCCAATTCCTCAAGAAGTTCAACGATTCTACTCTGACATTGGGAAAGAGGTGGTATCTCTAAACCATCCGGAATCGTCTCTCCTTTAAAAATCCTGAAAAGGTGGTAAGTCATGTGGATGGCAACAAATTCGCTTTCGTAGCGAATGTCATATCCATCACTGTCTATGCCTATTGCTTTGAGTGCTTTGGCTTTGCAACTTATGGCTTTTTTCATGTATTGCTTAACTGCAGATAGTTCCGACGCAGTCTTTGCCGTATGGCGAGTAGCCCAGGCAAGTAAATACCAGGCTTCATTTCCCGTTATGGGCTCAACGCCTTTTGAAAGTTTGTCGTTGGGTGCTTCATGTTTTGCTATATGTAATGCTAAGGTCGATAAGGTAACGCTAACCTTCCAGCGGCACTTTGCACCAAAAGCAAGAGCGTGGAGCAAAAATGCGGCATAACCACTCTGCTCTTCACAAGTAATTTGTTCAAAAGAAGTTTTGTTACCAATGATCTCTTCAGTCTGCAATGTGCTGGTAAGCTTTTCTAATATGTTATTTACAATGGGAAGACGCAGAACGGGTATACCTCTGAGTGGCAATTGATCGGCGGATTTAGGTTTATTTGGCAGATCATTAAGTTCTTCGACCATTGACCATAATCCGGTATAAGATGCGGATTTCCACAAATTAATCACAACCTCCGAGATCATCGAATTGATTTCGCGTTTCACTTCGTCCACATCGTCCTTGGCCTCTATATGTTCTAGAAAGTCTTTAAATTGATCTTCAGTTGACTTGAAGCCATATTCCATAGCAGTCAAATAGACGTGTTTTTGCCAGTCCTCCCGCAGTTTAGAAATACAATCTGGACTTTTCTTTAAAAATTCTTTAGCCAGCTTATTTCCTTCTACACCACCAAGCTTCGATATCTCGTGCAAACGTTTGTTGCTGATACCTGGCTGATAATTGGCAAAGAACGTGTCAAGCCAACCAATCAGATCACCGACTATTTTCCCTTCACGCTTGTAGAGAATAAAATCGGGCGTGGCCATAAACACTCTCGGATCACGAATGTAGAGGTCTGCAAAAGTTTGTTCGCCATCAATTTTATACTCTCCGGCAGTTTTGTGTAAGGCTTGATCGCCGCTAATCAAAACCAAACGCTTTTTATCTCCACCTAAATCACGATTGATCCATTCCAAATGGGCCAGTACTTTCGCGTCGTTCGATGCATTATCAGGTGTTATTTTCTGTTCCTTAGTCTTTCCAAATCTTTCCGTCCAGCTTTTAACATAATTACACAGAGTTTCATATCCATTCTGATTATTATTAACCGGCAAAACCGGCAGTGTCCATGGTTTTTCACTACTACTCTCGTAGTAATGGTCGATATGAAGTAAGCGCCCTTTTTCTAATAAATCCGTGATACGTGTCATTTCTGCAGTAGGGCCATTTCCTCCTCCATATGCAAAGAGAGCAAGAGCTATAGTGTCATTTTCAAGAGAGGAAATTAAGGCTTCCATGTTTTTAGTTCGCTTATATTTATCGAAATGCGGTTTGATTTTGGAAACTATCGAATTAAGATTTTCCGAATAAAATTTCCCTTTGTCCGCCAGGGCAACATGAGCTATCGCATTAAAAACACGTTCAAGCTCCTTATGATGGGGAGGAATAATTAGAAGCGGAAGACTACTATCTGTTAGCCGAAAGAAGATAAAGCGGCTCAAAGCCCAAGCCAAAATCTCGCATGTACGATCGTCATCGGTCAGGAAACGAGCGTAGTTTTTCAAACTAATAGGGTTAGTAAACATCTTTACTATATTGGTATCGACGGCATAATAGATTCTACCTCCCTGGTCGGTAAATTCCTTGTCGAACCTCCAAGGCTCCAACCTCAATCTAAGTTCGGCTGCTCTCTTTATATCCTGGAATTCGTTTTGTCCAGAGTTGTCCTTTAATTTACCACGCATATGCATACTCCTCATCGACCAATAATTTTTTTCTTGAACAACTCATTAAATCTGCGAAATCTTGAACCTACTTTTTGAATATTGACCAGGATATTGTCTAATAGCTTCTTCAGGTTAAAATTCGATACGTTTCCCATGTTAATCTCCCATTGTGGCATACCCTGCTCCTGCCCACTGCGGGCGATTGCATAACTTTTGTCTTTCCGAACTAATGACAGTGGTGACTTATCGCCGCTAAAAAGTTCTTTTACGAGCCAATTGTCGGCTTTAAAAGGATCGATATCGGAATTTCTGGAGAAAGAACAGCGGCATAAGTTTTTTGCGATAACAGAAGGGTCGACGTAATGAACAAATTGGTTGGCGGTTAAATAAGCATTGGTAGTGCCGTTCTCTCTATGCAATCTTGTAAAGCAATTGCGAAGTAGCGTCAAGTGCGCGGGGAAATCTTCAGGCTCAGCCCGGCAGAGGGCAATAAACGCCATTGGAGAATAATTATACCGGAAAAAGGTGCTGGCTACCAACCTGCGTAATGCGTCTCCAACACCTTTAGCAGGTGACAAACCTGCAACGATATTTAAGGTTAGAGCGAATATCTCACGGCCCTCGTCATGTTCGGACATACCAAAAAATCCATTCCCTACTTGTTGAACCGCCGAGTTCAGAATTTCGTCGGCGTGAACTCGCCCAGCAAGGTGCAATAACTCTCTGACGACTTGTACATAACGAAACTCAGAAGGTAAATTTAAAAGGGCGATAGCGATACCAAGACGGAATTGCGTCTGGGCACTACTGCTCAGCATATTATAAATGTTCTTCAATTCATCGGTTAAATCATCTAGCTGTCCTACAAAATAGTGCAGAGGGGAAAACGCTTTAAGACGAGCGGTTTTGTGGTGGATGTCTTCAAAGCCGGTTCGCAGCCACACGGCAAACTGCTTATCGTCGTACAGCTCCAGAGGTTTGACATGCACGGCATCAGGTTTCATCAAAATAACTCCAATAATCTTTTTTTTAATCTTCTCTTTATCTTTAGTGCGGAAAAATTTTCCCCGTTATAGATGCGCTTAACAAAAGCCATATCGTCGTCGTTTTCCGAATCACCACGTTTGATCATTGTTAGGCCACAAAATCGTAGTTTTACTTCGAGAGTTTTAATAAACGCACGTTCGGCCACCCTTTCCGGCGCTCCATCAATAGAGGCGTCGCCTGCCGCAAAGAGCCTCAGATGCACGGTACAGCCCCAACCGGGATTTCCCGATGCATGTTCCGGGTGCTGTTTAAAGCGCCGATGGCTTCCGGCATCGGCAAATGTAGGACGATGATGCTGACAAGAAGGTAATTTACTTCCCGGAATACGGATCTCTACCAATGGAACAAGCGTTTCGTAATGAATAAGACCAAGGAGATCACGAATCTCGTCACCAAGTTTATAAAACGATTTTTGTCGACAGGCCTCATCAATATTTTTGGTTGGAGCAATCCAGAAAAACGGTCGATGGTCATTATTACCAAGACGGGCGCCGGGCTTGTATATATCTTCCGTTCCTTCTTCAAGTTTTTTATTAAGTTTATCGATAAAGTCTTTAAGAGGTTGCACATTGGATGGGTCGGAATTAATTGAATTGGCCTCATGGCCTTCATTCACTTCGGTATCTTTAACAAGATGTTTAATTAAAGTATCGACTTTCGTAATAGTGCTGAACTCATCACTATCATTCATGCTATCGAGTGGTTCATCACAAGCAAAGAGGAATGTCTTACGACGGTTTTCTTCTTTAGGCAAAACACCAATTGCAACCTTTTCGAATTGTACAATGAGTTCTTCAGTCACTTTAGCACGTTCTTCAGTAAATGCTACGAGAACATTTTGCATAAATTCCTTCAATCGATTTTTGTCAATCAATCCCTCATCCAGGGATTTAAGGATATTGCAAGCCAGAATCATTCCAATTGGTTCTTTTAACAACAATTTAATCATAGCTTCTTTCACGCTAACAGATCCTTCCATAATACCCTTAAAATTTATTGCACATTCGGCAATAAATACTACTTTTATAATGACATTTAAAAAATGCCGGCGTTAAAAATCTTATAACACAAGGTAGGTCGCATATAGGTTACGGATTTATACCGCTACCCTCACTCCAAGACATTTTGGGTTTTACCATTTGCCTCCCTTTCGGTAAAGTAAGCAATTTTAAATTATTAACTAAACTTTCGCACATCAATATAATGCATAATTCATTGTGTAATAAGGATCTATAATACCATGTATATTCAACTATCTTATTCTACCACATGGCAGGTTACAGATAGGATACAAATTGAAAAAAACTTAAAAATAAAATTATTTTTGTATAGTGGTTGTATTTGCCCTAAATAAAATGTAGTCATCTCACAGAGTTATAGGTATAAACCGTCTGAATTTAGGGGGAACATCCGTTATAAATAGGCGAGGCCCCGGAAATTGTAGATATTTGTCCAGAAGTCGATTCTTTCCCTGTAGCCACGATTCATGAGCACCGGCTTTATTTCCCTGTGGTACATGGAGGCTATAACCACAAAGGGCCGGGTGTCCGCACTTAATTGCTCTTCTATAACGGAGGGCGGTAATACGGCAAGGCCGTTTACTTCGGAGTTCCATTTGGTTGGATTAACGTCTATGAAGCCGGCGAGCGGCAAGTTTAACTTAACGAGTATGTCCACGGTTTTCCTGCCGCCGGCACCCGCACCCCATACGTATAGGGAGCGCCGATTATATAGTGAACCGAACCTGACGGCCTTTGTCATCTCATCCACGTAGCGTTTCTGGTGGAGAGCCCTGATTTCGTAATCTTCCTCTACATATACCTGCCCTTTGTCGGATAGGGATTCTGGGGTAAGCAGGTGGAGACCCGTGAACTGCGCAACGTGCAATATTTTATGCGTTTGTCCCAGGCGCAACCAAAATTCCCGGTCTCCGCACGCCGCGTACCGTTCGTCAAAGTAGCCGATCGTATCGTGTAAGGATTTTCTCCACATGGGGTTCGGCCCTATCAGGCGGTCGCCGAGAAGGTCCTCGAAAGAATAGTCGTGCCACTTGAAGATCCCCGCGCAGGTATGTTCACAGAACGTCTCGCGAGGCTGATCCGTCAGGTACGAGTCGCCATATACGAGGTAGGCATCCGGGTTTTCTTCGAGTTCCCCATAGAGTATTTCGTAGGCATCTTTGCGCAGGCGGTCGCTAGTGCTAAACAACGTCAGGCATTTACCCCCGGCTATTTTTATGGCCATGTTCCAGGCCCGGCAGACGCCGACTCCGGTGCCCAGCCTCACGTAGACGATATTGGGGTACCGCGTTTGAAACTCCTCTATAATAACCCTTTCCCGCTGCGTCGAAGCGGCGTCTACTACAATAATCTCGATGTTCTCCGCCATAGTCTGTGCTTCGAGGTCTTCGAGACATTCCCGTATGAAAGCCTCCGAATTACAGATATAGACGATGGCTGTTACGGAGTACCGATCAACCTCAACCCGTGTATCACGTGCAATGCCGCCTTCGGGAGTACAAGCACCTTCGAGGTTGGACTCGACGGTAACCGGCAGGATAAGCCTTTCGGGAGGGGTCCACTTTGGCCCGCCTTTTGGGACACTCCAGGCGGTGCGAGGCTGCAAGTGTATCCGTGGAAGCGAAGCCCCGGCTTTCAGCGATCCGTTTACGGCATCCACTACCGTTGCCGAAGCTATGCCGCTTACGCAGTATGGCTCTTTGTGGATACACTGCCAGTCGCACCCAAAGCAATCAAGTGGCAGGCTCACCGCAGTGGTCAGGGGAGAATAAGGGAAAAAGCGGCCGTAATGCCCACCTCCGAGAATTACCACGTTTTTCACGCCCAGGGCGCAGGCCATGTGCGCACCGGCGGAATCCGCTCCAAGATAGAGTGCGCACTTTTCTATGGCCGCCGCACTCTGCCGGAGTGTCGCCCTGCCGGTGAGCTCTACACACTTATTTCCCGTGTTTCCCGTATTTCCTGAATCTATGGCGTTTCCCGTCTCTACGGGATTTTCCGTGTCTCCGGCGTTTCCCGTCTCTCCTGCTTTTTCCGTGTCTCCGGCGTTTCTTATCTCCCCGGCCAGCCGGGAAGACCTCTGCGCCGTCTCATCTCCGCCCACTATCAGCCATTTGTAGCCCTTCAGGCCCCCGGCAACGCTCGCGTACCCGAGGTACTCCTTGTGGTAGTGCCGGGCAAAAGGAAACAGGGCAATGGTGCGGGCAGAGTCAAGGCCGTTTTCGGCAAAGAAGGTTTCGGCAAACTCCCTGTCTGCATCGGAAAGCCACATGCGGGGCAAGAGCGATCCGGCGGGCACGCCTATGGCACGAAGGAACTCCTCGTGCCTTTTCAACTCGCTTTTTTGGGCACAGCCATCATTTATGATTTTCGTGTAAAGGGCATTGTTTTTGTGCCTGAGATCGGGGGTCATGCCGTTTGCCAGATCGCCAAAGAAGGCTATCGTTTCTTTGGCACTGCTCCCCAAAGTTATGAGGTCCGTTATGGGCTCACGGGAGTAGACGGTGTTGAGTGCCCATCCGGCTTCCTTTTCCAAAAGCCGGTCGATTAGTTCCTCCAGGTAATTTTGGTCACAGTAGGCCCTCTTTTTGTCGAAATCGATTATGTCGTCTATATACGGGCAGTGAGCGTACAGTTCGGCAACCTGGCTCCGGCAAACGACTGTAAGCTCACGGCCGGGGAAATGCTCCTTAAGGGGCCCAAGCATGGAGGAGGCCAGGATATTGTCCCCAATGGAGTCGGTTCGTATCCAGAGAATGCCGTTTCCGGCCTTACCCGAACTCTTTTTCTTGCCTGCACGCCGTGAGGCAGTGGTGTCGTCGCAGGTGTTTGCCACCCCCGGAGTGTCCCGGATGAACACGGTGTTAAAAAGGCTCCGTTTTTTTAACAATTCCACGTTTGCCGATTGCTTTTCTTTAAGCTCGGCCTGTTTTTCATGGACGAATTCCACCTTAGCGATAATGTCGTCTTCGGTTGCGTCCCCGGGTTTGCCAAGGGATATACCTTCAAGGTCTTCCACCAGCTCTTCCATCTTCTCCCCCCTCTCGACGCTTACCGGTATCACCCCGGCCAGGGCGCTGAAAAGGGTGAAGTGGTATCTCCAGGAGATAGTTACTGCGGTACATGCCACAAGGGATAGCATTTCCAGGGGTGTGAAGTACGTGTTTGGGACTATGACGGGACGGCGCTTCATAAGTTTGGCGATTGAAAGGGCCGCTTCTTTGTCGTAGTCTTGTCCTTCCCTGGTCTCGTTACAAAAGAAAGCTACCTGCCGGCGTCCGGAGGCTGACAAGGCTTCGAGTGCACCGGCTAAGCGTTTTTTCAAGTCTGCGTCGTCTTTCCATTTTTCGTTTACCACGTTTACGCCTATTATAGGTATGCCGGGAAGTATACCGAGTGAGTGCAGGTATCGGCCGGCCCATTCCGTGTCGAGGCCTGTAAGAGGGGTTAGCCATGCAAGGTCCGCCGCCACGGTAATGGCCTCAGAGTCGACCCCGGCTATTACGAGATTGTCTCTGCTCCTTACGGAGCGCACGGTCCAGGATTTAAATGGCTTAAATCCCCGGTCGAACAGTTTTAAGGCCCCGCTACTACGCAGCCTGTCCGCCCCTATGCCTATGGCGTGCACCGGTACGCCGCAGGCGTGGCATTTGGCGTATTTTTCGCCAAGTACCGTTAGCGGCCACTGAAGTGAGAGCATCTCGGACACTATCGTCGCACCTACGGCCAGCACCATGTCCGACGATCTGTAGAGGTAGTCGCAGCGTGCGTTGTCTTTGTAGTCGACAAAGCTTATGGTAGAGGGGAATTGACTCAGCACCGGTTGTGCCGTATCCCAAACCTCCACGGTGGTACCCTGCGGCAGGCAAAAGAGTGACAGGAATCCCTGCATCATCGCTTCATCGCCGATGTTTCCGGCGCCAAGTCCGGTAAATGCTACGTGTAATTTCATCTGAATTCGAGCATTACAAATATTTCCGGTTCTAACCTTTTTTGTGAGCCAATACCGTGGGTTTCAGGCCGCTTATGAGGAAAACCCGGGAGAAAATCTGGCTATGCAAAAGCCGAACTTTTCCCTGGATTCTACCAGTATTGTAAATCGCCCGTCTTGTTTTAGCTTAATCAGGCTCCCGTAGTGCTTGACGTGGTAAACGTCGTCAAGGGCTACGTAGCAATCGCCCCTAAGCCTGCTTACGAGGTAAGTGAACTCTACGTATCCCAGGTGGCCTGCACTGTCCAGAAGTACGAAGTCCGGTCTGTAATCGAAATCTGCCAGACACTTGCCGAGAAGGTCGTCTCCGGTATCGGGAAAGTTGGTTTCCCCATAATAGAGGGATGCACGCTCGTCTTCCCTGTGATCTACGAAAATACCGGCATGGGCAATATCTTTATGGCCAATATCGTTATGGGCAATATCTTTATGGCCGGGCTCGTTATTTTCGCAGATCTCAGGCACACCGTCACCTGAATCGCAGATGTTTTTTACAAATAATCGCTCTATCTCTTCGATGGACGGCAAAATATCCCTCGGTACGGATAACCCCAGGAGAGGCTTTACGTAGTCGATAAGACCCGATGCTTTCAGGTTTTCCCTGGCTCTCTCGTAGTTTTGGGGATTCACTTCTATCGAATAAAATATAGGGTCGGCAACGTGCCCGGCCCGGACGAGTTCCTTAAGCGCCGATGCTATGATCGCGGTAGTACCCATACCCAGGTATGTCCCGGTTTCTATGAGCCTTTTCGGACGAATTTCTTCGAAAAGACTACCGATGCTCCTTGCGAAGGCAGAAACGCCACCCACTGCCGTCAAGTCGTGAGATGGATCGAGATCCCCTGCTATTTTAAACCCGCCACCGGTATTGTTACAATATTTCTGGCTCGCTGATTTTTTCACAAGATATTTAAACCCGGGCTCTCCCTGACTTTATGGTGTTATTTCTTCGATGTTTTATTCTATAACACCATTGGAAGATCAGTCAAGCAGTTGGCTGCCGTTGCCTGTATACCGTAGATTTAGACATCGGACGGCCCCTGCAGAAGAATTCCCGTGGTTTTTTGAATTGCCACGATCCACTTTGTCCAAAACACCGCCACTTCCTTTTTGGCTCGACCGAAAAATTTTTTGACATGAAAGATATTTTGATTTGACTTTTTATGTCCAATATGTTATTCTGTAATAGTATTATAGAAGCTAAAGAACAATAGCGGACGCTTTAATCGGTAGGAAAGACTCACCCATGCGAAGTTTGTCGATGGTGGATAGTAGGATTAACTAACTAAGCGAGCGGAAGTAGAGAAATATTAAATTTATTAAATATAAGGAGGCACGTATGCACTAATCGTTAATCGTAACAGGTATATGTTAGTCTAAACATGTTCAGAAATAGTGTATAACATAATAAAACGCCAAAGGAGGATATACATAAATGCTTAATTCTAAAAAAATGTTGTTTTTGGTAGCGGTTGCTATATGCATGCAGTTGTTGGTGAGTATTAACGTCGCACAAGCGGCGCAAGGGACAAGTTATCCCGATTATTGCGCTTTTCTAAACTTGCATAGCTCCACCACATTGACGGTCGGCGACGTATTGACTATTCCGGCAGTAACAGCCGACGGTAAAACGTCGTATTCGGTAACGCTTTCCTATGCCGGCTCCGACAATTGTGCCAACGGTGTGGCTTGTTATCAACCCGGCTCGGCAGTTCACTTTTACATTAACGGCGCTACTGTGAACAACTCAAGCGTCACTTGTGATCTGTTTCAGGGCAACTGCGCTATGGTCGGTACCGATACCGAAGGTGTAACCCGAATCGTGATGTCTATCCCAATGGTGGATGCCGGTGTCGGTATGACGTCGTGTAAAGCCGGCGACACGACACTTAATGTAGTATTCACCTTAACCTCTCTCACCCCTGACAGCACCGGCCATTACGTGATAAACCTCACTCAAGTCAATATAAACAGTTCGGGTGCCCCGTAAGCTGAAGCTAACGGCAAATTACGGGAAAAACTAAAGAACGGGCAAAAGCGTCACAAAATAATCGTATAAAGAGCAGGCAGAGAGTGCGTGTAATCCTCTCTGCCGGATAGCGGGGGCATGAAGTGGCTGATTTGACGATACATTTGTAAGAAATCATTTTTTTTCAGCGTAACCATTATGTATGTTTTATGTTTCTTTGATCTGCCTTATATTTCCTTAGCTCTGCGTTTCCATCCGGATATCCCCTTTCAATTTTTTCCGCGGTGTCGGTTGACCGGTTGAGCACGCGTTACTCAGTGTTTTTTGAAGAGCAGCTCTTTAAAAGATTCGAATTCTACGGGTCTGCTGAAGAGATAACCTTGTGCTTCGTCACAATTGAGGGTTCTGAGGAATTCCAACTGGTCGACAGTCTCCACTCCCTCGGCCGTGACGTGCAGTTTAAGGCTGTGGGCCATGGCTATTATGGCCGTGACTATTGCCTCGTCGTCCGGGTCGGTGGTTATGTCCCGTACGAAGGATTTGTCTATTTTGAGCCTGTCTATAGGGAAACGCTTGAGGTAGCTCAGAGAGGAATATCCCATTCCGAAGTCGTCTATTGCGATGTGAATGCCCATGTTTTTTATGAGACGAAGTATTTTTATTGCGTTTTCGGCTTCTTCCATAACAACGCTCTCCGTTAACTCCAGTTCGAGGTATTCAGGGTTGAAGCCGGACTCTTGCAGTATCGATTCTATTGTGTAGATTAGTCCGGAGGACTTGAACTGTCGTGCCGAGAGGTTGACTGCGGTGATTATGCCATATCCTTGTTTTTGCCAGGCTACGCTCTGTGAGCAGGCGGTGCGAAGCACCCACTCGCCGATGGATATGATGAGGCCGGTTTCCTCTGCCAGAGGTATGAACTCTACCGGCGATACAAGGCCATAGTGGGGATTTTGCCACCTGACGAGAGCCTCCGTGCCGGTGAATTCTCCATTTATCAGGTTGACCTTTGGCTGATAGTGGAGAGTGAACTCGTTTTTTTCGAGGGCTTTTCTAAGGTTGTTCTCCAATTTTAAGCGCCTCAGAGCCCTGGTGTTCATGTCGGAGTTGTAAAACTGGTAGTTATTCCTACCCTGGTCTTTTGCCTGGTACATGGCGATGTCCGAGTTTTTAAGAAGAGTGTCCACGTCGTCGCCATCGGTCGGGTATATGCTTATACCTATGCTGGCACCCACGAAGCATTCGTGGCCATCGAGGTAGAAGGGTTTGGCTAAGGCCTCTATTATTTTTTGAGATACCAGGGAAGCTGCTCTGGCCTTGCTTATCACTGGTAAAATAACGACGAATTCGTCGCCACCAACGTGGGCGACAGTGTCGGATTCCCTGACGCATTCCGGTAGTGTCTTTGCGGCCATTTTGAGAAGCAAGTCTCCCATGTCGTGGCCCAGGGTATCGTTGACGAACTTAAAGCCGTCCAGATCGATGAAAAGAAGCGCAAACATCTGATTGTACCTGCGTGACTGGCCAAGGGTGTGGCTGAGCCTGTCGTAAAAGAGCGTCCTGTTAGGAAGGTCGGTTAGTGAGTCGAAGTGGGCGAGGTATTCGAGCCTCTGCTCCGTTAGCTTTCTTTCTGTAATGTCTATGCCGGTGGCTATCACGAAAACCACTCTGCCTGAACCGTCGTCAAGAGTTGTGTTTGTCCAGCTTATGAGGCGTTGTCCACCACTTCGCGACATCAGAACATTCTGGTAATTCCGGGAGTATTGACCATTCAGGATGTTTTGAAAATACGCTCTGATTTCGTCGACGTCTTCATCCCGAATCAGAGCCTCCCAGATAAACTGTCCTTTCAGTTCTTCGAAACGATAGCCGGACACGTCCTCACAGGCATGGTTGAATCTTATTATACGGCCCTCTATGTCCAGGACAAGGACGAGTGCACCTATGGTGTCAAGTACTGCCGACAAAAAATTCGTGTCGTCAAGGTTAACATCGTCATTAACGGTACATAAAGGGTCACCCTCCCCGATTTCATCTATCATACTGTATATCTTATCCCCTCCGGCGTTTATATGCTCCCGGGCTCCAACGTCCGGAGCTCCGGCTTCCGGTTTCATGTTTTTGTCCATAGGTTACTAGTATTCTAACAGAACCCCCGGAGATTATACTACTATAAATCTTTTCGGAGGGTTGATGGGAAATGAGAGATTTTACGGAGTTATGCCTTTGTATGGAACAGATGACTATCCGCTTGTTTCATCGAATCTACCATTTTAAGGTAATCCTCCGGGGGTACTTGCTTCACGACTTTCCCTTGCGAGTCTACTATGCGTATTACGACGTTATGTTTGTCATCGACGGCAAAATATGCTTTGTTGACACCCTGTGCGAGGCCTTTTTGCGTAGCATCCTGTTTTTGTTTTACCTCGTTTTGTTTTGAGGCGTTTTGCTTTGACGCATTTTGCTTTAACACACCGTTGGCTTTTTGTGCACCGTTTCCGGATACAGATCCGGTTACGGCACCGCCGTTGGAAGTGTCAGCCGCCTTTGTGCTCCCCTGTGCCGGGGTCGCGGCTTTAGCTGCCTGCACCGAAGCTGCCTGCGGCGAGATAGTAACCGTGTCGGGGAATTGTGGTGTGTCTTTAACCGTGGTCTGGCCGGAAACCGTAGCAACACCGCTTACGTTGGCACCGGCAATCCCCACGTCGCTTTGCTGAGAGCTAGACACATAATTTATTTCCGTATTCCCGATCTCCATAAGTATCCTTCCCTCACATCACATCGCAGTACTTCTCTCTTCGGCCTTTCATCTTAGGCCTTCTCTACATCAGACTTATGCTTTTGTCTGAACTATTATAGCCCAAAACCCCAGCATATCCAGTCGGACAGATGCTCTGTACCGCCCGCAAAACAGCTATTTCCTACTCGATCCCGAAAACCGATTATATACCGCTTTTCCGGCTCGCTTCATTTTCCGAAGGCATACCGCTTACACCTTCCATTATAAAACCCGCTCTAACGGGCAACGGAAATATAAACGGTACTTTTAAACTAAAAAGACAGTTAGTTTCTAACCCGCTTATAACCCGTTAACGCCAATACCGGTTCTATAGAGGCATCGATACTCTTCACCACGGGTGCCATTAACCCGACTTCAGGAAATTTCCGGCTACTTTCCCGGGAGCTTTCGCAACCGCTGTCGTTTAGGCTGGCTTAACAGCCGTCTTTTCATTAGCCGCCGCTTTTACCTATCGCCTCCTGGAGCTTGTTGTATTCCTTAGTCGGCGCATTCGTCGCTGTCTGCGCGGGTTTATTAACCGTCGTATTTCCCCCCGTGTTGGCCGTATGCGTATTGTTAGCACGCAATGCTGCCGCCTTCGCCTCGGCAGAGATGTGCGTTTTTACGGCCTCATTATCCCTGTTACCTGCCGGTGCTCCGGTTGCCCCTGTTGGAGCGGTGTTTTTCCGCAGTGTCTGCCCGACTCCTGCCGTTGCATTTGTTTGTGCCAATCTTGTTGCATCAATATGTGCCATATCTTGTCACCCCCTTTTATTTTAACTGTCATTTCTTATATCGGCAGATTCCTTACGATACTTTAGCATTTTTTTACAAAAATAAAATAAATTCGATAACCTTTAAGTTTCCCGTCAATGTCCGGCTTTGTGTATGGCTATGACGACGCCGATGTTCTTTCGGTTTTCATCCGTTATGGCTACGGCACTGAAGTCTATCGAAACGTGTTTTTTATCTTTCCTGGTCAGCGTGCAGTTTTTGCTTATCAAGATGCCCTCTTCCAGTACTTTTTGCACGGGGTGGGCATTCGGTATACTGAAAACGTTGCCGACGTCCTCCTGAATGGCCTCGACGTCTGTCCATCCGGTTATTTGGGCGGCTCCCGGATTCATGAAAGTTACCATGCCGTCTACGTCCGTGGTTATCACTGCGCAACCCATCAGTTTTAGCGCCCCCAGGAGCCATTGCTCGCTTTCGCGCAGGCGCCTTTCCATACGGTGCTTATATAGCGCTATCTCTATGTTTATATACAATTCTCTCTGTTCGAAGGGTTTTAATATATAGCCGTAGGGTTCCGTCACCTTGGCCCTGGCCAGAGTGTCGTCGTCGGAGTAGGCCGACAGGTACACCACCGGTATGTCAAGGTTCGACCTGATGTAACCGGCAGCCTCTACGCCGTCCATCTCACCTTTCAGCACTATGTCCATCAAAACAAGATGTGGTCTCAGCAGCTCCGCCTTCTTTATCGCTTCCTCACCGGTAGAGACCACGTCTGCCACGGTATAGCCAAGCTCCTTCAGTCTATCCTGGATACTCATGGCCACGATACTTTCGTCTTCCACAACTAGCACCCTGGCCTTTTCCTGGTTATCCGTACCGATCATAGTGATTATCCTCTTTTAACGTATTTTATCTCCCCAAATGTTATATCGAAGCGTGCCCCGCTATGGCCCGAGAACTCCAATGTCCCCTCCAGTTGATCGACAACGAGGGCGTTTACAAGCCTGAGACCCAGGGATTGAGCCTTCGTTATGTCCACGCTCTCCGGAAACCCTATACCGTCGTCCGAGATGCTAAGCTTGAATTTACCGTCGGCGATTTCCTTCAGTTTTATGCCTACCGTGCCTTTGCCCTCGTTTTTGAAGGCGTGTTTGAATGAATTCGACACGAGCTCGTTTATGATTAGCCCGCATGGTATGGCCGTGTCTACTCCTATGAATACTTCGTCTATCTGTGTTTCCATCGATATGGCTCCTACGTTGAGGCAATAGGAATGGTATATGTGGTTGAGGAGGTTTACGATGTATTTCGAGAAGTCTATCCGGGCCATGTCGTCGGACTGGTAAAGTTTTTCGTGTATGAGGGCCATGGTCTTAAGGCGGCTCTGGCTGTCCCTGAACATTTCGAGGGTAGCTGGCTCTTTTATGTACTTCGTCTGAAGATCCAGGAGGCTGGACACTATCTGGAGGTTGTTCTTCACCCTGTGATGAATTTCTCTAAGGAGTACTTCCTTTTCGCCAAGGGAATGTTTTAGTTTTTCTTCGGCACTTATACGCTCGGTTACCTCTTTCTGGAGTACTTCGTTCATGTGTTTGAGTTCGGAGGTGCGCTTGTCCACAATCTCTTCGAGGAGGTACCTGTATTTCCACAGCTCTTCCTCCATCTTTGTTCTTTCGGCGAGTTCCGTTTTCAGATTACCTTCCACCTGCTTGAGTGCTATGGAATGTTTTACCATGCCCTTGAGCTCGTAGAGGCTGAATGGTTTGTGCAGAAAGGAACTTACGCCCAAATCGAAACACCTTTCCATGTCCTCGTCCGTGCCGTGTCCCGTCAGCACTATCACCGTACAGGGGTCGGCGGGGGTGAGCTTTATGTGCTCGAGAAACTCCACCCCGTCCATGACCGGCATCTTCAGGTCCAGTATGATGAGTATAGGGGATACCTCGTAGTATAGTTTAAGGCCGTCTTTGCCGTTTTTTGCCGAGAAAAGTTTATGTCCATACTCTTTGAGGTGCTTCTTTATGGCGTCTATGACGACTTGTTCGTCGTCTAATATCAGGATCTTATGATTAGTCAATGTCCTTGTTTTCTCCTACAGGTATTTTTATCGTAAAGGTAGTACCTTTATTGGCTTTCGATTCACACGTTATCGTGCCGTTGTGCTCGCTTATTATGCCATAGACAATCGATAGGCCTAAGCCCGTGCCTTTGCCAACCTCTTTCGTTGTAAAGAACGGCTCAAAAATCTTTTCGAGATTCTCCCCGGCTATACCCATGCCGTTGTCCGAAAACCGTATAACTATGAATTTCTTGTCTTCGGAGCAACTCATTTCGACGCATATTTCGGCGTTTTTCTCGTCACGCGCAAAGGCGTCCATGGTGTTTTGCATCAGGTTTATGAATACCTGCTCAAGCTGGTTGGCCGATCCGATAACGGTGGGCAGCGCCCTCTCTATCTTCAGCACAAGGTTGATGTTGTGCAGCCGGATGCGCGCTCCCATGAGCAGGAGGGCATTGTGCAGTACCGTTTCCATGCCCAGGTACTCCATCTCTATGTCGTCTCTGCGGCCAAACGTACGCAGGTGCTGGATGATGTCCACTATCCTGCCTACTTGCTTGTAAGACACCGAGGCTTCTTTCTTTAACTCTTCGGGCTCTATTGCCGATCCTCTCTTTATGTCCAGTATAAGGCCCTGTATGAAACTGCTTATGTACGTGAGGGGCTGGTTTATCTCGTGGGCTATGCCGGTGGCTATTTCGCCAAGGGTGGCCATCTTCGATGACGTCAGCATCTTGAGCTGTATCTTCTGGGCCTCTTCCTCGAATTTTTTAATCTCCCTCATGTCGTGGGCCACTATTATAGTCTCCTTGCTCTTTTTCCCTAACCTCGACATGTTTACCAGTACGGGTATGTTTACACCTTCTTTCGTTTTCATCGTCATGAAGATGTCTTTGGCTATGCCCTGTCTTTGCGCCCCATATATTACTTCGGCTATGCTTTCCTCGAATATGTTCTCTACGTCCATGCCAACCAGCGTGTCTTCGGTATAGCCAAGAAGGGCACAGGCGGAGTGGTTGGCCGTCTGTATGGCATAGACCGAGTTTACCACTATGAGTGCGTCGGTAAGAGAGGACAAGACACTCTCAAGGTAAGTTTTGGCGTCGAATAACTGGGCGGTTCTTTCCTTAACCCTTATTTCGAGTTCGTCGTTGTATTTCTTGAGTGCCTCTTCGGCCTTTCTTATTTCGGTAATGTCGTGGAATATGCCTCTTGTGGCGGACGGGCTGCCGTCTTCGAAACTGCAGTTTACACTGCCAAGCACCACGATGGGCTTTCCATGCCTGGTGACAAAGACGGTCTCTATCTTGCTCGCCGCAGACCCCGTCAATATACCGTTAAATATCTCGATGGCTGATTCCCTGTGGTTGGGGTGTATGACGGCGTCGATTGATAGCTCTGCGACCTCCCGTTGAGAGTAACCCAGAGTTTCCCGCCATGCGCGGTTGACGTACCGGAAGCGGCCGTCCGGCCCTACGATGTGTATCATGTCGGAGGCGTTGTCGAAGAAATCCTGGAGTTGCTCTTTACTCTTTCTGAGCTCTTCTTCGGCAAGCTTACGCCCGGTGATGTCGGTTATCAGGCCGTCACAGCCGATGAGCTTTCCCTCGCCGTCGTGGCGCGGTACCGGAGTGTTTCTTATCCACCGCAGAGAGCCGTCTTTGTGTATTATGCGATGCTCTATCGAGTTTACCGGCTCACCCGTCAATACCTTGTTGGTAAGGGCCGTTACGGCTTGCCTGTCGTCGGAGTGAATCATCCTGTACCACAGGAACTTGTCGGCGTTGTAGTCCTCCGTTGTGTAACCGGTAACGGCTACGCAGCCGGGGCCGTGTGAGGTGGACATTACCGTGCCGGACTTTACGTCGAACGTGTATATATAGTCGGTCATGGCACCGAGCAGGTGGCGGTAACGGTTCTCGCTGTGCCTGAGAGCCTCCTCCGCCAGTTTTCGCTCGGTAATGTCCGATATAAGGCCATCATAAGCTATGAGGCTTCCACTTACGTCGTGGCGCGGCACGATTGTGTTTCTCACCCAGCGTATAGAGCCGTCCTTGTGTATGAGGCGATGTTCGATGGAAGGTACCGCCTCTCCCGCCAAAACCCGGCCTGCAAGCCCCATGACCGTTTCCCTGTCAGCCTCGTGTATCATCCTGTACCAGAGGTAGATATCGCTTGCGTATTCCTCCGAGGTATATCCGGTAACGGCAACACACCCCGGACTATGTTTTGTCGAGACGGCACGGCCACTCTTTACCTCTACGGTATAAATATAGTCGGTTATGGCTCCGACGAGGCGCTTGTACCTGTTTTCGCTCAGGAGCAGGGCATCCTCGGCCATCTGCCTGTTGGCTATCTCCTCCCGAAGTTTCTTGTTGGCCATGTCAAGGTCGTTGGTCTTTTGGTACACGCGCTGCTGCAAAACGACGTTCGTCTCAAACAGAGAGGTTATGTTGCTCTCTACACGGTCTTTAAGCATCTTACGGAGATTGTCTACGAAGGATACCTTGTTTTTGATTGTCTTTATCTTTTCTTCCAGATCTTCGCTTATCATAAACCTTTCACCCGGTTAACGTACAGTCAGGCAAGTGTATCCGTGTGGCAGATAAACAAACATTTGGCGCACATTTGACCATAATCCGCGCACCTCCGGCCGCAAATATATGTTTCATACAGAGGGTTTATAACCATCGCGACTATTATAACATATCATCTACACATATAGATCTGCCGAGACCTCTCCCATACTGATGTCAACTATCTTCACGCTGCCTATACGCTCCGCTAAAACGAACTTAAGTGTTCCGGAAACTGTCTTCTTATCGTGATACATCGCCTCCGTTATAAGTTTCAGGCTAACGTCCGGGGGCAACTCCCATGGCAAACGATATTTCTCTAAAATAGCTTTTACTCTATCGAGACTCGTTCTATCGAACCCTGTGTGCTTTATCGATAACCCCGACGCCACGTACATACCTATGGCGACCGCCTCGCCGTGAAGGTAGCGTCTGTATCCTGTAGCGGTCTCTAAAGCATGGCCCACTGTATGGCCAAAATTGAGTATGGCACGCAGGCCGGATTCTCGCTCGTCTTTCGACACTACCTCGGCCTTTATCTGGCAACAGCGCTTTATCACACTGATCAACGCTTCTTCGTCGAGAGCCAGTATCCGCTCCGAGCTTGATTCAAGGTACTCGAAGAACTCGCTGTCCTTTATGATGCCATACTTTATCACCTCTGCCATTCCGGCTCGTATTTCCAGCTCTGGAAGCGTCCTGAGAGTGTCTACGTCTATCAGCACCAGTGCGGGCTGATAGAACGTCCCTATCATATTCTTGCCAAGAGGGTGGTTTACACCGGTCTTTCCCCCCACGGAACTATCCACCTGTGACAGGAGTGTCGTAGGCACCTGGGTGTATGCGATACCTCTCATGTAGACGGATGCGGCAAAACCGGTAATATCGCCTATTACACCGCCCCCTAAAGCAACGAGGGCCGACTTCCTGTCGAGGCCCATTTTCAGAAGCTCGGTCAATAGATAACCAGACCACTGCTGGTCTTTATACTCCTCCCCGTCCGGCAGGAGCACGCGGGAGACCTGAAAACCCGATTCCCTCAGCGCGCCCATCAACCGCTCCCCATAAAGAGCGAACACGGTTGGATTGCTTACGACCGCTACTTTATCGGCAAACCGCAGATCCCTTAACCTATCGCCAACGGCAGATAGTATACCGCCTCCGATGTATATCGAATAAGAACGTTCACCCAAGGAAACATTCACCATATCGGCAACGATACGTTGTTTGATTGCCTGCATAATCTCTTTTGCCACCTCCCGGGGTTCCCTGCCGTCCGTATCGACTAAAAGATCCGCCTTTTCGTAAAAGGTTCTCCTGAATTCAAGGAGTTCCTTTATTTTAGCCATCGGATCCGGTACTTTCAGAAGTGGCCGGTCGCCTTTACCTTCCAGACGGGCAAGTATTGTCTCCGGGGTCGCCATGAGACATACGATTATGCCGTTATTGCCGAGGTACGCCATGTTTTCATCCCTCAACACGATACCGCCGCCCGTTGAAATAACCATACCCCTGGAAGAGGAGAATTTTTTAGCTAAGCCGGTCTCCATTTCACGAAACCCGGATTCGCCATATTTGGAAAATATGTCGTTAATCGTCATTCCGGCATCTTTCTCTATTTCGCCGTCGATATCGACCAGCGCCATACCCAAAGAGTCGGCCAGGAGTTTTCCAACCGTCGTCTTGCCCGTTCCCATAAACCCGGTTAATACGATGTTTTTCAAGAGAATACCACCTTTATTAGAATTCTTTCGTATATTTTATGTAATTTTCGTAATTGTTTTTCATTTCGTTCAAGCTGTCCCCTCCAAACTTTGCCCTGAAAGCGTCGGCTATCACTATGGCTACCACTGATTCGGCTATGACGCAACATGCCGGCACCGCGCACACGTCGGAGCGCTCGTACTGAGCCTCGAAGGGTTCCTTCGTAACAATGTCCACCGAAGTCAGTGGCTTTCTGAGAGTGGGAATCGGCTTCATGGCCGCCCGAAGTATCAGGGGCATTCCGTTTGTCATGCCGCCTTCTATGCCGCCTGCCCTGTTGGTTTTTCGATAAAAACCATTTCTCGCGTCGTAAAAAATCTCGTCCATAAGTTCTGAACCGTATAAGGCACCCGCTTCGAAGCCTATACCGATTTCTACGCCTTTTACTGCCTGTATGCCCATAACGGACTGGCTTAACCGCCCTTCGAGACGTTTGTCCCAACTGGTGTGGCTTCCAAGCCCAACGGGGAGGTTCAGTGAAAATACCTCGAATATGCCTCCCAGAGTGTCTCCACGCTCTTTCGCCGCGTCAATCTCTTCAATCATATGCTGAGATGCATCCTTGTCGGGACACCTTACGAGGGAATTTTCGGCACTACCGTGAAGACCTAAAAGATAACCGCCGGCGTTTCCTACAAGTTCTCCGCCATTTAACACCTCGTCGTAAAGCCTCACGCCGGCTCTGCCTATCCGGGTAACGTAGCTCCCGATGACCACACCAAACTCTCCAAGCAACGCCTTGCACACGGCTCCCAGTGCCACCCTGACTGCGGTCTCCCTGGCGGATGAGCGCTCCAAAACGTTCCTTAAATCCCTGAATCCGTACTTGATGGCTCCACTGAGGTCGGCGTGCCCGGGCCTCGCCTTCGTTACGGGTGATATGGAGCCTTCGTCCTCCGGGAGGGCCGACATGCCCTTTTCCCAGTTCGCCCAGTCCCTGTTGGTTATATTTATAGCTATAGGACTGCCAAGGGTCTTACCCCACCTGAGACCTGAGAGTATCTCCGCTTTGTCCCGTTCTATCTTCATCCTTGCGCCACGGCCATATCCCTGTTGGCGCCTTCGCAGCTCGGCGTCGATATAGTCAGCCGCAAGGGGCATATTGGAAGGAATTCCGTCTATAATTCCCGTGAGAGCCCGGCCGTGCGACTCTCCGGAGGTCATGATTCTTATGATATCCACGATATTATCCTCTTTAACCCGGGTTATATTGAGATGTAGCCATTTTATGTATTGCTCCGATTACGACAAAGAGGCCCGGTTTACATACGGGCCTCTTCGCAAGCTTGAATCGCTAATCGCTGAATTTATACTATACCGGCTATATCATCCGGCATTTCGGGCCGGTATTTATGTTACCTCCGCTTCCGCTTTCTCATAACGATGAGCACTGCCACGGGTATCAGCATAACTGCCACGTCCGCCCGGACTGGCATAGACGTGTGATCGTTAGAACCGGTACGGGCAATCGAGCATCCTCCGCCACCTCCGCCACTGCTTTGTGAGGGCGTCGGTGTTGGTGTTGGCGCCGCTGCCAAAACCGGTACTTCCGTCGAATCCGGAGAGGAACCAATAGTGTTTCTAACCTTCAGCTTGTAAGTGTACGACGTACCCGCTACCGTTGCCGCATCCATCATTGTCTGGCTGTTAGCGGGAAGTGTCGTGTAAATTGCATAATCACCCGAACCCGACTTCCTGTAAACGTCATAAAAAGTTTCGTCGGTAGCCCTGTCCTGCCATGTGATGGTAACGCTTCCAGCGGTGTTATTCGTAACCTGCAGGTTAGATGGCGCCCACAGGGATGACATGGCCCGCCAGGCGTTTATTCTGCCTCCCGTGGAAATCATAGTATTATACGGTGAAGGTAATAGGTCGACGTACGTTAAAATCATCTGCCTGATCTGCGAATACGTAAAGTTCGTGTAGTATGACCACAAGAGTGCCGCCAGGCCGGCCACGTGCGGCGAGGCCATCGAGGTGCCGCTGTAATTACAATCGTACAGCGTGCCTCCGCTATAACCCGAAATCGTGCTGCAGATGTCTACACCCGGGGCAGCCACGTCTACGCTTACAACGCCGTAGTTCGAAAAGCTTGCCAGCATGTCTTTTTGATCGGATGCGGCAACTGAGATAATATTATCGAGGTTATAGCTGGCCGGGTAGCATGGGGAGAGGTCATTGTCGTTTTGAAGGCTGCCGTTACAGTAAATGCCGTCGGTGCTGCCACCGTTGCCGGCGGCGGCGACGACTAAAATTCCACTGGTCCTTGCGCTTGAAAGTGCGTCATAGATAGACTGCGATTGAGTCTTCCAGCCAAAGCTCATATTCATAACTTTGGCCCCATTGGTAACGGCATACTGAATACCTGATATGACGGCCGCTACGGTGGTAGCCAGATCGGAGTTCAGCACCTTAACCGGCATGATAGTCACCAGCCAGTTAACTCCCGCCACGCCGATATTGTTGTTGCCTACGGCTCCTATAGTGCCTGAGACGTGGGTTCCATGCCCTTCGGTATCCATCGGATCGTTACTCGCCGTTGGATTCTGATGCTCGGTGCCTACGAAGTTCCAACCCCTGCCAACCCAGATATTCGGGCCCAGGTCAGGGTGGTTATAATCGGCACCGGTGTCCAGGACAGCCACGATAACCGCCCTGCTGCCCGCACTTACATCCCATGCCTTGTAGGCTTTGATATCGGCCCCGGCGGTACCGTTTTTGTATGTGCCGTTGTTATAAAGAGCGTACTGATTGGTAAAGAAGGGATCGTTTGGGAATACATCCAGTCCCTTTACCAGGTAGTTTGGCTCGGCATACTGGACGTCCGGGTTCTGAGAGTAGCTTGCAACTCCGTCCGGTACGCTCATACCCTCCGGTAATTTTACCAGCACAAGATTGTCGACGACGTTGTACCTGACTGATTCTCGCGCTCCTATACTTTTATGAATAGCCGCTGATTTCGCCGCGGGCGTACCCGTTTTGAACTTAACGAGCACTTCTCCCTCCTGATAAGAACCAGCCTTCGTTTCCGTGCTATTGGCGTTACTTATGTTACTGCCGCGCGTTATCGTACCGGTATAGCTTTTCACGGAACCGGCCTTTTGGACGGTACCACTATTTGAGCCTTCGCTGGATTGGCTCATTTGCCCATCTCTACCGCACGCAAGTGCAAGAGACATTGTGAGTATTAAAAAAGTCCACAGCAATTTCCTCATTTCAAAACCTCCGGCTTAGTTTACTTTCATCGATTTATCCAGCATCAATTTATCCATTGGAACTACTCTATTTTCCGTTAGGGGTACATTCCTACGCCAAACACCCGAAGGGGAAATCTTTTCCCCTTCGGGATTGACGACGTAATATCACTTATAGTTATGGAACCACACTAATTGTAGCTGTAGCGCTATTCGTAGCATTTCCCGTGGAGTCATATACGGTAATTATTATAGTTGTACCGGCCGGAGGTATCATGCCGGTTTTTGTCACAGTAAGGATGTTACCTCCTGCTATCGCAGCCGTCACATACTGTGGATGGCTGATTGCAGGCTGCCCATTAGGCCCTATATTGGTATAGGGCGGCGAACCTCCAGAAATAAAGAATGTAAAGACATTACTGGCACCAATAGCATTCCATCCACCAGAAGATACTGACAACGTTTTTGGTGTAATCGTCAAAGGTGAACGAACTAGATTTACGGTAGCCTGTATCGTCGCATTTGTTGCGTCGACTATCGTGATATGCACTGTAACGGTGTCTGAAACCGGCACACTAACTACCGTAGCAGTAATATTACCGGCAGCAGGAAGCGGATTCGGAACAACCGTCAACACCTTTGGAGTATCGCTGGTAATGATATACGGAGCAGTACCGCCTTTGACACTGAAAATCAACTGATCGTTAAGATTAGGGTCGGTTAATGTTGCAGTAGTCGGTGCCACCGATAGTGCCGAATTCCCGGAAAGCGTAATGCTTACTTGAACCGTTACCGAAGCTCCTAGTGCGTCAATCACTGTGATAGTCACGGTCATGCTGAGGACGTTAGCCGGCAAACTCACGATTGTTGCGGTAAACGGACCGGCGGCGGCTTGAGGAACCACGGGAACCGCTAACACGGCCTTATTACTGCTGGTGATAGTGTATGGACCCGTTCCGCCTATTATCACAAAAGGCAACGTATCGCCAACGTGAGGGTCTATCAGCGACGCCGAGGGCGGAGCCACCGACAGCGGTAAATTAGCTGACATTGTAATGGTTACGGGAACCGTTACCGTCGCTCCCAGTGAATCAATCACTATGATATTTATGGTAACACTGCTGCCATTTGCCGGCAAACTCGCAATTGTTGCTGTAAACGGACCAGCGGCGGCCAAAGTAGCCGGAACCGTTAACATAGTTTTATTACTGCTGGTGATTGTGTACGGGCCAGTTCCGCCTTTTATCGTAAAAGTCATCGTATCGCCAACGTTAGGATTAGTTACCGCAAACGGGTTTGGCACCACAGTCATTTGTGAATTAGCGGCAACTGTAATGGTTACGGGAACGTTTACCGTCGTTCCCTGTGCGTCAATCACGGTGATTGTCACGATGAGGCTGCCACTGGCCGGTAAACTCAAAATCGTTGCGGTAAACGCACCGGCGGTGGCCAAAGTAGCCGGAGCAACCGTCAATACGGTCTTATTACTGCTGGTGATAGTATACGGACCCATTCCGCCTTTTATCGTAAAAGACAACGTGTCGCCAACGTTAGGATTAGTCACCGAATACGGGTTAGGCACCACTATCAGCGGTGAAGTGGCGGCGGTGGTAATGGTCACGGGAACCGTTACCGTCGTTCCCTGCGCGTCAATCACCGTTATAGTCACGTTAACGCTGCCGTTGACCGGTACGTCTTTAATTGTCGCGGTAATCCCGTTAGTGCCGGAAAGAGCGACCGTTAACACCGTCGTATTACTGCTGGTGACGGTGTACGGACCCACGCCGCCCGTAATCGCAAAAGACATCGTATCGCCAATCTTCGGATTAACCACAGTCTGCGAGGGTGGAGATACTGCCAGCGGCGAGATGCTAATAGTAAGCGTAGCGGTTACGGAAACACTTTTTGCATCGGTTATCTTGATATTCGCTACATTCGTACCGCCTTTTGGAGGGTAACTAACGATTTTAGCAATAACGTTTTTACCGCTGAGAGTAACCGATACCGCCGGATTGTCGCTTGTAACGGTATACGCGGGCGTACCGCCGATTATCTGGAAAGTATACGTATCGCCGATTTTAGGATCCGTTAACGTCGCCGCGGCGGGATTCACCGACAGGACGGGCACTATCGTAAACGTCGCAGGTGCCGACGTAACGCCTCCGGCCTTGCCCGTCACCGTGCAGGTACCGTTGACAGGAATGGCGTTCGAAGTAAATATGGTCGTCGCTACTCCATTAACCGTCTGAGCCGGGTTCGGTGAGACACTCGCCGATGGCACCGATACGTCCTGGCAGTCTACGGTGAATTGTACCAGAGTGCCATCCGGTGCCGTAGCGTTGCCAAGGTTGGTATTGACTGTCGCAGTAATCGCAGACGAACTGCCTACTGCTACCTGGGTTGGATTAGCGGTTAACTTCACGCTCGTAACCGTGATAGGTTCGAGGAATAATGAAGCACCCCCCTGGCCCTGAAAGGCGACAATACTCGAAAACTCAGGCAAGACAAAAGTGCTGGTAACTGCGAATAAGTTCAGAGTCTGCTCGGTAGCCGTTAACTGGCAATTCACGTTAAAAGTCGAATAAGCATCACCGGTGCTGTTTATTGTCACAAAATCCTCTTTTACGTGATTCTGTGATAAATTGTTAAAAGTGCCTGTGTAGATACAACCAGCCCCGGATGCCGGAGCCCCGTTTACGCTTTTATCAGGATAAGTGCAAACGTTGTTAACCGAATCGAAGTATATGTTATAAGGGAAGGTCGTGAGCCTGTCATTATCGGAAGAAATATAGACGTAAACGGGCTGGCCGTTTATGCCGGTACTACCGGAGACGCGCTCGCCTTTGTAGTATACGGTTGCCCTTAACTTCACGGTGTTAGTGGTAGTGCCCTGGCAAACCTTGAAGTCGTCGTTTTCGTCGTACACGCCGTTTCCGTTACCGTCGAAGGATACGGAAACGAAAATAGGAGAAAAGCTCTTAGCTCCGGAGGACCCGAATAAAACGGACTTTTTATCCATCAAACCGCCGCCCGCTACGGCCTCCACCGTTACGAAACCGGATGCGGTAGAGGTTACCTGAACGGCAGCCTGTCCATACTGGTTCGTCAAACCATTTACTACGGAGTTGTCCCTCGTGGTGAAGAGGGCTACGCCGGTCGTACTGCTGGCCGTTATCTGTCCAACTCCGGTAGTTTTCGTAAAATTCACGTTAGTGTTTTTCACCGGCATACCGTTTATGTCAGAAACGTACGCAGTCATGAATATCGGCGCATTAGTCTGCCCTAAAGACGTAGTAGGCGACAAGAGTACCTTAAAGGGTACGCCCGACTGTCCGGTGCCCGGCGTATAGTCCGGGGCCGAAGTGCCGCCTCCACCGCCGCTTCCACAACTATAAATCAGTAATAGTGCCAGAAGATAAACCGGCACGAGAAATATGGGACCGAAACTTGTTTTTTTATTACGTATAATCATTTGTGGTTTCTCCTCTTTTAAATTGCTAACAAGTGGCGTAGTCTGCCAGTTGTACCGTTCTGTGTACAACCACGCTGAAGGTTGTACCATAAGCATCTACACCATAAAGCGTTATCTTCATATCGTACAGGTATGGCATATTGACGGCAGGGTTGTACTTACCGTTTAGTAAGGCGTTCCAATAGGCTACCTTGTCTCCACCCTTGAAGATGAGGGCGGTCACCGGGCTGCTACTATCATGGAGTATAGCTACTTGTGTCGTATTGTCATACGTGGCAATTGGCGGGAGGTTAAGCTCAAGGTTCTGGGCGTGATACTCGACGGTGTAGCGGGTTATATATAATGTACCGGACGGATTTGTTGCGTCATAAGAGGTGGCGGCGACGGTCATGACTGCATACTCGTCCCCGAAACTTTCAGCAGTTTTACCATCGGCACAAAAGCCGTTTTGCACGTCTATTTCCCATACGTCTCCCGCCGTTTTGTTTACTGTACTGTGTATGATTGCGGTAACGTCTACCGAAGCTCCTATCAGACCCGTGCTGCTTCCAGGCGCCCCCGGACCTCCTCCGTTTCCACAATTGTCCAGGAATAATAATCCCGTCAGTATAATGACGAACGTAAATACCCTTTTACTCATTACTTCCTCCTTTTGTACTGCCTCCTTTTATTTGAAGGGCCGGTGCTTTACTCACTCGCTTCCCTCTCGTAATCTCTGGTAATAACCCTGGGTGTTATAAATATAAAAAACTCCGACTCCGTAACGGTTTTTTGTTCGGATTTAAAAAGCCAGCCCAAAATTGGCACTTCCTTAAGCATTGGAGTGCCGCTTTCGCTGTAGGAACGATTGGACTTGAAAATCCCTCCGAGAACCAGCGTTTCGCCGTCTCTGACGAGAACTTTGGTAACCTCCGACAATGTAGTCGTATTTGGCGTCTGGCTCCCTCCAATATTAGTGAAGCCACTCAGGTCACTTTTCGTCACATTCAAGTCCATGATTATAGAGTTATTCGCCGTTACCTGCGGTTTTACGTTTATGCTAACTGTAATGGGTAAAAACGCGGCCGATACTATGCCCTGCTGGTTCATCTGAGGATATGGAACCTGGAGACCCTGGGTGATGGTGGCCGCCTGGTTGTTCATGGTAAGGATTTTCGGACTTGTGATTATCTTGCCGTTGCCTGTAGCTTCGACTGCTTGCAGCCTCACGTCCAGGCCCAGCGACCTCTGCGCGTTGATGAGACCGAGTGCTACGCCGCTTGACAGACTACCCACTGCCGTGGGAATGTCGGCAAGAAAAGTATTTCCCGTAACGGGAACCGACCCGCCGCCGCCCGCAGCCCCCGCGGCACTCGTCTTATCCAGTGCCTTTGAGTACACGCCCCAGTTTATACCCAAATTATCGTTGAAGTTTTTGCTGACCTCCACGATTCGGGCCTCAATCATGACCTGCTTGTCGGGTTGATCCATATCTTTTATTATATCTTCGATTAATTTCAGGTTACTCTCGAAATCCTTAACTATAACCTGATTAAGCCTGCTGTCGGCGTTCACGATACCATTTGGAGATACCAACCTGTTGAGGCCGATTCTGTAGCTTGCGGAAGCACCTTGTCCGGCTGCACCGCCGGTTGCCGTTTTACCTGCGTTGGCAAAGTTTTCGTAAGCGCCTATATAACCGGCTTTCTCAGTTATACTAGCGGTTTCATTGCCTTTGACTCCACTTCCATCAAGTGTCGCTTTGACGTCTTCCGCCTTCGCGTAATTCAATTTAAAAGTCTTCTGTATCATCTTTTGGCTTTCCTGCCTAATCCTGTCTGATTCAGCTTGCAGGTTCCTTGTTTCATTTTCGCGCTTTTTATCGGCCTGGATGCGATCTTTTTGATCATCGATGGTTTTGGCCAGGGCAATCCTTATTATGTTGTTGCCTGTTACTTCACACCCAAGGTTGTTAATTCTCTGTATCAGTTCAAGTATGTCTTTCCAATAGGCGTCTTTGACCTGCATAGTTACTTTACCGGTTACGGAGGGGTCTACCACGACGTTACAGTCGCTCTCCTGGGCCAGCACTCTGAATACGGCCACTATGTCGGCACTCTGGAAATCCAGCGTCAGACGGTGGCCAATGTTGCACCTTACCGTAGCGCCGCATAATGAGATGTCAGACCTCTCGATGGAAGCCGGCAGCGTGGCGTTGGCCGCGGAGACGGAACCCGCATTCACCGGCTCGCCGGTACCCCTGACGGACGTTTCCTCCGCAGGAGTATGGAAGGTCTTCATTGTTCTGTCACTGTCGGCACCCTTAGAAGGATCCTTCGGGCGGTACTTGCCGTTAGAATTACCGGCAGTCACTTCGCCTGCCTTTTGTCCTTCTTTGTCGAAAGGCAGCTCCTTTATATTGACGGTATCGGTAGAGGAAATATGTTCTGTTGCCGGTTTGCGCTCCCGTATCGATCTGCTTACAGCCGTTTCTTTGCTCAGCGGAGCGGCCAGAGACACTATTACCGTGTCCATGATGGCTACTACCTCATAGGGGGTGTCTTTTGTCAACTCCATCACGATGCGTACGCCTTTGCCGGCACCGGCGGCACCGGAGGCCGACCCCATCGTGGTCTCTTCCCACCTCAGGGCCTTAAGCGGCAGGGCGATCTCCCTGGGAAGAGTGGCGGAAAGCTTCACTCCAGGTATGTCTATGACAATCGAGCCGTTCACCGTGGAAACCTTTGGTTCCATAGTCCCGTCTCCGTGTATTATAACGTTTACGGCCTCCGGCTCGCGTTTAAAGCTTACGTCGGTAACAAGCCTGGCCTTTGGACCTTCGGTACCCCTTGTGGCCTCAGCAGGAGACGTGGCCGGCATGTTTTGTCCCTCGAACACCTTGTCGAGGTCCGGGCTTGCCGCCGATTGCGCTTCTTTATTTTCGCCGGAGTCTCCGCTTACGGCCGAGTTACCCGCCGGAGAGCCCGCCCGAAGGGTTATGCTCAAAGTGTTGCCCGACATTTCGTGTGTGACGTCGTAAGGCGAACTGAGAGTTATTACCAGAATCGTCATCTTTGCCGGCATCGCGGACGGTGCATTGGCCTGTTCATTGACCAGTTCATTGGACTGTTCGTTGGACCGGGTTTTTTCGGTCACCATCTTCGAAGATATGGATACTTCACTGACACCTTCTTTGCCTGACTCGATCCTGTCCCTGAAAGTCCCCTGGTCTACGTTTTTTAACTCCAACATTATTTTAAATGGATCGGAGGTTCTCGTTAAAGCATAATCGAACTTTTCCTTTGCGACTATTTTGAGACCGAAATTGGTAATTTCTATGTCCTTGATAAAATTGGACGAGCCAACTGGCTCCCGCTCGTCAACTTTTGCATCTTTAACCTCCTTGCCGGTGGCACACGCGTTTAAGCTTAATATGGCAGAAAGAAACAAGGCCAATAAAAAAAAGCTCCTTTTTCTACTCATTAAAAGTCCTCCTCGATGTCTGTTCCATATATAAATTTCGATACGTGCAAAAACCCTTTATTTTCTCTTAAGTTTATGTTTTGATTTACCATGGCTCTCTTTTCTATGGCTCTCTCCCTGGGCGTGCAAACCTCCCGTATCGTCGCCTTTACCGTCGACGTTTATGTTCAAGTCCAAACAAACGTTACCGCCGTCAACCGACACGTCGGACCTTCTGTATGTCCTGGCCGATCCGTCCTTAGTAGTGAATGTGATAGCCAGGTCTTTTATAACAAGAGGCTGGTTTGTGGACACTTCGGCATGGTTCCTGGGATATATCTTAAGAATGTTGCCGTCGATAACTTTTTCCAGGTTTTGTGTTTCGAGTATTGTGTCCAGAGCCTTGTCCCAGGGAACGTTCTTGAGCTTTAGTGTGATCTTTCCCCGGACTCCCGGTGCTACCACGATATTGTAGCCGCTGATGTCGGAGATCAGCCTTATGATAGATATTATGTCTGCGTTATTGAAATCCAGTGTTACAGGGCTTTTAGGAAAATCTTCGTTCTTCTCGTTACCGATTTCGGCACGAATCCCGTTAAGTGTTTCCTG
Organism: Nitrospirota bacterium; assembly: GCA_015233615.1. Classification (GTDB taxonomy): domain Bacteria; phylum Nitrospirota; class Thermodesulfovibrionia; order Thermodesulfovibrionales; family Magnetobacteriaceae; genus JADFXJ01. The sequence continues at coordinate 31,242 of JADFXJ010000021.1, forward strand.
TCGGTTGCCATCGATTGAATTAGCCTGGGTTTTGGCCTGGGTTTTGTCTTCAGGCAATTGTTGTAAATCTTGCTCTGTCTTGTCACCGGATTTTTGGGTATCTTCCCGAGAGGCGCCCCTTGCCGTCATTGCTCCAGGCTTGTCAGGTATCTGTCCGGAATCTGTTTTCCGGCTCCCGGTTTTTTGAGCCTCACCAACGGTGAGCATGACAATTACCCTGGATCCAAGAAGTTCCACCTCGTAGGCTACCTTGTAGGCTAAATCGAGAACCACCCGTACCTTATCCTTATACGGCGCCCACCTGATACTATTAAGCGGCAAAGACACTGCCGGTACTCTCGATACCTTCGAGTCGACGCCAACCTTAGGTATGTCTATTACTATTCTGCCATCGAGGGTGAATACGTCTGGTATGATCAGGCCGTCCCCCTCTATTTCAATCCTTGACGTAAGCTGGGATTCCCTGGTAAAGGTTATGTTAGTGATGTTTTTGGCATCCCTGAGTGTATTATCGGTATTTTGGCTGGAAACCGATTTGGCTCCGGGTCTGGCTTCGGGCTTACCTTCCGGTTTGGCCTCCGGTTTTACTCCCGGTTTGGCTTCGGATTTAGCTTCCGGTTTGGCTTCCGGTTTGGCTTCCGGCTGGCCCTTCCCGGATTCTGCCCTGGTGAGCGACGCCACGGAAGACTGTGTACGTTGTTCCGCCACTCCGGCACCTTTGTCGCCGTGAACCTGCACGTCCCTGCGCACGGACTGGTCACATCCGTAAGAAAACAACGCCACGATACCAATGATACCAATAAGTATGGGCCTGTTCCTTACTTGCACTCTTCCCCTTCCTCATGGTATAAGCACATGAGCACGGGTTGCACTACTGCTTTGCCGTACTCGTTGGTAAACTTTTCTTCGATAGTTATCTTGTCGGGTTCTATCCGCAATACCGTACCACCGTTTCTGCCTATAGGAGTCCCTTTTACCACCGTATAGGACTTGCCGTCTTTCAACGTGACAACGGCATATTTGCCCCGGGCGTTTATTACCACGCCCACGAGAGTCATTTCGCCTAATTCGGTACTTTCCAGGGGGGTAAGAATCCGCTGCGGCCTCGACTGTTGCACCTTCTTCGCTTTATTGAGCTCGATTATAGACATGAAAGGATCCCGTCTCCCCGTGGGGTTATATACGTAAGGGGTAATGGGAGCCGGCATCGCAAGTTCCTCTTCTTCGGCAGACGGAGCGCCGCTTGCTTTGGCAGATGGCGCAGCGCCCGGCCCTTCCTTGGTCTTTGCAACGCCTGACCCGTTAATTTCCGCGCCGGAGACTTCCCCTGAAAACCCGCAGCAACACAACAGAATCAGCAATACCGATGGCAACACGGCCGCAAACAAGCCGAAGGCCCTGGCTTTATTTACCATTTCCCTTCTCCGGCGTCTTCTCCTGTATGGCGGTAAACGTACTTGCAGAGAGAGATATGGAAAGATTGACCTCGCCCTTGAAAAGCGCAGGAGTGCGCAATTGTATCCGGGAAGTGCTGACTATCCTGTCGAGGGCAGTCAACCTGCTCAGAAAATCGCCCAGCCTGTGGTAAGAACCCCTCATTTCTACCCTTATAGGTACCACGTACAGAAAGTTACTCGGGTGGTTGGACCTTGCCTGGGGCTCCCAAAGCGTTATCTTCAACCCGGAGGCAATGGCATTGTCGGACACCTGCTTCAGAAGATTCGATATTTCGCCCTCCTCCGGCAACTGCTTCTTTATTTGTGAGTATACCATTTCCATCCTTTCCTTTCTTCGCTTAACCCCGGCAATCCTGGCAGCCTTTTTAGTTGCGTCGTCTATCTCGCCGTCAAGCTTTTTTATATCCACTACAAGCTTTTTTATATCGTCAGACTTCGGGCTGTAAATGATTAAGTAAAATGGTATGGCTATTATCAGAGCCGGAATGAACGCGACGAGCACCTTCAGACCGGGATGAAGCTTGTCGAGATTTAAGTTAATCGCAGCCATCAGCCCTTCTTCCCCGTCTCTTTTTCCTTGTCGATAACCGTCGCTACGCTCATGCTTATGTCGAAAATGTACACGGGTATTTCGGTATCGCCCCTTTCGGTGGAACTTTTGGTAACCTTCAGATATACGTCTGTGAAAATTCGCGACCCTTTCAGATTATTCACGTACACAACTACGTCGTCATTGGTGAAGGCAACGCCGGAGAAGGCCAGACTTGCGCCGCTTAGCTCCATGGTGGTAAGCCACACGTTTTCTGGAAGGAGCCTGCTCACCTCGTCAAGAATCCGTACCGGAATACTCTGGCTTGCCCGCAACTCCTCTATAAGCTTTGTTTTGTCCTCTATCGTCCTGGTCACTTTCTCCAGATCCTCGACGTCCTTTATCTTTTTTTTCAGATCTGTGAGCCTGGCTGTCTTATCGCTTTTTTCCAGTGTCAGACGCTCCACTTTATTGTTTAAATAGACGTACGCGTAAGCCGCCAAAGCCAGCGAAACTATAGCGACCGCAACTATACCCACCGCTATGAGCGGCATGGCTAAAGGGGGCTTTTTCTTTTTTCTCGCTCTTCTGTCGACAAGGAGGAGGTTTACCCTTATCATCTATCGCCTATCCTTCTTACGGCAAGTCCTACGACCACGGAGGCAATCGGCGCAACAGACTGCAGTACCGGGATTTCCAGATGCTTGGGTATCCTGATGTTTTTAAAGGGATTTACCAGTGCGACTTCCAGGCCGGTTCTCGCGGCGATGGAGTCTTTGAAACCCTTGACGAGGGCTCCCCCGCCGCCCAGCATAAGTTCGTCGATAGAACCAATCTCGGGAGTGTCGCTGAAAAAGTCCAGCGCCCTGGTAACCTCCATTATTATGTCTTCGGAGGCTGACATCAGTATCTCCTCCACGTGATCCGGCCCTATGCCTTCCTCACTCTCCCCCCTCTTCACTTTTTCCGCAGTCTCAAAGGAAATGTTGAGTTCCCTCATCAGAGCCTCCGTGTGGACGCTGCTGCCTATGGAAGTATCGCGGGTAAAAGTGGATACACCGTTTTTCAATATGTTTATCGTAGTTTTGGCAGCGCCGATGTTGACGATGGCTACGTTTTTTTCTTCCTTGGTCTTGTAGTTCAACTCATACATGTTTTCGAGTGAAAAAGCGTCCACGTCTACAATGACAGGGTTAAGGCCGGCATCCTTCACTACGTTAACGTAGCTGTTAAGAAGATCTTTCTTCACGGCAACAAGTACCACCTCTATCTGGCCCTGCTCTTCGGCAGGCCCTACGATCTGGTAGTCCAGGTTTACGTCTTCTATGCCGAAGGGCACGTACTGCTCGGCCTCGAAGCGAATGTTTTCGTTTAATACCTCTTCGGTCATCTCAGGCAACGTTATCCTCTTTATTATCACCGAAGAGTGGCCGGATATCGATATTACAACGTTCTTCGTCTTTGCTTTGGATTTCTTTACGATCTCTTTTATCGCTTCGGTAAGCCTGGCGGAATCGGCTATTGCGTCGTCCACAATAACGTTGGGCGGTATCTGAAGAAAGTCGAAGAGCTCCAGCTCAAAACCTTCCTTCAGATCCTTCAACTGGACCACCTTCAGGTAGCTCGAACCTATATCAAGCCCTAGCAGTGACTTTGAACCAAACAATCCTAACATGCTCTATCTTTTTACCATAATAAAAAAGTCTTGTCAAGTATTTTATCATTTTTTTTTATGTACTTAAGAATTTTTTTTAAATATTTGCTTTAAGTATTCCGGGCCATCTGCAACCATTATCTCCATTTTAAGGCCAAATTCCGACGTTTTACCCAAAGCAAGCAGGTTTCCGCAGGCATCTTTTACACGGGTGAAGCCGCAGGTTCCGGCACTTTCCAGGTGTCCCCGAAGACCAATACCGGGGCCTGGCCGTGTATCCAGGCATGTATCCCGTATAGTTTGGCCGTTGAGAAATCTCCACACCTGATCGGGCGAAAGGAACACCTCGGGCAGGTGTCCGAGGGCTTCGTCCACGGTGCAGATACCTTCGATTCCCTGTCCTGCGTGGGGGGTACCGATAGCTGCCCCGGCTATGGCTTTATTCAGGGCCTCACCGGCGGCCTCGGGATCGAGTGAATTTTCTATGCCGAAACAGCCCACTTTTGTCCGCTCCAGGTAATGCAGATGTCCGCACGTACCCAGTGAGACGGCAACGTCGGCACACAGGCTCCTCACGTAAGTGCCCCGGGAACACGCCACCTTTACCGTCATGTATGGAAG
>JADFXJ010000021.1:35602-42670 GCA_015233615.1 Nitrospirota bacterium
GGCTCCTCACGTAAGTGCCCCGGGAACACGCCACCTTTACCGTCATGTATGGAAGACTGAGGGATATAAGTTCCAGGCTGTATACGCGTACCGGACGACTTTCCCTATCCGTTACCAGGCCCTTTCTGGCAAGCTTGTAAAGAGGAACTCCGCCTTTTTTAACCGCCGAGTACATAGGAGGCCGCTGCCATATCTCGCCGGTAAAGCGTGCAAGGACACTCTCCACCGTTTCCCCGTCAAGGGGCGGCACGGGACATTGGCCCGTAACCGGTCCTTCCCTGTCCAGCGTGTCGGTCTCCTGGCCAAGTCTGACTGTTGCCACGTACTCTTTTTCCAGGTCCAAAAGCAGGTCCGACACCTTCGTGGCTCTGCCCGAGCACACAATCAATACCCCGCGGGCCAAAGGATCCAGTGTACCGGCGTGGCCGCACTTATCAGCCCCCGCGAGAGTCTTCACCCGCTGCATAGCCGTACGTGAAGTAATGCCCTCGGGCTTGTTTACGTTGGCTATAAACGTGTCGTACATGGCCGAATACGAGCGTATCGGCAAGCCTTCAAGGCCGGCCCCCGCGGGTTACCCCGGCCAGACACTCCAGTACCGCGGTCCTGGCTGACTGTGCGTCGCCCGCAACCCTGAAGCCGGCGGCGTTTCTGTGGCCGCCGCCACCGAGTAAAGCGGCCACCTCCGACACGTTGACGTCTCCATGTGAGCGGAGGCTGCCCTTCCAGAGCCCCTCCCCTACCTCCCTTAACAGGACGGACACTTTTATGGTATCCACCATAATAGGGAAGTTCACGAAGTCCTCCGTATCCTCGGACCGTGTTCCGGTTTCGTGCATCATCCGGCCGGTAACAAAAGCTATAGCGGTCTTGTCGTGGATCTCTAAGGAGCCCAGCATCCTCTGAAGGAGCATGAACCTGCCCTCCGACCAGTTATTGTAAAGCCGGTCGGCTATGAAAGAGGGTTTTACCCCTAAACTTACCAGTTCGCTTGCAACCCGTAACGTCTCCGCAGTGGTACTGGAAAACCTGAAGGTACCTGTGTCCACGGCAATAGCCGTGTACATCTGCACGGCCATATCCTCCGTAATGGGTACGCCCATGTGTTTTAAAAAATAATACGCCATAAGGCCGGTCGCCGGGGACTCCGTCTCCACCCACTTTATGTCTCCGAAGCCGGACTCCGTGAGGTGGTGGTCAATCACTATCGAACTCTTAAACGCAATCCCTTCTATGCCGGCACGCTCCGGCTTGTTGCAATCGACAAGAACGAGGGTGGAAGCCTCCATACCGTTTAATTCGGTAAAAAGCTTCACCTGCTTTATTCCGGGCAGGTAATCGTACATGTCCGGCAGTTTGTCCCTGGAGTATACCGAAACCTTTTTGCCCAGGTAAGCGATTCCACCGCTTATGGCAAGTGCGGCACCGATGGCGTCTCCGTCCGGAGAAACGTGGACGAACAGGCTAAAATCGTCGTTATCTTTCACGTAATCAGCCAGACCGGTTGGAACGTTCATTTGTCTTCCCCCTCCTTGATTTGTTTCAATATCGTGTCTATCCTGGCCCCATAATCGATGGAATTATCGACGTAAAACTCCAGATCCGGCATGTATTTAAGGTGGACGTTTTTAGCCGCCTCGCGGCGTATGAATCCGGTAGCCTTGCGCAGGGCTCCCAGAGTCTCCTCCTCCTGCTCTTTTCTCAAAACGCTGACGTATATCCGCGCGCTCTTGAGGTCCTCCGTTAGTTGTACCTCCGTAACGGTAACAAACCCAATCCGGGGATCTTTCATACGGGCCAGAATTATTTCGGACACTTCCATTCTGATCAGATCGCCCACCCGTTGATTTCTCTTGTATGGGAGCATCTCAGTCAATCTCCATCGAATAGCCGAGCAACTCCACAAGCGGCTCCTTTTCGATCATATTTTTTACTCCTTCCAGGGTGCTGTTTACCACCCTGGTGTCGTTGGACACCGTGGCGACGTAAAAAGAGACCCTCTGCCACAGGTCGTTGGCATCCTCGGCAACGGACACGTTAAACTTCTTTCTCAACCTGTCTTTCAAAGATTTTACCACGAAACGCTTCGATTTAAGTGAGCCCGCCTCGGGTACGTGCAGGTCAAGTTGCAAAAGTCCTACAATCATCTTAGTCCACTACGGCCATTGCCGCAAAACTTGTCCCCGGCTTTAGCGGGGAGCGGCAATCCTCTTCCTTGTCTACTCTGTCATTGCCGCTAAAGCAGCAATCCTCTTCCTTGCCTACTATGTCATTCCTGCGAAAGCAGCAATCCTCTTCCTTTTAAAAGAGAGCCGGCCGTCAGGCATCGATAGTTTACAGCTTGCCGGCGATTTTCTCTATCTTGTAATTTTCCAGTACGTCACCGACTTTGACGTCGTTGAAATTCTCTATGAGAATGCCGCACTCGTACCCTTTGAGAGCCTCTTTGATGTCGTCTTTAAACCTCTTGAGGGATAATATTTTGCCATCGTATATGACTATGTTGTCTCTTATTACCCTGATGCCTTCGCTGCTCCTCTGTATGACACCGTCTACGACGTGGCAGCCGGCTATCGTGCCTATCCTGGATATGACGAAGAGCTGTCGCACCTCGGCCGTACCAAGTATGGTCTCCTTTAGTGTAGGTTCGAGCAATCCCTCGAGGGCCTTCTTAACGTCGTCTATAGCGTCGTATATGACGTTATAGAACCGCAGATCGACACCTTCCCTCTCGGCTATCTTGTAAGCCTTGGAGTCGGCACGCACGTTAAATCCTATGATGATGGCATTCGAAGCGAGGGCCAGCATTACGTCCGATTCGTTTATACCACCCATGGACGTATGTATAACCCTCACTTTGACAGCCTCGTGCTTTATGCCCTCTAAAGAGGACTTGATGGCTTCGGCAGAGCCCTGCACGTCGGCCTTTATTATCAGATTGAGATCTTTTATCTCCTGCTCTTTTATCTTGGCGTAAAGTTCGTCCAGGCTAAGCTTTTTCATCGTTGCGGCCTGCACGAGCGGGGCCTTCTGCTTCCTGGCCATGGTAATCTGCCTGGCCTTCTTTTCATCCTCTACGACCATGAAGAGCTCGCCGGCGTTAGGTACCTCCGAAAAACCGATGACCTCCACCGGCGTCGATGGACCGGCGTTCTTCACTTTAATGCCAACGTCGTCGACGAGGGCACGCACCTTTCCAAAGCTGGTACCCGTGACGAAGACGTCTCCGGCACTAAGCGTACCGGACTGAATGAGAACGGTTGCCACGGCGCCGCGCCCTCTGTCCATTCTGGCCTCTATTATGATCCCCCTGGCCCGGCGATTGGGGTTTGCCTTTAATTCCATCATCTCAGCCTGGAGGTTTATCATTTCGAGGAGGTCTTCGAGGCCTATGCGTTTTTTGGCCGAGACCTCGACGAATATGTTCTTGCCACCCCAGTCCTCGGGCACTACGGCGTGTTCGGCAAGCTCCTGCTTGACCCTGCCTACGTCGGCGTTTGGCTTGTCTATCTTGTTAATGGCCACCACTATCGGCACCGACGCCGCGTTTGCGTGGTTTATGGCCTCTATGGTCTGCGGCATGACGCCGTCGTCGGCAGCCACGACTAAAACCACGATGTCGGTAACCTTGGCCCCTCTGGCACGCATAGCGGTGAAAGCTTCGTGGCCGGGAGTGTCGAGAAAAACTATCTCCTTACCCTTGAGCGTAACCTTGTAAGCACCGATGTGCTGGGTTATTCCTCCCGCCTCCGACTCCGTCACTTTTGTTTTTCTTAAAACGTCGAGCAAAGAGGTTTTTCCGTGGTCAACGTGCCCCATGATGGTTACCACCGGTGGCCTGGGCAAAATTTCCTCTTCGTTTTCTTCGAGTTCTTCGAGCTCGTGGTCCTCTTCGAGCATAGGCTCCACCTTTATGCCGAAGGCCTCAGCCACGAGTATGGCCGCTTCCAGGTCGATGATCTGGTTTATAGTAGTCATGACGCCCAGATCCATGAACTTTTTTATGACCTCCGAAACCTTTTGCCCTATAATCCTGGCAAACTCGCTGACGGTGGCGCCTTCCTGTATCTTTATCAACTTCCTTCTGGGAGCCGTAGCAGGTAGGTGCTGAGGCTTGGCCTGGTGCACCTTATGATGAAACTTCCCACCCTTGAATACTTTCTTTCCCGGAGAGGTGTCGAAAGTTTTCTTTTGCTCCACCTTCCTTATAGACTGGAAGGCTCTTTGCATGCTTATCTTGGGCTTTATCTTCTCCACCTTCTCTACGTCAACCTTCTTTTTGAACCTGTCGAGTATCTCTATATCGTCTTCGAACTCCTTGGTTGCGGGTTTTGTACCGTCTATTGCGGCTTGAGGCTGAGATGGCGTAATCGCGGGAGGTGACGAAGGCTCCTGAATCGGGGGCTCATGGACGGCGTGGGGCTTTTTGCCTGCAGTTTTATGGGCTTCGGTCCTGGGCCTGGACTTTTGGACCCCGTCAGGTTTTTTCTCGGCAGGTGGCTTGATACCTTTCTTTTTAAATTCCTCTTTCAGCTTGTTAGCCTGCTCCGGCGATATACCGGACGAATGGGTCTTACCCTCAGCCCCCATCCTCGTCAAAGCCAGGAGGAGCTCTTTATTGCTCACACCTATGTTTTTAGCAAGCTCGTACACTCTTATTTCGGCCATCAACACCCAACCTCCCTTTTCATAGACTCCTTCAATTCTGCCAATTCGGAAAATCCTCTCTTAATCACTTTTTTCAGGTGCTTTTCGTTAAGACACCTATCAATACATTTTGGGTCCCTGCAGAGGTAGTAACCGCGGCCGGGCTTTTTCTGCGCTCTGTCAAACACCAGCCCACCCTCATGTACGGCCATCCTCAGGAGGAGGCCCTTGTATTTTTTCTCTCTGCAACAAATGCACGTCCTTTCAGGTACCTGTTTCATTTATATTCTTGTTTCATTTATATTAGTTATGGTATCATAAAAAATGTGCTTTGTGCAAATATTTAAATAAATTGGTATTATTGGCCGGCGGAAAGTAATTTTTCTTATCGTCGGCCATCGCCATCGAAATGTTTATTTATTAATAAGTATTATAAGGAGGCCGACACTGTGGCAAGTTGTTATGTATGTGGAAAGACGAAAAGAACCGGCAATAACGTGAGCCATGCCAATAACAGGACAGGGAGGTGGTTCCATCCCAACCTCCAGTCCGTCAGGGCAGCAACCGACAAAGGAACTAAAAAAATCACCATCTGCACGAGATGTTTACGCTCCGGCAAGATAAAAAAGGCGGTTTCCTGAAAAAAGGCGGGGTTCTGAAAAAAGGGTGATTTCCTGAAAAAGAACTGTTTACCGAAAAAAGACGGGGTTCTGAAAGAGGGCCGGTACCCGAAGTGGAGAAGGCAAGCGGTTTATTCATAAGGATCGTAAGCGGTCTGGGACTTGACGACATGATGGTACTTCAACGTGTAAAGGACTCGTGGTACGTTCTTTTTCCGCAACCAACAGGCCTTCACATGGTTCCTACCTTTTTTAAAAACGGCACGATTCACTTAACTATCGAATCGAACCTGTGGCTTCATGAGTTACAGACGCGCAAGAAGGACATACTCCAAAAGCTCAGGCCCTACGGAGTAGCCGAAATCAGAATGAAGTCGGGATACATAGAGAGCCTCCCCGGAGGCGAAACTTCAACCGGTAAAACCGTCTGCGGAGTGCTCTGCCGGGAGGATGCGGCCTTTATCGACAAGACCACCGAAGCCTTACCGGACGGGCCGATGAAGAGAGCCTTCAAAAGGACCATGGAAAAGGCCCTCGCACGAAAACCCTCCGCCAAAGCTTAACGATAGCCCGGATGACGGCATTCAGGGATAACGACACTCAAATGATACCATGATGGAAGAACCATCTCTTTTTGACGTTCCGTATATGAGGAAGAACCAGATAATTCATTCCATTCTTTCTCTAAACTTCAACGATGCCCAAAATGAGATAAACAATCTCGGGCTAACGTTTCCTTTGGTCGATTTGAGAGATGAAAGTCGTATATGTGAATTTTTTTTGAAGCACCATGCTCCGAATGATGTTGAAAAGATGCTTTCCGCATGGCACCATTTCGCCGAAACATTCGATGACATTAAGATTGACTCCCTATATAATGGACAATTTAAAAAGAATTATTTCTCCGCGATCTGTGATGCAATAGAGCAGCAGAAAATCGACACCGATTATGTTTTAAACATGCCTATAGGGCTATTTTACATATATTCCGGTAATTTAAATGGCGCGAAAACCAGGTTGGAAAAAGCCATAGCAAAAACTACCGATGACTCAAGATTATCGAGATTATACGGATACCTGGGCAATACTCATTTTTTGAAAGGCGACGAGCGCATTTCAAGGATCTGTTACAGAGAAGCTTTCGAGATTAATCCTTATGTCGTCGATATCGATTCCATAGAAGATAAAATAGTTGTTGACCTGCTAAACCGGGTTAAAAAGGAAATATCGGATACATCGAACATCCCAAATAATGAATATCTTGATTGGGTAGCGACCTACGGATGTATAGAAACGATATTTCCATTTAAAATTATTAAGATACTCGATGATTTAAGAGTTTACGTCAAAGACTTTATAAAAATGGAAAAGGTTTATCGAAACGACAAGAATAAAGACGACGACACCGGAAAACTCAAAGCCATTTTATTCTACAAGTGTATCGTATTGTCCGAAAGCAACCAATACCTGAAAAACATAAAAGACGTGGAGTTGATAAAGGTTAGGGTACTTATGAAGGAGATAAATCCATCCCTGTTTAAAAGATATATGAAACTAAAAGAAGATAAAGTGTGTAGATGGTGGAATTGAAAGAGTTGAATTTTTATAAGCCCATGAGTGAAATGGGGAAATATAAAGACAGCATAGAATCAAATTTTAAAGAGCATCCATCCTCCCCAACCCGCAAGGGACTTCGCCCCCTTGACCCCCAAAACAAGACTGATGAACCCAGGGTGTCGGGGCATACGCGTCCTTAAAGGGGGTTTCCAAAGGGGGCAAAGCCCCCTTTGGCTCCTCTTCC
>JADFXJ010000137.1 GCA_015233615.1 Nitrospirota bacterium
TCATCAGCCATATGGCAACGTCGCCGGTACTTAAATTCCGAAACAGGATATCGCTATTTCCATCTCCGTCGAAGTCTCCCACTCCCGCTATCTGCCAATTGGAGTCAAGCGATGTGTAGGTATAACCGCCTTGTTTAATCGTAGTACCGTTCATCAGCCATATGGCAACGTCGCCGGTACTTGAATTCCGAAACAGGATATCGCTATTTCCATCTCCATCGAAGTCTCCCACTCCCGCCGTCTGCCAATTGGAGTCGAGCGATTTGAAGACATAACCGCTTTGTTTAATCGTAGAACCGATCATCAGCCATACGGCAACGTCGCCGGTGCTCGAATTCCGAAACAGGATATCGCTCTTTCCATCTCCATCGAAGTCATGAGCTGTAGGACGAGCAGTGAACGTTGCTGTTACAGTAACCGGGCCGCTTGACGTCAGCGTACATGTTCCCTTACCCGAACAACCCGCGCCCGACCAGCCGCTAAAAATCGATCCCTGGCCTGCGGTTGCCGTTAATATAGTCGTAATGGATTGATTATACGTGGCGGAACATTTGCTGCCGCAGTTGATTATTCCGTCATTTTGGCCATAATAGCTACTGTAACTGGCTACCGTGCCGGTACCCGTGCCCGACTTCGAAATTGTTAAATTAACCGGATTACCGACCAGTCCGCCACGCACGGGCCATGCGAAGGGGGTCAAACTTTGACGACTTATATAACTTGAGTGACCGTCGGCAATACTGCCTACCCAGGCGATGGAAGTGTTGGCGGTGGGAGACATGGTAGTAGACGACCAATAGCCCCACTGAACGTGTGTAAACGGGTGCCCTGCCGGCAATGCCGGATTACTATTCGAAAAATCTACAAGGCTGAACAGTTCTTCCTTGTTAGGCAGCCGCCAGTCGTTATAGCCGTATGTATTTGCGATGTTCATAGACTGCACGAAATCATATGCAATTACCCAGGTTGTGCCGGTTCCTCCCATCATGTCCGCGTTTTTAGTCCACATCAGGCCCGTAAGTTTATCGATTACCGTATTTCCGTTATCCGTAAACCTGGGACTTGGCCAGGCAACACCCGCCCCGTCTGCGCCGTCATCACCCCAGTGGTAGCTTTGTGTCTGGCCGGTCCTCCATGTGGCCGCATTAGTCGAAGTACTTACCTGTGCACCCCGAACGGGCCAAATGTAATTATTAGAGAGCTTGGAGTCCGTGCTCACTATGCCGTCGTACATATAGACGTCCCAAACCATTTGATTATTGGAGGCTAATGTGGTAGACGACCAATACCACCCGTAAACATTTGTAAATCCCTGGGTGTTAAGCCATGCCTCGGGGCTGGCGGTACCGGCGCCGGCAAGGCTTTGAAGCTCGACTATATTGGGCATCCGCCAGTCGCTATGGCCAAGGTAAGGGGCGTGATCTATACAATTTATATAATCGAGAGCGGCCGCCCACTGCGTCCAGGTGTTGCCGCAAGACGGCGCCCCCTGCGTAGGGTCTTTAACCCACATAAGGCCGGTCAGAGCGTCCGTTATCGTGTTGTCACCGTTGTCTGTAAACCGTGGACCCGGCCATGCCATGCCGGCCTTGTCGGAACCGTCTTGCATGGGATGAGACGGGCCATTGGGGTATGCGCAATCAAAAGTGTAACCCAGCGAATCATAACAGACAGTCTGTCCGGTTTGCGGGAGATTGACGGCACCCATTGCCATCAGTGGCGTCGCCTGGAGCATCAGTAACAAACATACTCCGACAATTAACAGAAAGTTATTTCTTGTAACCATGATCTTTCTCCTTCTTGTTATAATTGTGTCTTTCATAAGACACAGAGCTGCAGGCCATGTGCTATGGCCAAAAACAAAATAACTCGTGCCGTCCCGATTTCAATGTGTCATCGTCGCGAAGCTTTTTACCGGTGTAGATACGACTAAAAACTACTTTTTTTGCGGTCACCTCCTATACATGCACTTATAACCGTACATTTGATCATATTATACGCCTGTTTAAATTTTTATTTATGTATCTTTTCATATACGTCTATTGTAGACGGTATTGTTTAGAAAAATATGTCACCTGAATGACATTTTGAATGATTTCCAGGTCTAAAGCCGATAAAAGGCGGCATTGGCTAATTATCAACTCATGTTACGCAAAGACTCTATTAGCATTAAATATGCGTGCTGTTATAGAATGCCAGTCCCGCTATCTGCCGCCAATACACGGCTAAACGGCTCTGCTGACAACGCTCCTGCGCCCGACTCACGGATAATGACGGCAGCCGTTTAGTCCTTGCCGTCTATAGCCCATTGATGGCGAGCTAAAGGCGTAAAAACAAGTACCAAACCCGTATAGACTGGCCCGAACGTCCCTAAATGCGGCCTACTGGCCGCCACCTTATTCTTTTTGTCATTCCCAGGTCATCCCAGACCCCGCACGAGGCAAAGGATGCTCTGCTATGGGGTTGAATACCCACGTCGTTTCTATGGCAATGTCCGGAAACAATCGCAAAACCTTTATATAATCCAGATCCTTTGCAAACTCCGGGCTATGGATGTCAGGCACCCGGATCCGCAAGAGCTTCATACCCTTGCCGTGCCGTGCCCAACGGTAGCGCTGAAACCTGCTCAACCCATCCCCTGTCGTTCGCTTAGTGTTTTTCAAAAGTTGATCGAGAGTTTCCAGTCCCTCTTTTTTCAGGACGGTTTTGAGCTTAGCATCGGATCGATAGCCCCACGCGAACTCTTTTCCATATTCACCCGGTATTTTTCAAACGACGCCTTTCTTCAAACCGGATAAAATGTTATAATTTGTCTAAAGAGGAGGTCGTAAGATGAGCGTATATAAGTTTTCAGTAGTCACCGAAAAGGATAGCGAAGGCTATTTTGCTTTCTGTCCTGAGCTTCAAGGGTGCTACACACAGGGTGATACTTATGAAGAGGTTCTGGAAAATATCAAAGATGCAATTCGTCTTCACATAGAAGACAGAATGGAAAATGGGGAAGAAATTCCACAGTCTGAATCAGTAAGTCTAACCCTGATGGAAATCGCAGTATGAGCGAAAAACTTCCGAGAGTGACTGCCGCCGATGCAATCAAAGTATTGGAAAGGGCTGGATTTGTCTTTTCACGGCAAAGCGGAAGCCACAAGATATACAAGAATAAGGAAGGCAGGAGAGCAACTGTTCCTTATCATTCAGGGAAAATCTTGCATCCAAAAACTTTATCGGGAATTCTCTGGGATGCTGATTTAAATGTGGAAAAATTCAAAGAACTTTTGAAATGATCCATGTCCACATCGGACAGATAACACCGTGTAAAATTATATATTTAGAGGAAAACCGTCATAGAAGCCAGCTATAGCGTTTTTTCCGTTGAAACATCCCTACCCCTCATAAAAACGCCACCTTTATGTCTGTATCACTATACAAAATGACCGATTTGTGCTAAGATTATACTATAAAAACATCTGATCCGATCCTTGCTCAATTTCGTGCGGCGCTTGTTGAGATGTACGACGACCGCCTTGACCGCGTGGTATTGTTCGGTTCGCGTGCGCGCGGCGATGAGCGCGAAGATTCCGATTATGACGTTGCCGCATTTCTGAAATCGCTTCCGGACAGGTGGGCTGAGCTGGATAGGTTGGCAAAGCTTCGTGTCAGTTTCATCGATGATACGGGCGCTTTCTTTGATGCGAAGCCTTATTCCGCTACGGCTTATCAAGAGCGCTCGCCGCTCATGCATGAAATCAGAGAGGAAGGACTTGACATATGACGCCGGAGGCAGCGCGCTTTCTCGAAAAGGCCCGGAAGCTTCTTGTGCATGCCGACACGATGCTTGGCGTTGGCCTTAACGTGTGACGCAGGGCGTACCGCTACACAGTGATTTTAGCGACTTCTTGTCGCACAAGGGTAAATTGACTATTTCTATGTGCGAAAGTTGGGTTAGTAACTTTATTTGATTTTCGATTTGGGAATAAGATATCATAATGTATAAACACTGTATAGACGGGAGGCAGTGATGTTTGCAACAATTCGAAAGTGGGGAAACAGTTTCGGTGTCAGACTGCCAAATATAATAGTAAAAAGCCTTAATATATCCAGCGGCACTCAAGTAGAGATAACGGAGCATGATGGAAAAATCACTCTGAAGCCGGTACAGAGTGGGTATACACTGGAAGAACTCGTAAGCAGCATCACGGAGGACAACCGGCACGAGGAGTCAGACACTGTATACCCTGTTGGAAAGGAAGTATGGTAGAAAATAAATATACCCCTGATCGTGGTGATTGCGTATGGCTTTCCTTTGATCCCCGGCTTGGCCATGAGCAGGCTGGAAGACGTCCAGCGTTCGTTCTATCTCCAAAAATATATAACGAGAAAGCCGGATTAGCATTATGCTGCCCCATTACCAGTCATATAAAGGGATACCCTTTTGAGGTGGTAATAAGCGGTACAAGAGTCGTCACAGGAGCCGTACTGGCCGATCAAATAAAAAGCCTTGACTGGCAGGCCAGGCGGGCGGATTATATCTGCAAGCTTCCCGAAACGGTTACCCGTGATATTATAGGCAAGATTCGATTACTTATAAGCTAACATACCAGGCTTGCCGTAATCACCAAGCCCTGTGGTTGTCACCAGATCACCGCGTTTCAAGGTTGCCAACCGCTAAAATCCGCGACCTTCTCGATAAACTGCAAAACTTCATTTTCCTGAGAGTCGTTTCTAAGCAGAGCTGATTGACGCTCGGCTTCCTTTGCAAACTCCGGGCTATGGATGTCAGGCACCCGAATTCGCAAGAGCTTCATACCCTTGCCGTGTTGTGCCCGACGGTAGCGCCGAAACCCGGTCAACCCATCCCCTGCCGTAGTCTTCTTGCTTTTCAAAAGTTGATCGAGTGTGTCCACTCCCTCTTTTTTCAAGACGGTTTTGAGCTTAGCATCGGATCGATAGCCCCACGCAAACTCTTTTCCATATTCACCTCGTAAAGTCCCGACTAACGTATCGCTCCGTTTTTTGCGAATCTCGTCGTCAGTGCCCTGCATAAGGTTGTCGTCCTGCATCCTGTTATCGAGGCCTTTAGGGAAATGCTTCTTCGTCATGTGTTGTCCTCCTATTCCAGCGTCATCCCCTTCTACAATATTTTATCATATTCACTCGGGATTTTAAAAACGACGACTTTCTTTAGATTGGACAAAAAGATCCTACTTGTCCAGTATTGCGACATCAATTAGGATATTTTTCCGTTCAAGAACTTGTCTAATTTCTTCAAACGCGGATTTGATATTTCCCTTTGGGAAACGTATTTGCGCGAGGCCTTGTATATTGCTGAATTCTTCACAACCATCTTCAAGTAAAATTATAGCACGGCTAAATCCAAGCCTCCCCTGAAACAAGCCGGCTTCATGCACGACATTCATTCTGGCACGTAACCTGCCGTCTGTAGCTTCATCCTCTCCGGTCATAATCAGGAATGCAATAGCCGCCGCATCAAGCATTTCCGAAAGACGATCAATATTAGTAAAACCTGCAACCGAAATCCGATTGAATTCATCCCAAGGAAGCTTTAAGCGGTCTTGAATAAAATCCTTTAGATCTTTCCAAAGCGACGATCGTCCATGGCCTATAAAAACGTTTGTGCCGATACTTTCCGAACGCCTACATTGCCGTATTTTTCTGGCAATATGAGATCCCGCTCGCCGTGCAGTGAAGGCAAGTTTAGCACAGTTTTTTTGGGGTTCACGCAGCGCATAGACTTTGGCAAGAACAGCCATATGTGGCGGCACTTGAATGCCTTGTGAAGCGGCAACTCTGTCACGGGTAGTAATTTTTCCACTCGGCATCATATCGTTGATTATTTCTTTTTCCGAATAAAAATGATATTTTTCTAGGACATCCTTAAGAGATTGCAGGTAGTTATCGGAAGAAACGGCAAGCTCCGTGCTGAGTATCGAAAGAACCTCATCTTTGTCAGTTTCAAAGGCCGATTTTGTATTTTTGATCTGAATCTCTGCCGAATGCAGATCGGGGTTACCTGCCTTATCTTGTATGAAGTCTTCGATGATCTGAGCTGTATATTCTTGCCATTCACCCGTCGTTATAAAAAGGTTATCCAATCCATATTCCATGCTAAAGTGAGCACCAGATGGAGGTGGCTTCAAGCCATTATAATATACACAGGCATGATATCCGAGCCAGGATCCGCTCCACGCTTTTCCTACAGCATGAGCAGCGCTTTCTAGCGCATCAATAGATCGCTCGATCTCAGACGCGCTGATAGTAGCGACTATGGCTTCTTGCCGTTGGGCAACCTTGTATAGGTCGTCTTGGATGTTATTCACGCTGTCGGCTCCGAAACTATCTGTCCATTAACGATATAGCTTACGTTAATTTTGCAAGCCTTTATAAAAATATCCACTTTACCACCATATTGTATCATATCCACCCGCTATTTTTCGTTACTTTTCTTTGCACTGGGCAAAATGGTTCATTTTGTCTAAGATATCATGCATGAAGACCCGTAAAACCTCGTCTTTCCAGAAGATGAACAAGGTCAACATTAAACAAAACAACGACCGGGTACAAACACATATGCCCGATCACCCGCACATGTTGCGTCACCCTTGCAGTTTTGCACTTGCGGATCAAGGGGCAGAATCGTAAGTCCGGTAATAAATTACCGCATCCCAGGTAGCACTCATAATAATAAACAAAGTTCAAGAGATGAGGAGGGGAAAGCCTTCCCCTCGCTTCGGCCGCAAAGGACGCGTCCTTACGCTACCCCTTCTAAGTGTGTGCTCGGCAGCCACTGGCAACCCCGCGTAACGCTCCCCTTAACTAATTACCTATAAAATGCCAATTGGTATTACCCGGTTTTTGGCGAGATCATCTTTGTATGTAGCATCCGGAGTTGAACGAGTTTCCTGGTGTTGTTTGTGACTTTAAACCTATCGTCGCCTCTCATCCCGCATACCCAGACGATCTCGCCGCCGGAAACCACCAGGGGGATGGCACCGCGCTCGTCCCTTGGAACTTTTTCGTCTACGAAGAAGTCTTGCAGCTTCTTTCTCCTGCCAAACCCCAGGGGGTAAAAATAATCGCCGGGCCTGCGTCCCCGCACATATAGGGGCAGTGACAGCGTATCCAAATCGAAGCAGACGGCGAGTCTGTCTGTATCGAAGCAGGCGTCGCGATCGCGTTTGTCTGCCGCCATTGTGGAAAAATCGTTGGAAAGATCGGTAATCGTATCCCCTGTTGCATCGTTTAATACAGCATCTTTTATCCCGGCCTTTATCCCGGCTTTAATTATAACCCCGGCCTCGCCGACGACGACCTCACCCGGAACATCCAGCACCCTGTCCGTTATAACCACAGGCGGCTCGGTTGTAATTGACAATGTAGAGTAGCCCAGTATGGCCCTTATGCCGTTGGGAAGGTAAACCCTGTCACCGTGGGCCCCATGTTTTATCAGTTTCACGATCTCCTCTACGTGCGCAAAGCCAATTTCCCAAAGGGCACCACTGTGTTTCGAATCACCCTTCAGTGCGAGTTTGATGACGCGTCGCACCAGGCAGGTCTTCATGGTCTTCATGGGCATGTGGAAGAGTTCCACCTTGCTTTGCGTCCTCCGGCTGATGAGCGTCATGGTTTTTTTGACCGTTTCGAGTTCGAGGAATTCGTTATCGTCCCGTATGACGGCGGCGTTTCTTGCCAGCGTATCCACTATGCCGGGATTGTACTGCCTGAGCACCGGCAGCAGGGTGTGCCTGATCCTGTTTCTGAGGTAATCGGTCTTAAGGTTGGAGGAATCAAGCATCGAGCCGAGGCTGTTAAAAGCCAGGTAATCCTCTATTTCACTACGGGTGACGTCTATTATGGGCCTTATAAACTTTCCCCTGACGGGCGGGATTCCCGCGAGTCCGGCTAAGGAAGAACCACGAAGAAAATTGATAATCACCGATTCGGCCTGGTCGTCTTTGTTATGTGCCAGGGCGACTTTCGAGGCGCCAACCCCGACGGCCGTCTCTTCGAACGTCTCGTATCTGAGTTCCCTTAATCTGGCCTGTAGATTAGGATGCCCCTTTAAATGCTCTTTTAGGGGTTTTGTTATGAAGTTGACGTCGAGTCTCCTGCACAGATCTTCGCAAAAACTTATTTCTCCGGGCGTCTCACCGGGTCTAAGAAGATGATCCACGTATATAGCGTATAAGAATAAGGGTATGGACAATCGTTTTGCCACCAGGGTAAGCAAGTGGAGAAGTGCCGTAGAGTCAGGCCCTCCGGAGAAACCAACGAGGACGGTTTCTCCGCCGCTTAGCATCGCGTAGTCCCTTATGGTAGAGGTTACTTTTTCGAGTACCTTCCTGCTCACGTTTTGGCTTACGTCTTTGCTCACGTTTTGGCTTACGTCTTTGCTCACGTTTTGGCTTACGTCTTTGCTCACGTTTTGGCTTACGTCTTTGCTCAAGTTTTGGCTTGCGTCTTTGTTTACGCGTTTGCTTTCGTCTTTGTTTATATCCCGTACCATAAATGGCTTATCGTGTAGTAAAAAAAACCTTTTTCCCGTTGAGAAGTTCCATATAAAGATTTTCTATACGGTCAAGCATGGCCCCCGCAGAGTGGCGGCCCATGATAAAATCCTTTGCCCCTGCACTGAACGAGGCGGCAATCGTTGGGTTTTTTAAAACCCTTATTATACCATCGGCCAGGGCTTCGTGGTCTGCCGGCGGGACGATGAGACCGGTCAGTTCGTGGGTGATTACCTCCGGCACTCCGCCGACGTTAGTGGCCACTACCGGCACACCGGCGGCCATGGCCTGAAGGAGGCTCTGAGGTATCCCCTCCGAGTGGGAACTTAAAACCGATACGTCGGTAAATGAAAATATCTCCGGCACGTCTTTAACGTAACCCGTAAAGGTTACATATTTTGTAATGCCGAGTTCCTCTGCAAGGAGCGTGAGCCTCTTACGTCCGGGGCCGTCGCCAACGAAGAGAAATTTTGCCATAGGGTACTGCGCGATAACCCTTTTTACGGCCTTTAGGGTGACTTCCTGTCCCTTTACGGTTCTCAGTACGCCTACGTTGGATATGACGACGTTGTCATCGCTAAGGCCGTATTTTGCCCTGGGCAAGGTGCTTCGTTTAACGTCGAAGAACTCCGGTCCCACGCCGGTTGGTATGCTCACAACCTTACCGGCTGGAAATCCGCAAGCCTCCACAAGGGTTTTTCTCATGTTTTCCCCGCAGGTGATGTAAACGTCCGGCAGGTAGTGGACGAAGTTCAAAACGGTTCTCCTGAGGGGGATGTTGAGGTGGCGAGTCCTGGCCAGTACCGGCGTGCCGGCGAGCTTTGCGGCGAAGGCTCCAATCCACGAATCTTTTCCGCTGTGGGTATTTATGACGTCTATTTCGGATTTTCTGAGAATTTTCGTTAATGCCAGTATGCTCGCCGCGTCGTAAGGGCTCCGTAACGGCAGCGTGTGCGTAGGTATTCCCGCCTTACGCGCCTCTTCATTTATCCTCGCCTCCTCTCTGCATACTATGCTCACGTAATGGCCTCTTTTTACAAGCCCCGTCGATTCTGACAGAACGCGCTTTTCCTGTCCGCCGAGGTCGTCCGACCATTCGGTGTGTAATATTCTCATGTTTTACCTTTAAACAAGTTCATCGCTTGAATAAGCCCATGTAAGCTGAGCTTATCCACGCAGAGGAATGAATAAAAAGCTTCTTGCGAAGGGTAAACGGGCTTACGTCGCCGATAGCAACGCGCCTTAACCTCTTGAAATCGCAGTCATCGGCGTTAGTCCCCCTTTCGGTTGTGAACAGCAGCTCAAACCCGGCATCGGACGCCGCTTTTACGTAATCCTCGTCGAAGGCACCCCAGGGCCAGCAGAGGCAATCGCAAATTTTATTCAGCCTGCTCTCTATCGCTTGCTTCGACATGATCAAGTCCCGTCGTAGTTGATCGAGCCTTTCCTCTCTGTCCGGGTACAGCTTGTCCCACCGTAAGTGGGAATGGGTGTGGCTCTGGACTTCAATGCAGCCGGAAGCCTCCATTTCGGCCAGCTCATCCCAGGAAAGGGAACATTCGGCCCCTTTGCCTTCCTCCACGAGTGCGTTACATTGTTTGTGGGTGGGCATGTCCATCGGCGTATCCATAAACGTGCCGGTTGG
>JADFXJ010000022.1 GCA_015233615.1 Nitrospirota bacterium
GAACTATCTTAATCGTGAATCGGGTTTGTCCAATTCACGCTGAACCAAGACACTTTATGCCCTGCCACTCTGATATATACCGGGGTTGACTATAATACACGGCTGCAGGCTATCCATAGTGACCTAAAAGATGATGAAGGGTACTTGACACCTCCTGACAATCCTAACGAACTGCGAAAGATAGGTGAATGGTTGCTGGTATTTCAAACCGAGTTTAACAATCTCATTCCTCGTGAACCTCTCGATAAAGATATAATTGATGATATTAATGCCTTGATAAATGCCTGGATAAGTGAAATTCGTAAGGGGCTTAAATTACAACCGGATGAGTCTCTCGATGATCCTAACGTGAAGATTTCCGGCGTATACAGAGGGCCGGCATCGAATTATATTGCGAACTACAAAATATATCAGGCTCTTCTTAAGCCACTTATGAAGGAAGATCGAACAAGTGGAGCGATTTCCGATATATTACTTGAGGTGCAAAGAGGAAATTATAACTCATTTAATGAAGTGATTGTCATTTCGGAAGGGCTTCTGACAGATCCGCAGATGCGTATTTATGACAACCAGCATCTCATTAACCTCGCTGCTAACGCCAGGACCTGCATAGCGAGTTACTTTAAAGATGCATCAGGACAAAAAATAGGGAATAAAGCTGATCTGACAACCAATAATGATATTTGGATCAGACCCGAAAAATATTTTCTTACCGATGTGCTTCTGAAAGGGCAAAACGGTAGCATATTGACGGAAAACGAGAAGGACTTTAATGTAGATAAAGGAAAGTTTATTCTTCCTTTCCGAAAAGAAATTTTAAATTTTTTCTCACCGGAGTATATCGTCGAAAAATGCAGACCCGAATATTCGACCCCGGATGGAGGTAATACGATTATTTTCACTTTCTATCTGCCCGTTAAAAGCAATGGGACTACTCTCGATGTGAAATTCGAACGAGTATACAAAGGTGGTGGGGCAGTTCCTTCATCAGACGAGGGACTCATTCATGAGATTCAGGTACCCGTTGTAGATATGTTCCCGAATTATCTCGATACTAACTGGCGGCGCTATTATTTGTTTCAGAGCAATGCAGATCGATACAATGTTAAACCGGTAAATCCTATGCCAGTCAAAGAGGTTGACGGTAAGCCGATATTAACTCCGCCGACAGTGGAGCAAAAAGAATTTAAGGATATGTCGATTAAGTATAAACAGCAGGTTCGCATTACTGTGATTAATGGAAATAAAGCATTCCCTGAAGCCCTTGAATTTATGAAAGTATCGGGCGAATTGCTTGGAATGGTTTTGTTGCAAAAGCCTTCTCAGGAACCGGCTGCGCTGTCGGGCAAATGGACGATAGGAATCGATTTTGGTACTTCGAACACAACTGTGTACATTCATGATGACCAAAATGCGGATGTCATGAATATGAATCTTGCACGGCATTTCAGGCGCGTTACCAGGTGCGGAGATGACGAAGAGCAATACTTGATACATAATTATTTCGTGCCGTGTCGTGAAATAACGCTTCCTTTTCCTACGACACTAAGGGTATATAACGAAGCATTCCAGGAAAAGATGTTACTTGATTATATTATTTATTTCCCTTTGGAAACTGAATATAATCTACCCTCTAACGTATATGGAGACATTAAATGGGATGGAACGACCGACAAAACCAAAGGGTTTCTTACCAATCTTGTTTTCCTGATTCTTATAGAGGCAATTGCGGCACGAAAGAAAACTTTAAGGTTCGAATACTCGTTTCCAAAGTCATTTACAGACTCATATAAAAACAACATTGTCGGCATATGGGCAGAGATATTCGAAAAATTGACGGTTAAAAATTCGGTATCGTCATCTTTCAAGACGATTGCAGGACAAGAAAATCCAACATGGCCGGTTAACAGTGCAGATGATATGATTATCGATGAGGGTTTTGCAACGGGACGGTATTTTGGAAGCCCGGATACTAATAAGGAGTCTTACGAAAATGTCATTTTAGGTGCAATTTGCCTGGACGTCGGGGGAGGCACAACCGATATTAGTGTTTGGGGTGCTATTGCATCCGGAGGCACAGGTATCATCATGGATACATCAGTGCTTATGGCAGGCCGTGAGTTCTCTGAGTTATTCAGAGGTAAGCCGGCGCTAAGACGTACTCTTTTCCCGGAAGCCGCGTGCGCCGCGCTTGATGAAAAAGACACCGATGCCCGTCAATTTGGAACAAGGCTTAATGTGATATTAAGGCGTGAGGATGAATTTATCAAAAGAAAATTGGTTAGTTCTCTCAATGACAAATATATAGAAGAGCTGAAACAATTCATTGCATTGGAGTTTTGTGGATTTGCGTATTTTAGCGCTCTTATGACAGTTGCGGCCAACGAACAAAATGGTGGACGCTTGAAGGAGAGAATTGACGGCGACGAGGGGATAGGAGTTTATTGGGGCGGAAAAGGCGCGAGCTTTATTTCATGGCTTGACAATGGCGTTCGTAACTCTGCGGGTATAGCTTTCAAAGTCCTGGGGAATGTTTATGGTCAGGCATTGAAACGTTTTGATATTCCTATGAAATTAACGTCGTTTAAACATATTCAATCGACTGCTCCTAAACATGAGGTGGCAGGCGGTCTGGTAATCGATAGGGAATTTGGTTTTACTCCCTCCGATAAGAATGATGGCATGAGCGGCATAGACGATGATGGTTATACATCTCCGACTTCTCAGTCCCAGGTGGGTTTGTTTATTTGTGGAGTTGAATTAACCCTAAGAGACGGAAGGGAAATTAAGGCCACGGATAGAATTGCAGAGGCAGATATTTATGACGACAGACAGTTATTGGTCAAAACAATAAATTATGACAACATTAAGCATTGTGTCGATATTTTGAATACAGTTGCGGTTCAGCTAGGAATATATAAACAGGCTAAGAAAATAGATTTCGAAAAATATAAGCCAAAGATGTCAACGCGCGTTCTAGCCGAGTTAACGAAACAGGCAGGCAGGGGGCCCGGAAATAGGACCATCGAGCCTATTTTTATAATGGGAATGAGGGAACTTTTTAAGATACTCTCGGCTTGAAAATACTCTCGATTTGAGATTGTGCAGGTAATGAAATGAGAATAGGGATTGACCTCGGCACGACATTCTGTTGCGTGGCTTATGTTGATGAGTTGGATGAACCCCACGTAATTCCAACCTCCGAGAAAGGAAAGATTACGCCATCAGTTATTTGGTTCAATGGGAAAACAGCGCTTGTAGGTGAAAAAGCGAACCAAAAGAAGTTCGAATCCGTAAGAAACAACTCCAGTATTATTGAGTTTGTAAAGAGAAATATTGGTGCACCTATTGAAGCCAGTCTTGATTCAGAAGAGACACCGATTCCCTATGATCATATAGACGGCTTTAAATATGGGGCCGAGGGCATGTCCGCGATTATTCTGAGAAAGCTTAAACTCGATGCAATCGATTATTTCAAAAAGAAAGATCTGACAAAGTCATCACAAAAGAACGGGACATACATTTGGAAGCGATCATTACCGTCCCTGCCTATTTTACCGATATTCAAAGAAAGATGACGAAGTTGGCAGGATATGCAGCAGGTTTGGATGTAAAAGCCATCATCAATGAGCCGACTGCTGCTGCTCTCTCATATCCATTCCCTGTGGGTGGGGGGAGAAAGACAATAATGGTCTTTGACCTCGGAGGTGGAACGTTTGATGTGACAATTCTTGAATTCAATGGCAAAGAGTATAATGTCATTACTTCAGACGGAGCACATCAGCTTGGCGGTAAAGACTGGGATGATTTAATAATTGAGCATTTGCATTATGTATACGAATACAGCACAGGCAGTGACCTCCCCGAAGATATGGTTTTCGAAATCCAGAAAAAATCGATTGAAGCAAAACTTTCTTTGAGCAAACAACAAGAAGTCACGGTATCAGTTTGTGCCGGAAATAATTTCGTTACGACAAAACTGGAGAGGACTGAACCTCTCGAAAATGGTTTTATCATGGATTGTGGAGATATGATTCCTCCTTTTTATTTCGAGACCAGGGCATCGAACCTTCTTGCTGCTTGCAGGAGTTTGTGCCTTCAAGCACTGCATAAAGCTCGACATGAGTGGTTTCAAATTGACGAGATCGTACTTGCAGGTGGATCATGCCGGATGCCTATGATACCCAGGATGCTGAAAGAAATCTCCGGTAAGGACGTTCCAACGGTAATACCGGGCTTCGATTATGACACTGCTATCGCCATAGGTGCTGCCAAGTATGGGAAAATAAAAGGGAATCAGATTGTAAATGATGTAGTGTCACATAGCATTGGAGTCAGGTGTTTAGAAAATAACTCTTATCGAATTGATCATCTAATCAGAAAAGACACCAAACTGCCTGCAAAGGGCGAAAGTACGTATAATACAGCATCTGGCCAGGGCAGTCTGGTCGAAGTTTATGAAGGTGAATCCGATTTGCCGGATGAGTGCATCAAAAGAGGAACCCTAAGGCTTCCACAGGTAAACGGTACAGTGGATGTTACTATGAATCTTGATGAAGATAATATATTGACGATTATTGCCGACTGTCCACCACGTCCCAGGGAAATAGTTTTTGATTCTGATTATAAAGATCCAAAGCGAGATATAGAATTAAAAGAAAAAGTGCATACTATTGATATAAAACCTTAGTGAATGTATCCAAACTATCGGCAAAAGGACAATGAATGACTGACGAAAAGACTTTACCACCAGATGAATCTTTAAAGAAACCTGACGGCTCTCCAGTATCGGCGGAAAAGATTTTACCGCAGGATAAAGCTGCAAAGGAGCGCGATGCCGGTGAAGTTCAGGCGGAAAAGACATCATTGAAAGAAGAACCTGCAAAGGTGCATGATGACGGTCCAGTTCCATCGGCACGGTATGAACGTATAAAGCTGGCAACTGAAAAAGGTGGTTTGAAGTTATGTCCTACTTCGTTTAGTGATAAAAACAAAGACTGGGAGATAATTAATTCTGATAATCCATTCGAGATATTGTACTTAGATTATCGTGCGTATGCTAGCATCTCTCGCACTATGATAGATGGTAATTTTGTGGTTATTAAGAAATTCTGGGCAGACGTAAATAGTGATGCAATGAGATCTGCCAGGACGGCTAATAAGTATGGTGGAATGGACTCAATTCACAAATATCCGATGATACTAACGAAATCTTATGAAAGATTAACTGCCGATGAGAAAGAGCTTCGACGGTGTTTTGATGAGATAATTAAAAATAAACAGGAATCCATCAGGTCTTCAATCGAACATTCTTTGACACAGGGGGAATACACGCCTGTGATAAGAAAAAGTGTGACAAATATTGGGAGAAAAATAGGTCTTACTGAAGCGGAGGTTGCGTCTTTTTTGATTGGGGTGTTAAAAGAAGAGGGTTTTACCCCTGAGCTGGAGGACTATAATGGTCCTCTTAAAGAAACGGATTCTATCGACAAGAAACTGTCTGTTATCTGGAGGACAGACGAAAAACATCTTGCGGTTTCATTGCACAAATTCCAAACATTCCTGGACGGTAAGCTCAATAACGGAATTTATAATCCCAAAGATTACGTAAGTATTACTGAAGCCGCTACAGGTTTTTTGAAGAATGACGCCAAAAAGCTGAAGACAACGCTTATTGATTATCTGAAAGAAAAAAGCTTTAAGCCTGTCGGAAAGTTCAAAACAGGAAATGACCTGACAGTGGAGTGGAAAACAAATTGGGCCAAAAGAACGACGCATCCGCTAATTTTAAAGGTGGTTATATTTTTGGGAGTAGTTGTTATAATAGCCGGTTTGTTTTATGCAACAATCGAAAAAGAAGAAACGCAAAAAAGAAAAGTGGAAGTCAGGCAGGCTATTGAGGCAATGTTGAAGGCCGAGCAGGAGAAGCTGAAGGCACAACAGGAGAAGCTGAAGGCTGAGCAGGAAAAAAACGAGACTCTTAATAAGGCAGCCGCGGATAAGAAGCGGCTTGAAGATGAAACCAGGCAGGCTAATGAGTCGAAGTTTATGGCTGAAGAGGCAAAGTTGAAGGCTGAGCAGGAGAAGCTGAAGGCACAGCAGGAAAAATACGAGGTTCTTAAACAGGCCGACGCGGATAAGAAGTGGCTTGAAGATGGAGCCAGACAAAAGAAAAAGACTGAAGCACCTACGGTAGCCACAAACGCTGCCGAAAGGAAAAAACGGGAAACCGACGCGCTTATCGAGGCAAGGCAATACCTGAAAGATGGTATAGACTACTTCAACAAAGGAAGACTCCTGGTCTGCATAGAACAAATGAAGGAGGTGCTTAAAAGGGATCCGAATAATGCCGAAGCACGAAGTTATATCGATAAATCACAGGCAAAGATAGATGAGGCAAACAGTGAATTCGAAAAGTTGATAATCAAGTAAACCGGAGGCGGGCGATCTGATGCTCTATAGATCGGCCAGTAGTTTGGTTAGTTAAAACAAATTAATTAAAAGCAAACCATAGGGAGGCAGGATGAAACGTTTATTTAGTGTATTATTGTTGTGTGTTTTTATAGTAACGACTTTAACCGGCTGCGCTTCCATGAACACGACGGGCAAAACAGTGACGGGAGCAGGTATAGGCGCCATTGCCGGAGGCATACTTGGCTACATGTTTTTGGGTGGTAGAGATGGTGCGGTTCTCGGCGCCGCCCTTGGGGGTCTCATAGGTGGTGCTGCTGGATACATCATTGGAAAATATGAAGAAAAAGAGACTGCAACACGAGCACAAGTATACGAACATTATCCGGAATACGCTAGACCTGAGTCTACACTTCCGCCGGATGTAAAAAATCTGACAACTTATTTAAAGGACAGCACGGATCATAACATCACCACCATTAAGCGCGAGGAGCCCCTTAAATTATGCGTCAGGTATGACATAGCTATAGGCGCTGGTTATAAGGAGCGGGAAGTCGAAGTGGTTGAAACACAATCACTAATCTCACCAGATGGCAAATCGACTCCACCAGCGAAAGAAATCAAGAAACATGGAACTTTAGGTAAGGAAGGCTGCCGTATGATAGAAAAAGGCCTCCCCAAAAATATTCCCGAAGGTACTTACACTCACAAGGTTATTGTTACGATTGGTGATAAAACGTGGGAAGCAGAGGACAAGGTGCTTTTGGTTAAATCCGATGGCAAGCAATTGTTTCTTGCCGCCAGCACGGTGAAGCGGTAGAACGTCGGTACGCACGAGACATAATCGGCAAGTAACACCGTTATTTAGTAACGTAAGGGGGCGGATGGGTATGCATCCCATCCCGGCCGGGGAGGCGCAGTACCCCGTTGCTTCGTCTTGCCCTCCCGGTTTTTCGTTCAACGATAAGGCCGGCATTGGAGATATCACCGCCGGCTTGCGGCAAGTGCCACCACTGTGCCGGGTTTTATAAATTTACCCGGAATCCGCACGACGTCCTACTGCCTCAGGTGTCCGTTCCCGAATACGACGAATTTTTGGCAGGTAAGCTCTTCGAGACCCATGGGCCCCCTGGCATGGATCTTATCGGTTGATATGCCGATTTCGGCTCCCATGCCAAATTGTCCGCCGTCGTTTAAGCGCGTTGAGGCGTTTATCATCACCGCGGAGGAGTCCACTTCGCGCAAAAACCTCATGGCCCGCTCGTGGTTGGACGTAACTATCGACTCAGTGTGAAGGGAGCCGTAGGTGCTTATGTGTCCGATCGCCTCGTCCATGTTATCGACGATTTTAACGTTTAGCTTCAGTGTGAGGTATTCCTTGTAGTAATCCCCGTCGGCAGCCTCACTTACCTGAGGACAGAGGTTTCTGCTTCTTTGGCAGCCGAAGAGCTCTACCCCGGCGTCTTCGAAGCGTTTCACCATGGCCGGTAAGAAAACGGGCGCGATGTCGGCGTCCACCAACATCGTCTCCATGGCGTTACAAGTACCCGGGCGCTGGACTTTTGCGTTGAAGCATATTTCTTCGGCCATAGCCGCGTCGGCGTCCCTGTCCACAAAGACGTGGCAGACGCCCTTGTAGTGCTTCAGCACGGGAATGCGCGAGTTTTCGGTAACGCTCCTTATGAGTCCCTCGCCGCCCCTCGGTATGACGAGGTCTACGAGGCCTTCGAGCTTTATAAGCTCCATTATGACGTTGCGGTCAGTATTGTCGATAAATACGGCCGCTCCGGCTGGTAGATCGCAGGCCGTAAGCGCCTCCTGAAGCAGGGCCGCTATGGCCATGTTCGATTCGTAAGCCTCGGAGCCGCCCCTTAGTAAGGCCGCGTTGCCAGCCTTTATACATAGACCTGCGGCGTCCGCAGTCACGTTTGGCCGCGACTCGTACACCATGCATATGACTCCGATGGGAACTCGCATCTTTCCGACCATCATCTCGTTTGGTCGCTTCGTAAGATGGGTGATCTCCCCGACGGGGTCCTTCATAGCCGCCACTTCCCTCAAACCATTGGCCATCTCGTCGATGGTTTTGTCTTTAAGGGTAAGCCTGTCTATCATGGCTTCGGAAAGGCCTTTTTCCCTGGCAGCGGCGACGTCTTTGGCATTTGCCGCTTTTAATTCTTCACGATTTTGCAGTAAGAGCGAGGCCATTTTAAGCAGGGCCTCATCCTTTTGAAGCGTTGTAGCCCTGGCCAGTCTCCTGGCTCCTTCTTTAGCTTCTCCTGCTTTGCTTAAAACGTATTGCTGTATGTCCATCTCATCTCCTATATTCTCATCATTGAAGGCCGAGTATCTCTTTTGCCTTATTTCTTAATTCCTTCGGGCTGAAGGGTTTTGTGATATACAGGTCGCTGCCGCATTCCCTGCCCTTTTCCTTGTCGAATTCCTGCCCCTTTGCAGTAAGCAGGATTATGTAAATGCTTTTCATGCCAAGATCGTTTTTGACCGTGTTGCATACGTCAAAACCGTTCATCTTCGGCATCATGACGTCGAGAAAGACGAGTTCAGGACGTGCTTCCTTTATTATTTCAAGCGCCTCGGCACCGTTGTCGGCAGTGAGAATTTCAACGCCGTCGTCTTCGAGTTCCTCCAGTGTCTGTTCGATAAGTAATCTGATATGTTGTTCGTCATCTACAATCAGGATTGTTGGCATTGTTGTTCTCCCTCATTTTGCTTATTTTATTGTTTATCATTTTCAAGTTTGATTTTATGGTTCTTGTGGGCCTCGAAAAATGCATCCACTACTTTCGAATCGAACTGTGTGCCGGAGCATTTTCTTAATTCGCCGAGGGCCACGTCGAAGCTCAATCCTTTTCTGTATGGCCTGTCGGAGGTCATCGCGTCAAAGGAGTCGGCCACGGCTATTATCCTGGCGATCAAGTCAATCTCATCCCCCCTGAGCCCTTCGGGATAACCTTTACCGTCAAAACGCTCGTGATGGGACTTAATGCCCGGAATTATGTCGTCGAGGTTTTCTAT
This sequence comes from Nitrospirota bacterium, assembly GCA_015233615.1. GTDB lineage: Bacteria > Nitrospirota > Thermodesulfovibrionia > Thermodesulfovibrionales > Magnetobacteriaceae > JADFXJ01. The sequence goes on from JADFXJ010000022.1 coordinate 9,448, forward strand.
GTAAGAGAGTATCTCCTCCCCATAGACGGGATGTTTTTTGATCTCGTCGAACTCCTCGTCGGTGAGCTTCGAGGTCTTGAGCAAAACCTTATCGCTGACGCCAATCTTGCCGATGTCGTGAAGGATGGAGGCGAGTTCGAGCCTCTCTCTGTCCTTGTCGCCGATGCCAAGCTCCTCTGCTATGGCGACGCTGTAGTTCATAACTCTCTTGGTGTGGCCGCCCGTGTAGGGGTCTCTTTTTTCTATAGTCTCAGCCAGTGTGTTAACCGTTTTAATGAAGGCTTTCTTAAGGTTTTCGTAAAGCCTCGCATTGTCGATAGCAAAGGCTGCCTGGGTCACTAACGTCGAAAAGAATTTAAGATCGTCGGCAGTATAATTGTTTGGCTTTATAGTGCTTGCATTTACGACTCCAATGGTCTTTTCCTTTGCTTTTATAGGTGCGCAGATGAGAGAGCTTATTTTGTTTCTTCCTACTATGTATCTGGGGTCGGAGAGGCAATCGTTTATTATCTCGGCCTTGCCGGCAAGCATAACGCTACCCGCAATCCCGGTTCCCGGCTTTAGCGGCATCATGGGGTCAAAATAGGTTCCGCTTGCGGCTATCGTCTCGAGCAGTCCGGTTGTCTCGTTTTCAAGCATGATCGACGCGTTATCCGCTCTAATCTGGACCAATACCTGTTTTATGAGAAAGTTTGCTATCTCCTTAACGTTAAAGGTGTTCACTTTTTCCACAAAATCGTAAAGCATCGTGAGTTCGTTATATTTATCGAGTGTTTCAGTGGCCAGAGCCTTTTTTTCCATCTCGGTCTTAACCATGTGGTTAACTACGGAGACTATCGCATTAGCCTTGCGATCGTCTCCGTGTACCCATCCCACGGCCTGTCCGTCGGCGATTATGGGAAAACCGGCCATATTGGCAAAATCAGGTAAACCCGGATGATCCGGATGATCTGGCAGAACCGGCGGATAGCCGTTGCAGTTTCCATAGAGGACAACGCCTGAAGCGCTTACTATGCAAACGTTCGTGCTAAGAGATTCCGTAAGCTCGTCTAGAAGCCTGACGGTGTCTTTTCTTGAAAGGAGCTTCTTAAGATTAAAAAGCGCCATTTTAATAAACCTCCTTTTTTAGTTAACCGGGATTTTGGTTAATGCCGATTTAGCCAACCTTGCCAACCCCGGTACTTTCATTTCCATCGGGAGCCGGTTTTGCGGTATTGACGGCAATCTGCATCTTTATTATGGGGAGGGTGAAAGAGAAAGTACTCCCTTCCCCCGGGCTGCTTTCAACCCATATGCGGCCTCCATGGTGCTCGACTATCTCCCTGCAGATGGGAAGGCCCAATCCGGTCCCTCTTGGCTTGTCGGTAAGCGTGTTACCCAATTGCTTGAATTTCTCGAAAACTTCATCCCGTTGTCCTAACGGTATTCCTATGCCGGTGTCAATTACCGATAAAACCAGGAAATCAGCCTGCCTGCCTGCCGTTAGAGTTATGGGGCCCTCCTGCGTAAATTTTACCGCGTTCGAAATCAGGTTTATCATTACCTGGATAATTCTATCATAATCGCCCAGGGTGTCGGGAAGGTTTTCTTCCATGTCGATTATGAGCATCACGGAGTCTCTTTTCCTGAAAAGGGAGGAGGTTGCCCTTGCAGCGTGTTTTAACAGGTCTTTTACGTTAATGGGCTCACATTTCCAGACCATCTTTCCGGCTTCCATTTTTGTAATGTCTAAAACGTCGTTTATCAGTGACGTGAGCCTTTCGCCCTCCGATATTATGATACCGGTGTTTTCGCTTATGCGGCTTATGGCTCGTTTCACTTTTTTGTTGTCCGGGTTAACGGCAGGCACTACGATGTTTTCGAAAGACTCTTTTATGATCTCGGCAAATCCTAGCACCGACGTCAGAGGCGTCCTCAATTCGTGCGATACGCTGGAAAGAAAGGATGACTTCATTTCTTCCAGTTTCTTAAGCTCGTCGTATGCCTTTTGGAGTTCGTCGGTTCTTTCCTTAACTTTCGAATCCAGTGTATCGATGTTAAATCTTAACCGTTCGATCATGCCGTTAAAGGTATCCGAAAGTATGCCTATTTCATCGTTGCTTTTAAGGCGGCTTTTTGCCGTCAGGTCTCCATCCTTGACTTTTAAAGCCGTTATGTACAGCTCTCTGAGAGGACCGATCAACTTCCTGGATAAACCGTACCCTATGGGTATTAACACCAATAAACCCGTAAAGGCAACGACAAGTATCCTGTTTCTGAGAATTATAGAGCTTCTCTCAAGTTCATCCACGTAAACGGAAGAACAGATGTACCAGCCTAATGGCTTATAAAATCGTACCCAAGATATTTTGTCGTATATAAAGTGCCCGGGGTCGTTGGGTTTGTCCCACTTGTATTTAAATCCTTCGGGTTTGTCGGCTACGTTGGCAATTTCCGGTAAAAGCGGTTTACGCGTCACCGGGTTGAGAAAATTTTTTGCGCTTACGTTTTCCAGTGTTTTATTCGGATGTATCAGGTTAAAATAGTTTGTGTCAAAGATGTATATATAACCCGTTTTCGCCAATTTAACTTTTTTTAATATGCGGCGTAAATCTTCTATTATGGATTTTTCCCTTAAATTAACCACGTTTTCGATATCGTCTATGTATACGCCGGTTCCCATAACCCAGTCCCATTCGGGTATTTTTTTTATATAAGACAATTTGTCGATGGGGGTCGCAGTTCCCACCCTTCTCCATTTATAACTGTAATAACCTTCACCTTTTTTCGATGCTATTTCGAGCATGTCCGGCAGCAGGTGTTTTCCGTCTACGTCCACGAGACGGCTTTGGTCGATGCCCTGCAATTTGGGATCGTATGTAGGGTTAGAAAGCATTCTTCCATTATAATCTATTATGAAGATGTAATCGTTATTCCTGAATTTGAAGTTACGGACCTGGGTAAGGATCTTTTCCCGGGCGGCTTTTTTCGAAATGACGCCTTCTTTGACTTCCCGGTTTACCGAATTAATGTATTGTTCCACGATAAGCAGGATATTTTTGAGTTCCTCTTTTCTTGCCTGCAACGTGGCATCCTTATAAGCTTCGAGACCGTTATCGGAACTTTTTATCAGCTCGTAAACGTTATCCATGACGGTTTTTGCGTTTGTTTTCTCTATTTCATATACCTTGCCCTTTATATAAGGCACCGAAAGCATGTAATACAATATGGTAAACATGAGGATGAGCAACATAATGGCCGAGAAAAATTTTATGAAAAGTCTCGATTTAAACATTACAGCCCCTTTCGATGGGGATATCCACTTTTGTACCGGCTAAGGGTAATAAGAAGGAGAAAGTGCTCCCTTTTCCGTGGGCGCTTTCAACCCATATGCGGCCTCCATGGTGCTCGACAATCTCCCTGCAGATGGGAAGTCCCAATCCCGTCCCTCTTGGCTTGTCGGTAAGTGTGTCGCCCAATTGCTTGAACTTCTCGAAGACTTTATCCTGATCCACCAATGGTATTCCCATACCGGTGTCAATTACCGATAGAACCAGGAAACCCGCCTCTGCGCCAGCCTTTAGCGTTATGGAACCCTCCAGGGTAAATTTTACCGCGTTCGAAATCAGGTTTATCATTACCTGGATAATTCTATCATAATCGCCCACCGTGTTGGGAAGGTTTTCCTCCGTTTTGATCATGAGCTTTATTGAATCTTTTCCCCTGAAAAGGGCGGAGGTTGCCCTTACCGCGTGGTTTAGCAGGTCTCCCATGTTAATGGGCTCACTTTTCCAGACCATCTTGCCTGCTTCCATTTTTGTAAGGTCTAAAACGTCGTTTATCAGAGTTGTGAGCCTTTCGCCCTCCGATATTATTATGTTAATGTTATCGTTAATCCGGTTAACTGTACGCTTTACCTTTTTGTCGTCCAGGGGGATGAGTGGAAAGATAACGGTTTCAAGAGAGTCTTTGATGATTTCTGCAAATCCAAGCACCGACGTCAGAGGTGTCCTTAATTCGTGCGATACGCTGGAAAGAAAGGATGACTTCATTTCATCCATTTTCTTAAGCTCGTCGTATGCCTTTTGAAGTTCGTAGGTTCTTTCTTTTAAACGGTCGATCATGTCGTTAAAGGTATTCGAAAGTATGCCTATTTCGTCGTTGCTATTAATGCCGCTTTTTGCCATCAGGTCTCCCTCCTTGACTTTTAGAGCTGTTACATAAAGCTCTCTGAGAGGACTGATCAACTTCCTGGATAGACCGTACCCGATGGGGATTAATACCAATAAACCCATAAAGGCAACGGCAAGTATCCTGTTTCTGAGAATTACCGAGCTTCTCTCCAGTTCATCCACGTAAACCGAAGAGCAAATGTACCAGCCTAAGGGCTTATAAAATTGCACCCACGATATTTTGTCGTATATATAATGACCGGGGTCCGTGGGTTTGTCCCACTTGTATTTAAATCCTTCGGGTTTGCCGGCTGCTGCGGCAATTTCCGGTACAAGCGGTTTATGTGTCACCGGGTCGATAATACTCAATGTGCTTACATTTTCCAGTTTTTTATTCGGATGTATCAAGCCAACAAAGTTTTTGTCAAAGATGTATACATAACCCGTTTTTGCCAATTTAACTTTTCTTAATATGCGGCGTAAATCTTCTATTATGGATTTTTCCCTTAAATTAACCACGTTTTCGATATCGTCTATGTATACGCCGGTTCCAATAACCCAGTTCCACTGAGGTATTTTTCTGAAATATGTCAGTTTGTCGATTGGGGTCGCAGTACCCAGCCTTTTCCATTTATAAGTGTAATAACCTTCACCGTTTTTCGAAGCTATTTCGAGCATCTCCGATACCAGGTGTTTTCCGTCGGCGTCCACGAGACGGCTTACGTCGATGCCCTGTAATTTGGGATCGTCGAAGGTAGGGTTAGAAAGCATTCTTTCATTATAATCTATTATAAAGACGTAATCGTTATTCCTGAATCTGAAGTTTCGTACCTGGGTAAGGATCTTTTTTTCGGCGTCTTTTTTTGAAATGATACCTTCTTTGACTTCCCGGTTTACCGAATTAATGTATTGTTCCACTATAAGCAAGACGTTGCTGAGTTCCTCTTTTCTTGCCTGCAAAGCAGCTTCTTTATAAGCCTCGAGACCGTTATCGGAGTTTTTTACCAGCTCGTAAACGTTATCCATGATGGTTTTTACATTGGCCTTCTCTATTTCATATACCTTGCCCTTTATATAAGGCACCGAAAGCATGTAATACAATATGGCAAACATGAGGATGATCAATATAATGGCCGAGAAAAATTTTATGAAAAGTCTCGATTTAAACATTACTGTCACTTTCGACGGGGTTATTCACGTTTGTACCGGCTATGGGTAATGAGAAACAGAAAGTGCTTCCCTTACCCTGAGCGCTTTCGACCCATATACGTCCTCCGTGGTGTTCGACAATCTCCTTGCAGATGGGAAGCCCCAATCCCGTTCCCTTTGGTTTGTCGGTAAGTGTGTTGCCCAATTGCTTGAACTTCTCGAAGACTTTATCCCGTTCCCCCGATGGTATTCCTATACCCGTGTCAATCACGGATATGAACAAAAAACCCACCTCTGCACCGGCTTTTAGCGTTATGGAGCCCTCCGGTGTAAATTTTACCGCGTTCGAAATCAGGTTTATCATTACCTGGATAATTCTATCATAATCACCCACGGTGCCGGGAAGGTTTTCTTCGGTTTCGATTATGAGCCTTACCGGGTCTTTTCCCCTGAAAAGGGAGGAGGTTGCCCGTGCCGCGTGGTTTAACAGGTCTTTTATGTTAATGGGTTCACATTTCCAGACCATCTTTCCGGCTTCCATTTTTGTAATGTCTAAAACGTCGTTTATAAGGGTCGTGAGCCTTTCACCCTCGGATATTATGATGCCGGCGTTTTCGCTTATGCGGCTTATGGCGCGCTCCACCTTTATGCTCTCCACGTTAACGTGAGGCAGTACGATATCCTCGAAAGACTCCTTTATGATCTCGGCAAAGCCGAGCACCGACGTTAAAGGCGTTCTCAGTTCATGGGATACGTTGGATAAGAAGGAGGATTTCATCTCGTCCAGATCCTTAAGCTTGTTGTAGGCTTCCTGAAGCTCTTCGGTACGTTCGTTTACCTTTGAGTCGAGAGAATGGATGTTGTCCCGGAGCCGCTCCACCATGCCGTTAAAGGCATCGGCCAAAATACCAAGCTCGTTGTCCAGCTTAATGTCGGTTTTCGCTTCCAGGTCTCCGCCCTTTACGCGTAAAGCCGTTTCGGAAAGCTCACGGATTGGAGATACCAATTTTTTTATAAAAACGTATCCCGGAAGTATCAATATAAGAAGGCCCAGTGCTCCCGCCATAAAGATGCGGTCTCTCAAAAGCACCGACTCCCTCTTAAGTTCCTCCACGTATATCGTAGTATTGATGTACCATCCAAAAGGCTTGTAGTACCGTACCCATGATACCTTATCGTAGACGTAATTTCCCGGTTCCGACGGTTTGTCCCATTTATAATAAAGTCCGTTCGGAGTATCGGCGACGGCCGTCAGTTCGGCAAAGATAGGCTTTCCGGTCACGGGATCGGATAGATCCCGAACGTTTTTCCCTTCGATATTGGCGTTCGGGTGGATAATCAGATTGTAGTTGGAATCCCAAATGGTTATATATCCCGTTTTTGCTACTTTAATAGACCTAAAAAGCCGGCGGAGTTCTTCTATAGCGGCATGTTTTCTCTTTTCCACCTCTTTGTCCACGTCGTCTACGTAGAGGCCCGTTGCAATCACCCATTTCCATTCGGGAAAGTTCCTGGCGTAGGTGAGCTTTTCGACCGAGTGCTCGTCCGTTCTGAAGCGCTTCCACTTATATGAATAGTAACCGTCTCCGTATGCACGGGCAATCTCGACCATGGGAGGAAGGACGGGTTTGCCGTCTTCGTCCAGGAGGGCGGAAACGTCCTTGCCGTTGAGGTCGGGGTTGGGATGGGATAAGAGCCGGGACGAGTAGTCGGCAACAAAAACATAGTCTTTGTTGCGGTAGGAAAACTTGCGGAGCCTGCCAAGGATACGCTTCTCGGCTTCCTTTCTTGTGAGCACGCCCTTTTCTACGTCTTCCCCGACGTTTTTGATATAGCTTTCCACGACGGCGACGATACTCTTCAGTTCTTCTTTTCTTGCCGCTAAGACCGACTCCCTGTACGATTCCAGGTTATGGTCGAAGCTTTTCACAATCTCGTACACGTTGTCCAGAATGGTTTTCGATGAACTTTTTTCCAGGTCAAAGACCTTATGCTCGATGAAAGGGACGTTAAGAATGTACATCACAACGACGAAAATGGCGATTACCGCGATAAGCGTCGTAAAGTACTGTAAAAAAAGTTTGGACTGAAACATGCCGCAGTACCTTAATTTTATTACACCTTTTCCTCTTTCCATCTTTGCGGACGTTGATTCCTTCATGATTGAATGCCTTTGTCCGGTTGTTCCGTCATTCCGGGCAAGTCCCGGAATCTATCCTTTCCTGCCCATAGAGATAGATGAAGTATACGTTTTCGAGGCCCTTTTCGAAACGCAGAGTCTTAACGAGTTCGTCACGCTGCGAGAGCATGGCGTCCACGATGATCATGTCCGGTTTTTCGGCACGCACTTTTTCGATACTGTCGAGGCCGTCGCTTGCCGAAACGACGGTAAATCCCATAGTTTGCAGGACGTCCGCCAGGGTTTTAATGTTCGATTCGTTTTTGTCCACGACAAGAATCTTCTTTTTCGTACCACCTTGTATAAGGAGTTCTTTGATTTCCTTGAAAAGTACGTTCATGTCTATAGGTTTCGTAAGGTATCTGTCTATGCCAAGGCGCCGTCCCCGGTTCCTGTCTTCGATGATGGAAAGTATGATTACCGGTATGTCCGACGTTACGGGATCTCCCTTTAATACCGCAGCCACGTCAAAACCGCTCATGCCCGGCATCATGACGTCGAGAATTATCAGGTTCGGCCTGTCCTTCCTTATCGACTCCAGTGCCTCTATGCCGTCTCGTGCGGTTGTTACGTTATACCCGTTTCTCTCGATCTCCTGTACCAGGAGTTTGCGTATGTTTTCGTCGTCGTCCACTACCAGAATGTTTTTTGTTTCACCCTTCGGATGAGACTCTATAGTAGAAACGCGTTGGTTAATCCGGCTTACGAGCGTTTCCATATCCGTGGCACTTATTTCCGTTGAATTAAGGCCGCCGGCGGGCCCGCTTACGGGAAGGGCAAAGGAGAAATTGCTGCCCTCGCCGGGTTTACTTTCGACCCATATGCGGCCTCCATGGTGTTGTATTATCTGCATGCAAATTGGCAGACCCAGTCCGGTGCCCCTGGGCTTTCCGGTAAGGGTATCGCCTATCTGCCTGAATTTCTCAAATACCTTATCATGGTTTTCCACGTCTATTCCCATGCCCGTGTCGATAACGCTAACGACTATCTCGTTTTTATTATCAGTAGACTTCCCCATTTTAGCCGTACAGGTTATGGTACCACTGTCCGTAAACTTTATGGCGTTTGATATCAGGTTAATCATTACCTGGAGTAATCTGTCATGATCGCCCGAAACTATCGGCAGCCCCGATTCCACGTCACTGATAAGCTCAAGATCTTTCTTTGAGTAAAGCGATTTAGTCGAAAGGAGAGCCCTGTCTATTACCTCCGCAACGCTCACGTCTTCTCTCTTCCAATCGACCTTGCCAGCCTCCATCTTCGCGATGTCCAACACGTCGTTTATCAACGCGGTCAGACGGATTCCCTCCTGGAGTATTATGTTCATGTTATCCCTGACGACTTTGACGGATTTTTCCGCTTTTGGGGAATTCGTGATCAGGTTGGGAAATATCTGTTCTTCCAGACGGTCCGCGATTATCTCCGCAAAGCCTAAGACGGAGGTCAAAGGCGTTCTGAGTTCGTGTGACACCGTGGAGATGAAATCCGTTTTCATTTTGTCCAGTTCTTTTTCTCTGGTGATGTCTCTGACGATAACTACGATGCCGTTGCGTCTGACCGGTGCGCTCTCAACCCGGTTTTGGCTCCGGGCATGCCGACCGCACTTGTCCGCCACGTGGATAACGGCTGCCGACGCCATGAGCACCTTTCTCGACGAGAGATTAATATCCGTGGAAATTGCCCCTTTATCTCTTTTATCGGCACACTGTTGCAGCAGGGATGACATGTCGGGGCCAAAAATTTCCTCCACGGGTTTCCCGACACACCAGGGACCATTGACGTTAAAAAGGCGGGCCAGAGGCTCGTTAACTCGCGTAATCACATGCTTGCCGTTCACAACCAGAAGGCCGTCGGCCATGTTATCGATAACCGCGTTGACGTAATCGAGTGTAGCCGTCAGTTCGATGTCCTTTTCCGCCAGAATTTCGAGCGACGTCGACAGTTCTGTGGTTCTTTTCTGTACTTTATTTTCCAGTTCCTCCGTGTGCCTGGCAAGGATAGTCTCTTTCTCTTTGTGGTAATCTATTTTTTTTCTCAGTTCTGAAGGCGACAGCTTAAGCTCCGAAATAATATTGCCGTATATATTGGAAATCTGCTTCTTTTCTTCCCCGGTAAGTATTCTGGAATGTTGTATTATATAATTGGCTGAAGACGCACCTATCGAACCTGAAAGGAGCTTTTCGACCATGTTTGATAACTCTATCAACTCCATTAAAGATATGCGAGTCTTGTTTTCTAATTTTAACTCCTTTATACAGTTTTGTACGATGTCGTTTGTTTTTTGTCTTCCAAAGTATTCCGAAAACATTAATCTTATGACGTTGATTTTTACTGAAAGCTCTATCGTATAATCTTGTTTTAAAGAGATAAAGGAATACGCATGTGTTTCCAATGCCTTGACAAAATTGTCTGCGGTGTTTTTTTCTTCCTCCGTTTGCTTAAAATATGCCGATCCGCCTATGTATAATAATACGTTAAAAAGCATCGACCAAAACACGCCGTTTGTAAGAGGATCCAGAGATGTCAGGCCAAATAATTGTTCCGGTTTTAAATAGTTCAGGCCAAACAATCCATTATCCAAAATATATCCGGGTATCAATTTCGATTTTACGAGAGCGGGAAACAGAAGGGTATAAAACCATAATAAATAACCGCAGCACAACCCTAACAGCGCACCCATCCTATTTCCTCCCGACCAAAAAAGACCTCCGACAATCGACGGAACTAATTGAAATACGGCTGCAAAAGATAACATCCCTATCGCAATGAATATATATTTATCGCTCAATAGAACCGATAGATAATATCCGGTTAATATACTTAAGGCAACGACCAGCCATCTGAAATATAAAAGATGTCTTTTAAGTACCGTTAATCGTTTTGTTCTTACGATAAACGGTAAAATGATATGATTTGTCACCATCGTGGATAAAGCCATCGAAGATACGATGACCATACTGGTCGATGCCGAAACTCCACCTATAAACACAAACATCGTCAACCACGGCATATCGTGCAGTTTAGGAAATAACAGGACAAAATTGTCCGCAAGACTTTTCGGAATACCATGTATTAATCCACCTAATGCTATTGGATATGCAAATATGTTTATCAAAAACATATAAAGTGGGAAAAGCCACATGGCGGTTAAAATATGCCTGCTTTTAAAATTCTCGATAACCGAAACGTGAAATTGCCTGGGAAGAAATAAAATAGCGGACATCGACAGAACAAAATACGTCATCCATTTATAATGGCCGGGCACTTGTATGGCTTTTGTCGGGTCACTCAAAGCCAGTGCGTGAAATCGCACAAAAATATCGCCGAACCCATTGTAAAGGTAAAATGTGACAAAAATTCCAACTGACACAAACGCTATAATTTTTACTATGCTTTCGATCGCCACAACTATTACTATGCCCTGATGCCTCTCGGTCGGGTCTAACCTTCTTACGCCAAACAAAATCGTAAATAATATAAGTAATATAACTAATATCCAATCATGTGCATTAACTGCGTGCTTATGGCTGTCCGTTGCATCTCTGTCGTTATCTATTCCGTTGTCTTTCAGACCGCCTTTCGGGGCATACCCGTTATTCCGGATTGCCGGCAATATTTCCGGGCCCGTTGTGTTTTCCTTATTTGTAACGTTGGTCTTCGATTCGATCAATACTGGTGATACGTTCGTAACGATATCCATAGTCGAAGATATTGCCTTTAATTGAAGAGCGATGTACGGTGCTATGCCGATAAACAAAAATAAACTGACAAGCGCCGCAATTGTCTGTGATTTTCCGTATCTGTTCGAAATAAAATCGGCAATACTCGTAATTCTGTAATTGTTTTTTAAAACCACCAGTTTCCTTAACAATATCCAGTAAAGCATAATGGAAACCGTTGGTCCTAAGTACACGGTGGTAAACAATAATCCCGTGTTTGCAGCACTTCCGACGCTTCCATAAAAAGTCCAGCCCGTGCAATAAATAGCTAACGACAACGAATAAATTATCGGATTATTTACAAGGTTCATACCTTTTAAGGCTTTTTTTTCCACAAAAATCGCTATCCCAAACAGTAGCAGCATATACGCGGTAATACATAGTATAACCGATAGAGGGCTAAACAACTATGTCCTCTCCTATTTTTGCCGGATGCCCCTCGTCCGGATGTCCTTCTTCGTTATTTATTGTATTGTCGTCCGCGTTGCTACTATTACCGTTTTCCCTCCGGCCGTTGCTTTCATGCAGTAAACTTAGATGGCTTTTAGAAATCAGGAAAAGGATAAAGATTATTACGGCCCACGTTCCAAACAAATATTTATAACTCGCGAATTCGTCAACCCGTTCGGAAAACCCGATAGAATGCCAATTAAACAGCAGTAAACTTAGCAATATAAAAATAACCAGAAAAGCATCCTGAGTCAACATATCTCTTATTTTATTCATTCGATAACCCACTTCGGGACGGGAAGGGCAAAAGAGAAATTGCTACCCTCGCCCGGCTTACTTTCGACCCATATGCGGCCTCCGTGGTGCCGTATTATCTGCTTGCAAATCGGCAGACCCAATCCCGTGCCCTTAGGCTTTCCAACGAGAGTATCGCCTATCTGCCTGAATTTCTCGAATACCTTTTCATGGTTTTCTTTGTCTATTCCCATGCCCGTGTCGATAACGCTTACGACTATCTCGTTTTGATTTTCCCCGGTTTCCCTCATTTCAGCCTTACAGGTTATGGTACCACTGTCCGTAAACTTTACGGCGTTCGATATAAGGTTAATCATCACCTGAAGCAACCTGTCATGATCGCCCGAAACTAACGGCATCCCGTCATCCACGTCCCATATAAGCTCAAGATTTTTCTTTGCGTAAAGTGATTTTGTAGATTGCAGCGCCCTGTCGATTAGCCCGGCAACGTTCACGTCTTCATTCTTCCACTCGACTTTGCCCGCCTCCATTTTCGCGATGTCCAGCACGTCGTTTATCAACGCGGTCAGACGCATTCCCTCCTGGAGAATTATGTTCATGTTATCCCTAACGACTTTGACGGATTTTGCCACCTTTGGAGAAACGATCTTCAAATTGGGAAATACCTGTTCTTCGAGACGATCCGTGATTATCTCGGCAAATCCTAAAACTGAGGTCAAAGGGGTTCTTAGTTCATGGGACACCGTCGATATGAACTCCGTTTTCATTTGGTCCAGTTCTTTCTCTGCGGTAATGTCTCTTATGATGATTACCGTTCCGGTACGTTTATCGGAGGGATTGCGGGATGAATCGTCGGCTCCGGCGATGAAGATGGGCGTAGCAATGGCCTTTCCGATGCAATTATCAGGGAGTATTATTTCCGCGGTTACGGCGTCTTTTGTATTGTCCATGGATTTCACGACAAGTGCCGCCATATCGTTATTAAAGACCTCTTTGCATTCTTTAGCGATTACCTCTATTCCTTCGATATTAAACATGTTTAATAATGACGAATTGAATTGGGTAATTCTGCCGTCTCTATCCGTTACCAGCAAACCGTCCGCCATGTTATCTATGACGGTGGTAATATAAGTAAGAACGTCGCTAAATTCTTTTTCCATCTCCGACATGGTTTCCACCGCCTGTTCTGCACGGTGTAACATTTCGTTATAATCGTTCTTCACGTTTTCTAATTCCACGTTAATAACGGCAAGATTTTCGGCTAAAGATTGCTCCGATACACAATAGGCATCCTTAGACAACAGATTGTTCATAAGGGAATAAAGTCTGTCTATCGATATAAATTCACGGCTCATTAAATTTATCTTCCCCGGCCAGCTTAAGCAAACTTGCAAGCTGGCTAACATGAGGTTCTTGTAGAATTTTCGATAATTTCATTTACTCTTATAAATGGCGATAAAGGTTTCGGTTTGATGTATATTGGCTCCGCAGAAGTTTTCGCCGAACGTTCCAAAGCCAATTATAGGGACGTTGGGTAGTCTGTCCGCATATAGATTAGCCATTTTATCGACGCTGCAGGTACTTTTTCGGGATAGATAACAGAAGGTACAATCGAATGAAATATAGGCAATTAAATTTTTATTTTTCAGCAGATTGAGCTTGGATAAACGGTCGGGCAATTGGTCGGTAGCCTTATAGACGTTAAAAACAGAACCGTCGACCACGTCATTACCCGTAATTAATCCCAATCCTTCATCTTGTTTCATTATGCCCGTAATTAATCGATCATCCTTAGATGGTTCGATACCGAAAGTATATGTTGCAAATATTTCAGGTGACAGGTTATTTACCGAAATACCTAAAACGGACGCATACTCCCTGGCGGCGGGAAGATTATTAAATTCGAGGATATGGCAGTGATTTGACAATTTGGTAACTACGAGCTGTTTTCCCGGCAGTCGATCGAAACTGGAAGTATGATCGATAAAGAATTCGAAGCCCTCCGCCAGTCTTCCCAAAAAGAATGCTCCCATTTTACCGATACCGCCATGGCTTATAACGTTAGAAACAAGTAAATCCGCTTTACCGCCGGAACTTCCTCCCACGGTCTGAAGCATCATTCCGGCGCGTGTTTGCCCTTCTAAAAAAGGAGTAGCAGAATTTAGTCCATACACAAGATTTATGGCAAAATCCCTTTTCATCTCCGGATTAGACAGATCTATGGAAGTTCCTTTTGCCGCGTTATAGAATTTTTTATAACTTTCTTCCCTGATTTGTTCTCGTGACCTGTTTTCCGAGACATCCACAATATCGAATGCATAATCACTAAAAAGTTTCGATGAAAATGACATTGCCGCTATATTTTGTGTATCGTCGCTATACTGTTTGTCCAGAAATCTGGCAGAATCCATACAGCCTAAAAAATACTTGCCGCTTTTTTTCAGCGCATCATAAATTGACTCAACGTTTGCATCGGCTCCGTAAAATAACAAGATAAATAAGGTGTCTTTACCGATGATTTCATCGACGACCCGATTAATATCCTTACCCGACGTTGTTTTTATAAATTCATTTTTCATTGCCATTTTCCCTCCGTTGTTCGGGAATTATAATTTCGGCAAGATATTCTTCGAATGGAAAGCCATATAGCCCAAAATCAGGCGTTTGCAAAACACCCACTATTCTTTTTAGTTCTTTCGGAGAATCCGTAGAAGATATCGTAAATTTACTCATAGAAAGACCGGTTCTTAGTGTCAACTGTAAACGGATAATGCGTTTTCTGGTATCATCGTCGCTTTGGGATATCTTTTTGTATTCATATATCTTATTGAGCAGGGTGTATACAATTCCCCTCTGCATAACTACCTCCGGGCATACTCTGTTAATATATCGTTAAGATACTAATAATCGTAGAATTTACACTTATGTTATTGCGCCATGTGCAGGGAGCCAGTGCCCGGTTGTTCCGCCGTTGCAGGCATTGTCCCAGAATCCGTCCCGGTACTCGATTTAACCCCTTTGTCAGTCTCATAGAGATAGATGAAGTAAACGTTTTCGAGACCCTTTTCGAAACGCAGGGTTTTAACGATCTCGTCACGCTGAGAGAGCATGGCGTCCACGATGATCATGTCCGGTTTTTCGGCACGCGCTTTTTCGATACTGTCGAGGCCGTCGTTTGCCGAGACGACCGTATATCCCTTTGTTTCCAAAACGTCCGTAAGGGTTTTAACGTTCGATTCGTTTTCATCTACGACCATTATTTTCTTTTTCGTACCGCCCCCGGCAAGAAGGGTTTTAATTTCGGCAAAGAGAGCTTCCTTATCGATTGGTTTAGTCAGGTAGCGGTCGACGCCAATACGGCGGCCACGTTCGGTATCCTCGAGTATGGACAGGATTATGACGGGCACGTTTGCCGTTGCCGGGTCTCCCTTGATAACGGCAGCCACGTCAAAACCGTTCATCCCCGGCATCATCACGTCGAGAATGACGAGATTGGGTAGTTTCTCCTTTATGTTCCTGATGGCTTCAAGGCC
This sequence comes from Nitrospirota bacterium, assembly GCA_015233615.1. GTDB lineage: Bacteria > Nitrospirota > Thermodesulfovibrionia > Thermodesulfovibrionales > Magnetobacteriaceae > JADFXJ01. Next base: position 24,884 of record JADFXJ010000022.1, read on the forward strand.
GTCTTTTGCCGTTTTAACGGCATATCCCTCGCGGTCGAGTTCCTGCCGCAGCAGTTCGCGGATGCTTTCGTCGTCATCGACGACAAGAATGCTTTTTACTCTATTGTCCCGGACCGTTGTCTCATCCGTGGAAGCGAGGTGTGTTTCTACCGTTCCGCTTCGTACCGTTGCCAGGAGGGTCTCCAGATCCGTAGAGGTTAGTCTGCAGGTCTCTTCGGTACAGACCGGTAGAGTGAAAGAAAAAGTGCTTCCCTTACCGAGTTCGCTTTCGGCCCATATTCGCCCTCCATGGTGAGTAACAATCTGTTTGCAAATTGGAAGGCCAAGACCGGTTCCCTTTGGTTTGTCCGTTAGAGTATCGCCAACCTGCTTAAACTTGTCGAAAACGGACTCAAGGTGTTCGGCGCCGATGCCGGTGCCGGTGTCGATGACGCCGACGACGATCTCGTTATCCACACGCCGTGAGGTTAGGGTGATGGAACCTGCATCGGTAAACTTGACTGCATTAGAAATAAGGTTAATGATAACCTGGACAAGCCTGTCGGCATCTCCGGAAACGGGAGGGAGGCCGGGTTTCAGATCGACGATAAACTCAAGCCCCTTTTTAGTGCAAAGTGACCCCGTAGCCTGGAGTGCCCGATTAACAAGGTCTTCCACGTGAAGGGTCTCCTTTTTCCACTCCACCTTGCCCGCCTCCATTTTCGCAATATCCAGCACGTCGTTGATAAGATGGGTAAGACGCACTCCTTCGTTGATAATTATATTTATGTTATCCCGGATGACCTTTATGGAGCGGGCCGCTTTTTTCGGATCCCCGACAATGTTTGGGAAAATCTGCAATTCGAGGCGTTCCTGTATAATTTCGGCAAAACCGAGGATGGAGGTCAACGGCGTTCGCAGTTCGTGGGAAACCGTTGATATGAAATCCGTTTTCATTCTGTCGACCTCTCTCTCTCTGGTGATGTCTCTGACTATGACTACGAAGCCGCTCTGGCAGACCGGCCTGCTCTCATCCTGACCTTGGCCCCTGGTTTGCCCGTTGTCTTTGCTCAACATGCGGATAATGGTTGCCGACGCCTTAAGTACCTTTCCCGACGGTAGATTAATATCCGTGGTAATGGCCCCTCTATCTTTTTTAACGGCACACTGTTTGAGCAGGGAGGACATGTCCGGGCCAAAAACATCTGCAACGGCTCCCTCCGCGGTTTGAGCACTATCGATGTTAAAAAGGCGGGCCAGAGGCTCGTTGATGCGTGTAATCGTACCCTTGTCGTCCGCCACAAGAAGTCCGTCGGCCATGTTGTCGATGACCGAGTTGACGTAATTGAGGGTAGCCGTCAGTTCGATGTCCCTTTTTGCCAGATCCGAGGCTGCCATCTCGAAGACCTCGAAAACCTCCGCAAAGTCGGCGGCCAGGGATTGGAGTGACCTGGCCAGGGTGTCAAACTCGTCGCCTGTATGGATATCTATTTTAGCGTCGTATTCGTGGCTAATGAGTTTTTTAGCGTACTCTATGATGGTATTCAACGGTTTGTCGATGGTTTTTTTGAAAAGAAGCCAGGCAATGGTCGAGACAAGGACAAACATCATCAAAGACGGCCAAACCAGGGATAGCGTCGAAATCCAGATTTGCTGGCCTGCCGCTCCCTTTCCCATTCCAACTTGTACGTGGTTAAGCGCACCGGCGTTGATTGGCATGGCGACGTCAAGCACCCGGCCAAGGGGAGAGAACTCCGTTTCGGTTATCGTCGTCCCTTCAATCGGACGATGGATGCTATATGCCGCCAAAGGAATTCCCGATAAGGACGTGTGGAAGACTATCTCGTTCCTTTCGTTTACGATTAAAATATAGACAACGCCCTCGATTTTGCCGAAACCGTCTATCAGCGATTGAATGGATGAGATGTCTCCCCGCTTGAGAAACTCCACGGACGTGCCGGCAACGGAGGCGGCAATGGCGATTCCGTTTTTCCTGGAATGGCTGTTAAATGTACTATAGAAATTCCAACCGGCATAAAAAAAATTTGCCGCCATAGTAAGGGCAAGCAAGACGACGATGATAAGCAGATTCTTTCTGAATAGTAACGATACTCTCATTTCAACCTATTATCTCCCGATTCCGGTATCTATTGTTCTTATAACCGGATTATGTTCTTAAAAATCCGATATATTATATCATAACGACTATACATCGTGTAGATTAATAATTCAGGTTATTGTAATAGCCCGGCATCATACTGTAATATTAAATAATGCCAATAATGCCAACGGAGCAAAACAAATGACAGCCGTTGCTCTTGCCGTCTTCTTTGTTACGTAAACTGCTGAGCAATACGATCATCGAAGAAACCTGCGTCATCGTAAAGAAGTTTCGAATAAGAAAGTTTTCGATAACAAAACTGCCAATGATAAAACTGCCGGTAATAAATTGGCAGTTCCTGGGGGGCGTTGCGGGGGCGCTCCCCCGCAGAAGGGGTAGCGGAGGACACCGAAGGTGGCCGAAGTGAGGGGAAGGCTTTCCCCTCCTCATCTCTTGTACTTGTATTACTCTTATGCGTGCAACCTGGTATGAGGCACCGGGAAGGATCGTCCCCATATTGATTACAACCCGGTTATTGGCCGCATCAAACGCGCCATTAGCGTCAGAATTCGCATCAGAGACGGGATTTTCGTCGATCGTATTGTATCGAATTAGGCATATAGGTTGTATGAGCAGGTATAGCGTCGGTGAGCATCCTGCAAGTTGCGGAATTCCATGTGGTTAATTTCAAGTTTTTCCAACGCAATGAGCCTATCCCAAAATTGTTATACGCACTCAAATCACTTGTGATTGCACCGCCTAAAGCGGTCCTGGAAGTAAGCGATCCTGGAAGTATCCGGCAAGGCTTAACAATCATCTAAAACGTAGACACACGCCATTTTTGGGACATCTCTGTAAACCCGTATGAATTGCGGCTTTGCGCCTACTTGAGTATCTACCCACCCAAAACCCAAGTATTACGTATAGATTTTTATATCTTAGCTGCCGACAGTATCCGTAAGAAGCTTTCGTGCCTCGGAAAGTCCTTCAGTATTCTGTGAAGCACGCTCAAGAAGGCTCAGGTCCATAAGCGCCCGTTTCACGACGCCTTTTGCCGAACACGTTGTGATTGCCCTCCGATAGGTCTCAAGAGACGCATGGCTATCTCCGCTTGCAAGCAATGCGAGGGCAAGTTTGTAGCGTTGCCTAAAGAGATCCGGCGTCTTTTCCAGAATCTGCCGGCAAAGAGAGATGGCGCGCTTTATGAAATCTTCGGCCTCTGCGGACACTTTGGCTTTTGCTGGCTTACCTTTTTCGAGCAAAAGTATGCCTAGTAGAACCGTACTTTGGCAGAGAACCAAGGGGACATCAAATTTCAAAGATTCACGGTAATGCTGTTCTGCATCATGCAGGTTGGAGTGGTAGTGAAAGGTATATGCAAGCTCTATAAGAATCTCTGAGGTTAGAAAAGGATTCTCGATGCTTTTTGCGATATCAAGCGCTTGCAAAAAATGTTCGACTGCTTTATTAAAATCTCCTTCTATAAAGCAGGTATTGCCAAGGTTACTAAGCCGATATCCTTCACTGCGCCTGTCCCCAATTGCTTTGGCTATCGCTAAAGCCTGCTCATGGTATTCAATTGCCTTGCGAGTTTCACCGAGATCTGAATAGACACGGCCAAGACAACCAAGAGCAACTCCTTCAACGTGCCTGTCTCCAATTTCTCTGGCTATCGCTAAAGCCTGCTCATGGTATTCAATTGCCTTGCGAGTTTCGCCGAGATACGAATAAGCAAGACCGATGTCACCTATATGTATCCCTTCACCGCGTCTGTAACCAATCTCTCTGTCTATCGCTAAAGCTTGCTCATGGTATTCAATTGCCTTGCGAGTTTCGTCGAGAGCCGAATAAGCAAGACCAAGGTTATTAAGCTCAACTCCTTCACTACGCCTGTCTCCAATCTCTCTGTCTATCGCTAAAGCCCGCTCATAGTATTCAATTGCTTTGTGAATCTCGCCGAGCTCTGAAACGGCGTTACCAAGGTTATTAAACCATGCACTTATACGAATTCTGTCGTCATTGTCCTTTGCGATCTGGAGCGCCTGTTCAAGATATGAGAGAGACTCCCGCACCCGGCCTGTATCCATATATGCCAAACCAAGATGACCGGCGTTCTCGCTGGCAAGGTATATGTCTTTCAATTTCCCGATAAGTTGTTCGCGTAACTCGATCACAATTCCAGGATATCCCCAAAGTTTAAGGTAATTGAAATCTATGATATTTAACACTCTTGCTGCTTCTTCATATTGCCCGGCGCGCATAAGATGGTGGATCTCCTGCAGTTGGGGCTCAAGGTCATCGATTGTTTTCCAATCTTTTTCAGGTTTTCGCAGCTTTTCGAAGAACTCTGCTGCCTTTTTATGAAGCCCCGACCGGGTAAGCAAGGCTGATTTTCCATCCTTTCCCTTTCCCTTACCTTTGCCATTAACCGATGGTTTACTCTCAGGAATCATCTCGTAGATAAATGACCTTACAACCGGATGCATGTCATAATAACCGTGGTTATGGGTTATGAGGCGGTTCTTTTCAAGACGCGTCAGTATAGCAGCGAATTCAACGGAACCAATACCTTGGAGCATGTAGCGGAGAGACGCCGGCGGTGTTGGTTTCAAAAATATTGACAACGCCGATAAAGCAAGCTGGGCATCCGGAGATATGCGCTTGATTTGCTGCAAAATAAGGCTTTTTAGTCCTTCTTTGAGATCATGTCTGTCAAAATCCAGAAACAAATTGTCATCTTTAAGAAGATCACCAAGTTTTACAACAGGATAATGTTCTTCAAGATATCCAAGCACTGATGAAAGAGCCATGGGGATGCGATGGACTCGCCTGACAAAAGTCCGCAGTACCTCTTCATCCTCGTCGCCAAGGCCGTATTCAGTCCCTTCCTTCCTCAGATAATGTATCGCCTGATCTTCCGGCAGCCCTGAGGACAGGTCAACCATTTCTATCTTCCGGCTTCCTTTGAACTTTGGCACGGCCCGGCTGGTAACGATCAACCTGACGTTATGCTTGATAGCTACTGCGGTTTCAAGAAACTCACGAAGTTCGTCATCCTTTATGCTGTCATCGTTAGTGTCAAGCAGGTCTTCGAAGTTGTCCATAACGAGCCATACGTTGCCAACCTTGCTGAGCTCACTGAAAAAAAACTCCAGTTTCCCGGCAATCGTCGTCTCCTTGCTTGTGTAAACATCCAGGAATTCATCTCTTTTCCCTGCTATCTTGCCGGCTCCGTCAAATATATTACCCAGGTTAATATCTCCAATAGCGCATTTCAGGTACAGTATCCCATGGACATCATCAGTTGCTATGCTGGTGCCGGGCGCTATATCGTCGAGCACCTTTGCGATCAATTCGGTCTTGCCATAGCCTCCCGGTGCTATGATCACAACAAGTCGATTGTCAGCTCCACGAAGGCAGCGAAAGAGAATGTCCCGCTCAACCTCTCGATCTACGAACACCCCGTGAAGTTTCGGGAGTTGTATAGGGATTGGATCATGCTTGACTTGTTGGGCCTGCAGAGACTGTTGCCGCATAGCCTCCTGCTCAAGGGTGATAGCCTGTTGAACGGATGCTTTCTGTTGGGGCGAACCGGTCATTGCAGCGGATGACGATGCAATATAAATATTTGGGTGACGTCCTTTAACAAGGTTATGCTTTTTAAGGAAAAGACTCTCTTCTTTGGAGATAATAATACTTTTTTGAACCTTGTCGAGAAGAATAACGGTCTCTAATGGCAGGTTGGTATTGTTTATAAGAAGGTTTGTATAGTTTTCATCTAAAATCTTTCCAATTACCCTAACAACAACTCTATCAGTCTCGTGTAAATCAAAATCCGGCATCGGAAAATATCTATTCTTTTGTTTGGTGAACATCTTTTTAATACCGCTTCCAATGGTATCTATCATGTTTAGATTCACCATTGCGTGAGAAAGCAGGGGATTCCTAGAAACCTTGGCAGGGGCATCCTGCTTAATTACTTCTTCAATACTCCCGAGCATAAAACCACCCTTGTTAGTGAAAGTTAATGAATCCGGTGTTTCGATAATATATACTCTGTCTCTGAGTTCATAATCCTGATGGACAATGGCATTATGAAGTGCTTCTCTTATAACCCAAAAGTCATACTGTGGTATCTCTTTCGGGAAAAGCGTCCCATCAGGCAGATGACGGATGGTAATATTACGTATTTTCGCAAGAACTTTTTCTATGTTTAGCAGCAAGGGGGGACCAAAGTGCTCGTAATCTAACGCATTATTTCCTGCATCTTTTAGTATCCACGAAAGCTGTGCAACTGAGGGGTTGAGATAGTGCGAGGACTCTTCCTTACCAAGCAGTATAATTGCAGCGCGTGTTATCTTCCCGTCTTTCGTAATACCGGCTTTATTAAGTAAGGTAATATTATCCCATCCATCTATTTCCCCTACAAGGCGTGGATGTGTTTGGTTGTATTCCTCTCTTGCTTTTGTTATCGCTTCAGGCTCAAGGTCTGCAATACTTGCTCCTTCGCAAACTTGAGCCGACCAATCAATATCAGGCTTTTTTTTCCAAAGCTTGCGTTCCTTTTCGGGGTAATTCGCAAGAGGTTTTTTATATGAACCTACTCGTATGAATCCCTCATTCATTCTCTGATTATCTTTAACCCAATGGAACTTAACAGGTCTTCCCTTTGTAGTATCTATCTCGAAAATCACAACAGGTTTTCCATCGTACATAAAGTCATGGATTTTAAAATCTATTCGTGGTTCAAGTCCTCTTAAAAGCCAGTTTTCAAGCTCCTCTTTATCCTTTTTCTTAATCTTTGGTTTAAAAGAAGTCCCTACAACATCATGAGTTGTATCGCGAATACCGAATACAAGATATCCATGCTCGTGACCATGAAGTGATGCCGAATTTGATAAGGCTGAGATATATTGCCCGATATCTTCAGGATTATAATAAGATTCTTTGAACTCTACCCACTCAGTCTCGTGGGGTAGAGACCGAAGCTCGTCAAGTAATGCTCTAAGTTCCTGTTCGGTCATGACACTATTTTATCTTCGTAATAAAATCTTTTGCAGCCTGCATAGAATGTTTTACCACCCGAGTGTCTTCAAGAAGCCCCCTGCAGGGATTTGGTCTTGCTAACGATATCATTAACGACTTTCTCAGCATAATACTTTGAGTCCTTCGAAATAAAAGAATGGATTTGCCTTAAATCGTTAATAGCCGGTTTTGTCCATTTTACCATGATTTAATTTCTTTTTCCAATTCGTCTGCCGAAATAAATTCTCCTTTTTGGGACGCTTCTCTACCCTTACGCACTTTATCGATTAGATAAAGGTGATACATTATATCATCGATGTTAGCAGTATCTAGCAGCTTCGATATTGTATCTATTGCTTCCTGATTTAAAGTATCCATAAATTACCTCCCACTTCGATTACAATATATGATACGCGATGTTCGACTTTTAAGGTATCTAATCGCCTCTTTCATTCTGGCTATTGCAACCCCGTCATATTAATCTTATTGAGATCATATCTTCCTAAACCATTATAACACATATACGCTATACGCTTATTTAACTGGTGCGGCCGTTTGCCAGAAAATTAAACAGAATTTCGTTAAAGCGATCCGGTACTTCGATCATGGGACAGTGGCCGCAATTATCGACGTATGTAAATGAGCTTCCCTTTATTGCCTGTGCTGTCATAAGCACGGTGTTGACCGGTATGAGGGTATCTTCGAGTCCGTGAACGAAGAGAACGGGCGCGACAATGCTTCCGATTTTCATACTCCAGTTGGCGGATGACATGGCTTTCGGGTTCTCGAAAAAGACCTGCCGGGAAGAACTCGCGGCATGGTCAACGATCTGTTCGAAGTAAAAATCGTCGTTTAAGTGCGGCATGATGGCCTTCATTCCCATGCGAATCATCATCTTGTCACTCATGAGGGTACGGAACCATTCGTCTCCGAGTCCGGTTAATTCAGGAAAACCATGCATGGGCAGGGTGTCCACGAGGACGAGCTTCTTTACCATGTCGGGATAATTTATGGCTACGAGCTGTGCCGTACCGCCTCCCATGGAGTGCCCTACCAGGTGTACGGGACGTATTCCGAGAGCCTCGATAAATTCCGCGACGAATGCGGCCATGTACTCCATCGTGTGGGTGTGGCCGGTTTCCGGGGTCTCGCCGCTTCCGGGCAAGTCAAGGGCATAAGCCTTAAACCCGGGCTTAAGCCTGGACAGCGTCTCTTTCCACCAAATGGACGAGGCCAGGTTGCCGTGTATGAATACTATGTATTCGTCCCCGTCGCCTGCGGACAAATACCTTACCATGTCGCCGCTTTTTGTGATTACAGTGAGATAACCGGTCATATCAGGGCAACTCCACTAACAGATTATCTATCAACCGCGTGGAGCCCATCTTTAATGCCACGGCTATCAGTACGCTTTTCTTTGAATATTGCATAGTCATTTCTCCTTGTTTGTCCGGAATCTCTCCGGCATATTGTCCGGCCATTGCAGGTCTTGTCCCGGCATATTGTCCGAAATCGGCAATCTCCCGAAGCGTGTCCGGGTCGAATATCCCCGCGTACTGGATCTCCGTTATGCTTATCGCCTTGTGAAGAAGCTCCATCAGCAGCTCCCTGAATTTCAGCGGAGCATTCGGTGCAGAGAGTCCGTTAGCCTTTAGTAATTTCTGCAATTCGACCATACTCTTGTAAATGATGGGCGCGTCCTTTCGCTCTGCGGCACTCAGGTAGACGTTTCGCGAACTCATGGCCAATCCGTCGGGCTCTCTTACCGTGGTACACGGCACTACGGTTACGTCCATGCAGAGGTCCCGAACCATTTTTCGTATTACCACGTACTGCTGGTAATCTTTCAAGCCAAAGTAGGCGTGCCGGGGTTTTACGATGTTAAAAAGTTTGGCTACCACCGTGGCTACCCCCGTGAAGTGCCCGTGCCTGAAGGCGCCGCAGAGGCGCTCCGTAATATCCCTGACTTCGACGAAGGTGTTAAACCCCTCCGGGTACATGTCGCCGACGTAGGGCATAAAAACAACTTCCACGCCCGCGCCGGCAAGTATATCCGCATCTTGCCAGTAGCTACGCGGGTACTTGTCGAAATCCTCCCCGGCGAGGAACTGCTTTGGGTTTACGAATATGCTTGCCACCGTCACGTCGTTTTCGGTCTTAGCCCTGGCTACCAGGCTTAAGTGGCCGTCGTGGAGGGCTCCCATGGTAGGAACGAAGCCGATACTCCTGCCCTCCTGCCTGATGAGACAAGTCCTTTGCCGCATTTCCGGAACGCTCTTTATAATATCCATATCATCATATTATTTCATATACCGGTACGTTGCGGCTATTTAAACCTTTTGGCAAGTTTAACCTTTTTCAGTTTGCCTACCACCACTAACTGGTAGTTGACGTCGTCAAGGTACTTGTTTGCTACCCTGTGTACGTCTTGCGTGGTGACTGCGTTGATGTAGTCCTTGTACTTTTGCTCGTAATCGAGCCCAAGGCCCAGGAATTCAACCTGTGCCATGAAATTCGATATTTTATCCATAGTATCGATACGCCTCGGGAAACTGCCGATGAGAAAGTCTTTGGCACCTTGCAGCTCCTGGTCGGTCACTTTGTCTTGTTTCATTTTCTTAATCTGTTTTAACATCTCTCTGATAGCAGTGTTTGCCATCTCGTTTTTAGTCTGTATGACCGCGGTAAAATCACCCGCATGCTTGTATGAGGCGAAGTGGGTGTGTACGTCGTAGGCAAGGCCCATCTTGTCACGTATGATCATATCCATGCGGGAGGAAAAACCGCCTCCGCCTAAAATGTAGTTCATCACGGACAGTGGGTAGAAGTCAGGGTCTCCCCTGGATATGCCATAGTTGCCAAGTATGACGTTGGCCTGGGTAATGTCCATGTCTATGAGAGCGGCATGGCGTTTAGTCCTGTGCTTGAGGGAAGGCAGGGATTGTGCTGTGCCTGTCTGTACGTTTTTCCATTCGGACATGTATTTTTTTATCAGATTTAAGGCCTCGTCGTAGGATATGCTGCCGACTATGGAGATAATGCTAGAAGAGGGCAGGTAGTAATCGTCATGGAATTTTACCAGGTCTTCTTTCTTTATTGCGTCTATGGTAACGGAATTGCCTTCGTTTAAGCGTCCATAGGGGAAGTCGCCGTACAAGTCCCTGATGAAAGTTTTTTGGGCAACGTAGCCCGGATCTTCCTCGCTTTGCTTGAGGGAACCCTTTATGAGAGCCTTCTTATGTTTTAGCTCACTTTCGGCAAAGGCAGGATTCAATATTACGTCGGAGAGTATTTCGAAGCCCTTATCCACGTCTTTTTGGAGGACGGACAAGGCTACGATTGTGTAGTCGGCTTCGATGCCGGCGTCCAGTGACGCCCCCATGAACTCAATCTCCCCGCTTATCTGCTCGGACGTTCTAGAGCGTGTGCCTTCGGTAAGCATGGCCGCGGTAATGTTGGCCAGCCCCGCCTTTTGATCGGTCTCGTTCATCTTCGATGCCCTTATGAGTACCGTTACCTTGACTACCGGCAAGTTACTCCGGTTGCTGTAAAGGAGCGTCAGGCCGTTGTCCAGCACCTCACGACGAACGTCGAGTGCCCAGGACGCAGTTGGCACCAGCGTTGGCACCAGAAGTGACAGAAGTATCAACGTTCTTAAAAAGTTTTTCATAAGCTATATTCTCCTTATATATATTGTTTTTCCATAAAATGCAAGCCCAATGCACGCCAGATGCAAGCCCTAAAAATCCTATTTGCCTGCCGGCAAAAGGACACCGGCCGTCCGGTTTTCTTTAGTAAAGTACTTTTGGGCGACACGCTGTACGTCTTCGGGCCTGACTATATTAATCTCATCGAGGTACTTATCTTTTAAATGCCAATCGCCAAGCATTTCGTACATTCCCAGTATCTCACCCTGAAAGTATATCGAATCCTGGCCCATTATAAAGGAAGCCTCGATCTGGTTTTTTGCCTTTTGGACATCCTGTTCCGAAGGGGGATTGGTCTTAACCATATCAATCTCTTTCAACAGGGAGTTTTCGAGTTCGCTGGTATCTTTACCCTGTGCCGGGGTACCGCTGAAGTAAAAGAGATCGGGGTCAAGAGACAAGCCGCTATAAAAAGCCATGGCATTGAGGGCAATCCTCTGATTCCTGACAAGGTTTTGGTAGAGGCGGCCACTTTTACCGGAAAAAATGGTTGCAAGTACGTCGAGGGCATAACTGTCCTTTTGTGGAATCGAGGGTACGTGATAGACCATCAAAAGGGCGGGCATTTGGGCCTGTTTTTTCACGGTAATCCTCTTTTCTTCGGTTTGTTGAGGTTCCGCCGGTACGGCAGGGCGCTCCACAATACGGCCGGGTATGGGGCCAAACTTCTCTTTGATCATCTTCATCGCGGATTCGGGGTTGACGTCTCCGGAAATGACGATGACCGCGTTAGATGGATTGTAGTAGTTTTCGTAGTACTTTCTAAGGTCCCCGACGGTTATCGACTCTATGTCCTTCATCCATCCAATCACGGGATTGCCGTATGGGTGTACGGCAAAAGCCTTAGAGGTAACCTCTTCGAGCAGGTAGTCCTGGGGGTTGTCGTCCGTCCTTAATCTGCGCTCTTCCATGACGACCTGCCTTTCGGACTTAAAATCCTCCGGCCTCAGCATCAGGTTGACCATTCTGTCGGATTCCATGTCTATGGAAAGATCCAAGCGGCTCGATATGAGGGTCTGGTAGTACATTGTGTAGTTTTTCGTGGTAAAAGCGTTGTCGGTTCCGCCGTGTTTCTGGATTATATTCGAAAACACCTTTGAGCCGAACCTGGGAGTCCCCTTGAACATCATATGCTCCAGGAGATGACTTATGCCGGTTTTGCCCGCGTGCTCATATATGGATCCGACTCTGTACCATACCTGGAAAGTGGCTATGGGTGCCTTGTGGTCTTCGACGATGAGCACCTTTAAACCATTTTCGAGCTTATATTCCTTAACGTCGAGCTTAACCTGTGGTACGGACTGAGGTTTTGGCGGGGACGCTTTGGCCGTCTGCGTCTGTGCGGCTTTTGGCTCCTCCCGGGTTTTGGTTTCCTCGGTTGCGCAAGAAGTAATTAAAACCGCAGCGATAAGGCACACTATGCTGCCTATAAAGGCGTAGTTTACGGAATTAACGGTTCTTATGGCGGCTCCTAAGGCGGAGCTTACTGCGGATTCTGCGTATTTTATGGCGGATGCAAGCGAGTATTCTTTCGAACACCGCAACGCCGCTTGACTTAAAGCGTATTTGGCGGACCTGTATTTCTTTAAAAGATGATTATCCAATGCTTTCCTCCTCAAGTTTTTCATTTTTATAGCATTCTTTACCGTGGACTTCTATCTTAACCTTGGATACCCGGGTGTTGACCATTTCGACGACCGTCATTTTCATATGGTCCAGGCTGATGGTCTCCCCTCTTTCGGGTATCTTCTGTAGCGTAGTGACTATGAAGCCGCCAAGGGTGTCATAGTGGGGCGACTCCGGCAGGTCTATGGCATAGTCTTCTTTCAGATCCCTTATGCTTATGGACGCGTAGACGATGTACGTGTCCTTACCTATCTCTATTACGGGTCTTTCCGTGTCGTGCTCGTCTCTGATCTCTCCCACGATCTCTTCTATGAGGTCTTCTATCGTGGCGATTCCGGATACCATGCCGTATTCGTCTACTACTATAGCCATGTGGGTGCGCTTTTTCTGCATTTCGCCAAGGAGCGAGCTTATCATCATAGTTTCGGGGACGAAAAAGGGCGCCCGGAGGAGTTTCCTGACGTTGACCTCCTTGTTCTGGGCCATCAGGCTGAACAGGTCTTTTGAGTAGAGCACACCCTTTATGTTGTTTATATTCTTGTTGTAGACGGGGTAGCGCGAATACTGCTCTTCGGAAATGATTCTCAGCGTTTTGTCTATGTTTCCGTCCAGCGTTATGCACACAACCTGTCCAATGGGAACCATCACCTCCTTTACGGAAATATCGGTAAACTCAAAGACGCTATGAATAAGTTCCTGCTCCGTAGTCTCGAAGATTCCCCTGTCCTTGCCCTCTTGTATAAGCATTTTTATCTCTTCCTCCGAGATAAAACCCCGCTGCGTAAACGCCTTTTTACCGAAAGGCCTCAACAGCAGGTTCGTGCTGCCCGTCAGTAAATTGACAAACAGAGCGCTTATCCGTGAAAAAGCGTATATCGGTCTGGCAACAATGAGCGCCACCTTTTCCGGATTCATGAGTGCCAGCGTTTTTGGTACCAGTTCGCCTATGACGAGCGTCGCGTAAGAGACAAGCCCCACGACAAGCCCCAGGGCAATCGGTTCGGCTGAGACGGAAATAATTCCGACCGGCAATCCGGCTATAATTGGTTTGATACGAGTTACGGCTATTGCACCGGCGATGGCCGAAGAAAGGGCCGTGCCTATGGTTACGCCTATCTGGACGGTAGCCAGGAATCTGTCAGGCTGTGTCTTAAGCGACATGAGTATCCCGGCACGTTTGCTTCCCTCCTTTACCAGGGTTTCCACCATCGTTTTACGTGACGCGATCACGGCTATTTCCGAACACGCAAAGAAACCACTGAAAAGGATAAACAGGAAGACCAAAAAAATATCAAACCCCATACGTCACGCTGCTTTTGTAAATTCCCTTGTATATCCCGTGTATTTCGTATATCTCGTGTATTTCATATATCTTGTGCATGTTGTTCAAATGTAGGCTGCCCAAACTCAGTCCGCCAGCCATGGTTTAATCGCTTCGATATTTCGATTTGTCAAATTATATAGTCCGGTTTGTCAGAATTCTTATTTGCCCGATTCTATTTAGAAAATACATTTATCGCTTTTGGCAACTGTAAAAGTTAACAATCTTATCTAAGATAAACGGCGATTTAACGATTTTCTACGTGTAATAGTATAACAGATTCATTTTATATAGTCCAGATCTATTTAATAATTGGCCGTTTCAGGTTATAGAACTGATTAATTGGCCATTTGGGGGGTATAGCAGCGTCTTCGATGAGTGCACCGATTAAGTCCGTAAAGACCAAAAACATCTGCGAACGCACCGGTTCCGCCTGCGGGGATGCCCGTGATATGCGCGGCGCCGCTTAAAGATATCCACTTCAACGTTCCCATATGACAGTTCTTATAAAATGCTTGACTTTTATATAATCATTTCATATAATTGTCATATAATTGCTTGGTTTAGGGATAGGGTGGGCTTTTATGAAGTTGAATATACTTTAATTGTCATGAGGAGGAACTAATGAAGATCAGCACGGCCGTAATAATAATGGTAGCGTCGTTAATCGTTTTTGTGTTGGGAAGCGGTTTGTTTTTACGTTCCCAGTTATCGGGAATGATGGATGACGGACGGGTAGTCAACTTTGCCGGTAAGATCAGGGGAGGCTCCCAGCGACTTATAAAACTCGAATTCGCAAGTAAACACGGCGAGGCGGATAAAGCTATCGAAAACATCGATAAGTATATAAATGGACTAATAAACGGCGACAGTTCTTTAAAATTGCCAAAAGCAACCGACGAATCGTTCGTTACTCAATTGAAAAGAGTCGAAGTCTCCTGGAAAAGCTTGCGCCAAAGTGTCCTGGATTCACGAAAAGACGCCTCCCTTTCCGGAAAGGTTATGAGAGAAAGCGAAGAGTTTTTTGAGCTGACCAGAGAATTCACGAGTTCGGCCGAAAATCTCTCGGCCCACAACGTAGATACTATCAGAACAAGCCAGATAGTTTTCATTTCGCTCAATATTATGATCTTGTGCGCAGCCTTATATGCAACAAGGGCAAAAGTACTCCGTCCTTTAAAACTTTTGAGCGGACAGATAGAGAGCATGGTTAATAAGAATCTCAGGGTTTCCGTAAAATATGAAAGTAAGGACGAGATAGGCTATTTGGTCAATGACATCAACAAGTTGATAGACTTTTTCAACGACGTGGTTAATAATACGATTGTATCCATAAATAACGTTGTGAGTACGATGGATTTAGTCAGGACGAAAACGGACGGTACGGTGGAAGGCGCCAAACAACAGTATTCCCAGGCACTTCAGATAGCTACGGCGGCGGAGCAAATGAGCCAGACCATAACGGATATAGCAATAAATGCTTCGAAGGCAACCGAAACGTCGTCAAATGCCATGGCTATAGCCGAAAA
Source organism: Nitrospirota bacterium (assembly GCA_015233615.1). Taxonomy (GTDB): domain Bacteria; phylum Nitrospirota; class Thermodesulfovibrionia; order Thermodesulfovibrionales; family Magnetobacteriaceae; genus JADFXJ01. The sequence goes on from JADFXJ010000022.1 coordinate 40,172, forward strand.
GGGTAAAGAAATAGCACTCGGTGCCTTAGGCACCGTAAACTCGGTTCATTCGACTACCTCCGAACTATCCTCGCTCATAGGCACGCTAAATATGCGTGTAACCGAAATTGGTGACATCCTGCAAGTTATCAACGACATCGCAGACCAGACAAACCTGCTCGCCCTCAATGCTGCAATCGAGGCGGCCAGGGCAGGTGAGCAGGGCAGGGGGTTTGCCGTCGTAGCTGACGAAGTCAGGAAGCTTGCCGAAAGAACCAAGACCGCAACTACCGAGATTTCGGGAAAAATCAATGCCGTACAATCAGAATCGGGCCGTACGACGGCGTCCATGCAGTCCGCGTCCCTAGAAGTAAGTAAAACAACGGAACTGATGAACCAGGTCGGTGAGGTTTTGCGCGAAATCGTAAACGCCAATCGCGACGTGCGTGACCAGATAACCACAATAGCCGTGTCCGTGGACGAACAGTCGGCAACTGCCGACGAGGTCGCCAAAAACGTCGAAAAGACGTCGGGTATTGCCCGGACGATGGAACAGGAATCACATAGCGTAATGAAAGAAATAAACAAAATGATCTCCTCCGCCGAAGAACTTCGTAAATCCACGACCGGATTCAAAACCAAGGGCAGCGAGCTTCTCGTTTTAGATTTAGCGAAGACTGATCATCGACTGTGGGTTAACCGCGTGTCTTTCTGCATAAAGGGTGCCGAAAATATAGATCCTAATACGCTTTTAGACCATACTGCGTGCCGTCTTGGCAAGTGGTATTATTCGGAGGGGAAAGACCTGTGCGGCCACATGCAGTGCTACCAGAAAATTGAAGGGCCCCATAAAAAACTCCATGCACTGGGTAAAGATATCGTAACGATTTTCAACGGTGGAAACGAAGCACGCGCCAAAGAACTCTTTGTCGAGCTTGAATCGCTTTCCGGGGATATTATCGGTGCTTTGAACGAAACCAAGAGCGGTATGTCGTTACCCCAGGGCGCTCAAGCGTAGAGGGGCATCCGGGTTGATGTCGTAAGGAGGAAACAGTAAAATTTTGAATCTGCGTTTTATTCGTCCGCAGGCGATAATAATTTGGTTAAGTATCTCCAAAACAAGCTCTTTATCATACATAGACGGCATCTCTGTCGATTCGTTCTTTCAGAAATTTGTTCATTTTTTCACGATAACGAACTACGTCAACCCGTGTCTTGTAATCCGACTCCAGTTCTTCTTTAATATGTACCATAAAAAAAAGATCCGGTTTGCTCATCTTTATCACAACATCCACATCGCTCTCATCAGACATCCGGCCAAGAGCAACCGAACCGAAGATGCCTAAAGCGGTAATTCCGTATTTTTCCCGGAACTCTTCTTTATGTTTGCGCAATACCTCCAACGCCGTCTCTAAAGTAATGTTCACATTTCCTCCTTGATAATCTTCATTGTATCAGTACCGAAAATGTCGACTACTTTAACGGCAATCTTATATCTTCCAGGCTCACAGTCGTGAAATGGGGTTTTAAGCTCAATACCACCTTTCTCCATACCGTACTACTATAGGTTTATTATATCATAGTGCGCAAACAAACAAAAACCTTGACAACTTCCCTTTTTAGGATAACACCTCCGGCCCGCAGCGGCAGTGACGGTACATCAGCTCAGCACTTCTATGTCGCTTTCGAGGGCGCACACGGCTCTTAACAGGTCTATGCCGGTATTTATGGTTATCTCCGCAGACTCCAATGCCAGGGGCCTGTAGGCCTCTTTGTCGAAAACCCCCACGTAGAGTATGTAATTGCCTTTCACCAACCGGATGTTCCTGATATCCACCCTTATAGTCTTTTCCTTGTCGTCGAAGCGGATGGGTTTTCTGTTAAGGATGGCCGTAGTCATGAAAGACACAAGCAGCCTGTCTTTCCTCAGTATTGCCCAGCCTACGTGTCCAAAGTAGGGCTCCGTGGAAGAGACGGTGAAGCGGGCGCTCACGTGCCCATCGATAGTATTATCGGTAACACCTCCGCCGGCATTAACGTTATTACCACTAATGTTATTATCACCACTGCCGACGACGAGGTTTTTTACAAACAAAAATGACTGTGGGCTTCCCGGATGGCGGGC
>JADFXJ010000138.1 GCA_015233615.1 Nitrospirota bacterium
CGGCTCAACCTCCGGAAAAAGCTCAACTTCCGGTTCAACCTCCGGAAAAAAACGAGCCAAATAGGCTTGAGCCGAATGCGGAGAAAATCGCATGTTCGGTTCTTAAGAGGGAAAGGGTTCTTACGAACCCTGACCTACCAAACTTACTGTCATTGCAAGCTACGCGAATCCCGCGAATGCGGCTAAACGGCTCTGCTGACGAAGCTCTATCCGGAAAGATGACGCAGTGGGGTGGATGACGGTAAGAGGTTGGAATATCAGCAAGGGTGGAAATGACGTCGATTTTATCTACCCGTCATTCCGGCTTGTCCGGCAGTCTAGCCCTGAATCCGTGTGGCTGCTGTATTGCATCCCACTGAATTCCGCTATAAGTGCCTGTTGAAACTATCTCACAGACCATATCATGTACGCCTCTTATCCAGAAGGCCTTCTTTACTCGCTATCTTCCCGCCTGGGTGGTTGCCACGTGGACTTGAGGTGGGTTTTCGACAAGTAGGAGAACGTGGCCTGTATCTTCCAGAACTGGTTGAGTTGATGGTAGCCGAAGGGCTCGAGTACTCCTATCGCCATGAGCTTCACCAGGTCTATCCTCCTGGTGTACAATCTCAGGTAATGCGACTCGCTGACTATGGCGCAGAGGTTATTCAACGCTCCTCCTCCGATGATTGTAAATATGAAGACCAGCCAATACTCGAAAGACATCAACTTCGCCATCGACGCAAGGCCTAAAGCCAGGTAGCTCCCCATCTCTATGAACGGGGACAGTGCTTCGAATATCAGGAAATACGGCAGTACCAGTATACCGATCGCTTTGAATTTTCTATTGAAGATCAGGTGCTTGTACACCCTCAAAGTCGATAAAAGGCCGACTTGCCACCTCTTTCTCTGGCCGGCCAATTCCTTGATACTCGATGGCGCTCCGGTGAAAATAACCGGCCGTACGAGCTGGATGATTCGATAAGGCTTATTTGCCCTCAGGTAGTATTCGTGGAGGCGCATGATTATTTCCATGTCCTCGCCCTTCGAAAACTTTTGAAAACCCCCAAGGCGCAGCAACTCAACTCGCCTGAACATTCCGGCGGCCCCCGAGACGAGCGGCACGGAGTTTATGGCGCTCCAACCCAGCCTGAATAATGAAAATGACCTTATATATTCGAGAATCTGCAACAGGTAGATCCACTTTTTCGGGGTAGACAGATATTCGATGGTACCCATGGGGACGCTGCTGCCGTGGTGAATACGCACGTTGCCGCCGGTAACCAGAACGTTTTCACCGGGCTTTTGAACAAACGGCTGCACCATGTACAACATGGCGTGTTTTTCCGGTATAACGTCCGCGTCCAGAATACAGACCAACTCGCTGCCGGCAAGATTGAGCCCCGCGTTAATAGCATCGGCCTTGCCGCCGTTGTCTTTATCGATTACCTGTAGTGACGGCATCGCAGCGGATCTGTAGCAGCCCCGTATGCCTGCCGTCGTTATATACTGCCTGAACCGGACGGTCTCCTGCACGAGCGAGAAGGCTCTTACCAGTTCCCGCAGGGTGCCGTCCCCGGAGCCGTCGTTAACGACGATAATATCCAAAAAAGGATACTTTTGCGCAGCCAGTACCCTGATTGTCGAAACTATGGTATCCTCTTCGTTGTACGCCGGTATTATTACCGTTATCGGTAAAAGCCTGGATGCACTCGTTTCGGGCCTGGTGCCGAGCTCCCCTTTTATGGCTACAATGCCGGCCAGCATCAATAAAACGTTTATAACGTAATAACCGGCGAAGAGAATCGATATGGCTAATGTAAGATGTTCCATTAAGGGTCTCTCTAAGGGATTAAGGGAGTGAGCCACGAAGGATCACGAAAGGAACTAGATTCCGGGACTTGCCCGGAATGACGAATATGGTTTTTTCGTGTCTTTCTTCGTGTTCCTTCTTCGTGGATCGATTCTTTAGACCTTTCCTTGCCGCCCGCCTCCGCCTGTGCTTCTGTAAGTGACCTCTACTTCGCTGAAAGCGATTCTGTCGCCATCCTTCAGCCGTAGGGTTTCATTGTCTTTCATCGCCTTGCCGTTGACCATGGTGGGATTGACGCCCGACACGTTTGCCAGGCTGTATCCTCCCCTTTCGTAAACCAGGTCAGCCTGGTGCCTGCTGATGGTTTTGGTCGTCGACGGAAAGGTAATCCATCCCCTGCTCTTGTCTTTTCCCGCCTCTTCACGTCCTATTTTCGTATAAGAACCCGTAATGAAGAGTTTCTTCCCCATCGCGCCGCTAAGTCCGCCGGTTATTTCGAAATAGCCGGGCAACTGTTTCTGCCTGGCACCATCGACCACAGGTGCCGCGAGATCTTTATCCGCGGTAATTATCCTGATGGTAACCATGTCGTCGTCCAGCGACGCCACGGGGATTTCCAGGGATAAAGACGCACCCTTGTCAGGCCTTATAAGCACGACGACAACCGCCACTATAAGAGCGATTACGACGGCTATACCTATTATCGTAAACACGTTATCGTTTGTTTATTCCTGCTACCGTTGGGTTACCTTGATGTACTCGAAATCGGCCATAGTCTTAAAGGTTGTCAACCCGAACTTGCCTACCGAAAAAGTAGAGTCGTTAGTGTTAATCACAGGGTTGTCATTAATATAACACTTAATCCTGCTGCCATGGACGGCCACTTTCAGAGAATACCATACGCTCGTCCTGATCCTGCCTCCCTCCAAAAAGTCCACACGCCTGGGATTGGCGATATCGTACCACGTGCCGTTAACCATCTTGCCTAACACCACACCCTCTTCCCCGGCTAATCTGAACATATAGTAGTTATTCTCGTCGACAAGCCTGAACACTATCCCCGTTCCCACAAACATCATGTAATCTGCTTGAGAAACGTGTGGAGAGGAATCATAACTCATGCGAACCTTCGTCTCTATGACGCCGTCGTCCATCTGAGGAGTCCTTACGTACGACAGCGTGTTCAGAGCCCTTGGATCGTCGCTGGTCTGCTTTAAACAGCCATCCTCGCAGCCGGGATATGCCGACGTCTGTCTTTGCCATATCCAGTGGCCTTTACCGTTGTTAATCCACAGGTTTCTCAGCTCCCCGAAGTCCGGATTGAAGGTGTCGTAATAAATTGTTTTCGAATCCGTGGCAGGAGCCGTTACCACAATGGCAGGCGCCGCGGCAGGTTGAGAATTCGCGGGAGGCGCGGCAACGGGCGTCGCGGCAGGTTGAGAATTCGCGGGAGGCGCGGCAACGGGCGTCGCGGCAGGTTGAGAATCCGCGGGAGGCGCGGCAACGGGCGCGGCGGCAGGTTGAGAATCCGCGGGAGGTGGTTGCAGTGTTTTGAGAGTTTCGATGACTTCCCGCACCGCTGGAAGAGTATCGGTTAAGGAATCCGCAACGATAATGATATTAGTCGTCCCATCAGGAGGAGGTGCACAAGTGGCGGAACTAAGCATCGTTAACAACACGACTGTCACGCAGATACACAATAAACGTCCTTTTTTCATCGTCATTTACCTCTCTTTTTGCACAGTGCAAGCGTTGTTTGTACGCGAACTGCGCGCTATTTATTATTAATTGTTCATCCGCGTGAATCGTGTCTGCTACCGCTCGGTTACCTTGAGGTACTCGAAATCGGCCATAGTCTTAAAGGTTGTCAACCCGAACTTGCCTACCGAAAAAGTAGAGTCGTTAGTGTTAATCACAGGGTTGTCATTAATATAACACTTAATCCTGCTGCCATGGACGGCCACTTTCAGAGAATACCATACGCTCGTCCTGATCCTGCCTCCCTCCAAAAAGTCCACACGCCTGGGATTGGCGATATCGTACCACGTGCCGTTAACCATCTTGCCTAACACCACACCCTCTTCCCCGGCTAATCTGAACATATAGTAGTTATTCTCGTCGACAAGCCTGAACACTATCCCCGTTCCCACAAACAGCATGTAATCTTTTTGAGAAACGTACATAGATGCATCATAACTCATGCGAACCTTAGTCTCTATAACGCCGTCGTCCATCTGGGGAGTCCTTACATAGACCAGCGTATTGAGAGCCCTTGGATCGTCGCTGGTCTGCTTTAAACAACCATCCTCGCAACCGGGAGACGCCGACGTCTGTCTTTGCCATATCCAATGGCCTTTTCCGTTGTTAACCCACAGGTTTCTCAATTCCCCGACGTCCGGATTGAAAGTGTCGTAATAAATTGTTTTCGAATCCGTGGCAGGAGCCGTTACCACAACGGGAGGAACAACGACAGGAGCAACGGCTATAGCAGACCCCGAATTGATGTTATTAGTCGTATCAACGGCAGGAGGGGCGCAAGCGGCGGAACTGAGCATCATCAACAACCCGACTGCCACTGCGGTATAAAAAAAGCATCCCTTTTTCATCGTCATTTACTTAACCTCTCTTTTTGCGCTGTTTGTACGCTTTATTATATTATTAGTAGTTATTCATCCGCAGTTCATACGCTTTTGCACCGCTATTTATTCGCGTAATTAAACGTCCACGTATATCTTGCATTTTCGTTAAACGTCCCGGTGCCCGAAAAAGGCGGGAACCCGGGTATCTGAGCCTCGTACTGGTAGGTACCGGGTGCAAAGACCATAACGTTTTTGGTATTTGGAGACATTGAAAACGAATACATACTTTTACCGTTCAACTTAATCGCCATGCTTTGGTTCGTGTTGTTGGCCACCTCCACCATAGGATTCTGGGCAGGTTGTGTGTCAAACGTCTCTACGCTGGTTATCTGGTCCTTCAACACCGTCAGGTAACGCTGCGAGGGATCCGGCGCCTGATGTGAAGTAGTGCCGGAACTACCTTCGCCGGAAATAGTACCGCCAGGGACGTCGTCGGCAAAAGCACTCACCACGTAAACACCCGACACCTGAAGTAAAACCAACAATACGATTAATAACGACATTCTGATTCTAAACATAATTTCCACCTCCTTTCTGCTGTATATTGTTTGTTTTTTACAATCCTCGCCCTCGTGCAGAAGGCGACAACGCATCCATATCTACGGTTTCAATCCACGCCCACACACCGGGGACAACAATATGTAAACACAAACCGTACATCACTGTCAAGATATTTAACTGCCCCCAAACTCCGGTAATGACGAATAGTACCAAATGGCATTCAAAAGAGCAAAGGACAAAAGATTAACACGAAAAGCACGAACAAAGGCACGAAAGGCACGAAAAAGTACAGAATTGCATAGTCCTTTTTCGTGTTTTTCGTTATTTTCGTGTCTTTCGTGTTAATCTTTTGTCTGTCCTTTACTCGTTTGACCGCAACTTGATATAGGGCCGGAATGACGAGTAGATAAATCGACGCAGCCCCCCTGCCCGTCATTCCCCTTTCCGTCATTGCGGCTTGACCGGCAGTCTAGCCCTGAATCCGTGTGGCTGCTGTATTGCATCCTCCGCTATAATGATTAAATGAGTGCTATGATTGATAACAAATCTCCGCTTTCCACATTAATGAATCATAGTAAATCAAAAAATCATTTAAATCACAGTTCAGACATCTGAGTAGTTACCCATTATCTACGAATTCTTTCGAATGTTTTTCAAGATGAATTTTCCCATAATCGTCATTCCCCATCTGTAACCTTATCGGCGCTTCCTTTCCTCCGATAGCCCCGGCAACGTCTTTATCAATCCAGCCGAAATCCGGCGTTCCGTCGCCGGCGTCGACGAAATCGGTCTCCTTAATAAACGGCAACCTCAGGCACTGCCGCAAAGTTTGGAGGCGTTCACCATGGAGGCGTTCACCACGGTATCAAAGTTCTGATTTTCCCCACGTTTGGATCAGGGTGGCCGGATTTGACAAAAAGAGCATAACTATACCACGATAAAGCGGACAACTCCTCGGCCATGGTAAAGTTTCCCTTTATGTTCTTAGTGGCGTAGAGCATCCCTCCCTTATCGCTCAGAGACTGGAGTATCCTCATGTTATTTATAATTTTATCGCTTCTGGCGCAATATTGCCCTGAACCGGAAGCGCCTCTTTCGAATCTGCAAAATTCGTGATTAGCCATCGCCACGCCCAAAGTGCCTTCGGACCAAACGAAATCGTCCATCGAATTCCAGTCGACCGGTTCATTCGTCGCTTCGTCGGTTACGTCCATTATCTTGCCGGCATACGGTTTATAACCTCTGATCACGCCTTGCCTGCCTGCGGGCGTTTCATAACACCACCTCGAAACGAAATTATTTTCGATAAAGCCCAGTGCTCTCTTTGCCTTACCGGAGTAGATTCTTTCTCTTTCCTTATCCCCGGCGTCTCTTGCCAGTTCGGCCTGCTTGACAAGGTAGAGCACCCCCCACGAAGCACAATCGAGCGCCTTCGCTTCGTCCCTTCCCGTTTCGAACCTGTAGCCCCGATTGAAAGTTCCGGCAACGTCATCCCACATGTACTTATCCAGAGCGCTGCCTATTTTTTCGTACATGGTGGAAAATTCCTTAGAAATGTCACCCTTGAAGGTTTTACTCAGCAACACGAGAGATTGAAAAAGGTCTACGTTGTGCTCCGTCGACGCCCATTTTATGGGAGTCATGGAATTGCCTGGGCCATAACCGTCTCCGCTACCGCGGTATCCCCCTCTTACAAGGCCGGTTTCAGCGTCTTGCAAGGGAAGAAAATACTTCCGGAACATCGCGATGATGGTATCGTCGTAGTCGCCTTTGTGCGTGGCGACGCGCAGCATTGCCAGAGCTCCTATAAAATGCGCTGCATCCCCGGTCGTTACGTCTGGCGAAACGTAATTGTCGCCAACGGTATTGGCGCTTCTGGGCACCATGCCGTTTAGGTTAACCTGGCTTACCCATACCTTCAATATCCTTTCCGCCACGTCGTACCTGCCCTGCAGGATCAAAGCCTTAGCCATCACGGAACTGCCGTAAAGCGTAACCCTGCCGTACCTGGCAAGATAACGCTCGTCCGGGTTTGCCGAGATGTAACGGTAGTTCTTTACGAAAATCCCGTCTTTTACCTTGAATGGAGGATTGTCCGACAGCCCGGCGTCCAGGCTTTGCGTCCTGACCCATTCGGCTACACCGCCCGGCCCCGTGAAGGGTTCGGCCGAGGCCCTCGATGAGCTTTCGGCTTTGAAATATTCGACGCCGGTTTTCGATGGATCCTTGACCGTATGTCTGGTGATATCCGAGACGACAGTGTCCCCGTAAACTTTCGCGAGCTTCAGGCCAAAATTCACTCCATAGTCCTTGCCGGCACGCCCAACCGTTATATCCACGTTAAACGTACCGTCTTTCTCTAATACCATCGGTTGTTCGTAATCGAGATCGCCGGGAACCGACACATAGAATTTATATTGGCCACCGCTATCGGCGCGACCGTTTATATGCCCATACACGCGGGCCCTGCCGTCATTAATCCACTCCAACTTGTCGATACTGCCGTCAAGGCGGCTTGGATACCTGTCAAAAACGGTGCACTGCTCCAATCCGCGCTCTTTTCCATGCCCTTGTTGTCGCTCTTTCGCGACCTGACGCTCTTGTTGTCGCTCTTTGCCGCCAAACACTCCCGCCTCAGGCGTAAACACGGGAAACCGCAGTACCTGGCCGACTTGTATATAATCGACGTTCGTTAAATCCGGGTTGTACTTTTTTATTAATTCCAACTCCCTGCTCTTGCAAATGGTATAGTGCTTTACGCACAGCCTGTACACGGTATCCCCCTTTACTACCGTATATTGCCGCACGTCATTGCTTCCTTCCTCCGAGGGCGTCGGCGCAATCTGCGCGGAATCCTTACGGTAGGCGTCTCCAATGAAATCCTGCTCCTGCACTGAAGCGCCTCCTGCTTCACGGGCACCGAAATAAAATACAAACGTACACGTTATCGTATATAGTATCGTATACGTTATAAATAGCGGAATAAGGCTTCTGGTGTTGCTGGGGCGCTTATGGCATGATTTCGCTTCCATCCGGGTATATCTCCTTATAAAACGTGCCGAAATTATAATATTGCCGCCCAGGCGGCCCGCTCCCCCACGGCTGTAACCATGGGGAGCGTCGGTTTTACTCCTCCGTATCGAACATTCTTTGCATGTTTGCCAGCAGCAGGGCATCCCTGATAATCCTGTTTGGCCGGCGAATTATGATTTTCGGCAAACCGGCATCCTTTATCAACTTAACTATCGTCAGCAGCCAGCCAAGGCCCTCCGGCTGGATGGTTTTTACTTCGGAGCCATCCAGAAGCAGCGGCGTCTTGCGTTGCTTCAACTTGTCGCTTACGATATCGTAAACCATTTTGCCGCTTTCGGCGTTCAGTTTATCAGGCAACATTATTTTCAGCATAGCTATCGATTATCCTGCGATTCAGGTATTGTAACACATATTAGGGTTATGGATTGTGGATACTTTTGGGAATTTAAATAGCAGCACCGAAGTTTGGCAGGCACAACCTAAATCGTGAATTCCAGTGTAAATACGGCACCTCCTTCGATATTCCTCACGGCAATCCTGCCTCCTAACTTGTCTTCCACGATGATTTTAGACATGTAAAGCCCTATGCCCGTTCCTTCGATTTCCGATTTGGTGGTGAAGTAAGGCTCGAAGATCCTACCCATTATTTTTTCCGGTATGCCGCCTCCGTTGTCGCTTATCGATAGTTGCATTATCTCTCCGCACCTTTTGCAATCGACACTTATCGAGCCGTCAACTGTATTGGCGGGGCCCTTTTCGTTTGCATCCGACAAACCCAGGCGTCTTCTCTGGATAATCGCATCCCTGGCGTTATTTATAATATTAAGGATAACGTGGGCTAACTGGTTCTTATAGGTTGTGATTAACGTGGCGTCGCAGTGGGTGACTTCGGAAATACTTCTGAACGTCACGTTATGGGTATGGCAGGTGATGCTGTAGGATATGGAATTTGTCTTAAGCTGTTCGGAGATCATAGAAAGTACTCCGGCGGTAACTCCAATGAGATCACAGGTTTCCTTCTCGATGGAAGGTTTAAAAAAGTTCCTGAACTCCTCTATGGTTTTTGCCATGAAATGAATCTCATTCATCGATTTTTCTACGGAGGTATCGATATAAGCGCCGTCAAGTTCTCCAAATTTATAAGCATCCCGCAGGTCCTGCACAAACAGGCTGAGGTTGTTAAGAGGCTGTTTCCATTGGTGGGCTATGGCGGCTATCATCTCGCCCATGGCAGCCATTTTCGATTGCTGGATTAACAGATTCTCTTTGTGCATCCTCTTTTCTATCTCGTCTTTAACACGCGTTTCCAGATGTTTGTTCATCGCCTCGAGCCGTTGTTCTAAAGCCTTCCTTTCGGTAATATCCCGCAGAGCGACCATTCTAACCCTGCGGCCTTCATATTCCATGCTTTTTCCGCATGCTTCGATTCTTATTACCGTACCGTCCTTTTTCAGGCAATCCATTTCGTATGGTTTGTCATACCCTGCCAAAACATGCTTCATGACCGTCTCACGGTACTGCGGTGCCACCGTGTCAAGCACCGGCATACCGATTATCTCCGCGGCGGCATAACCAAACATTTCGGCACACCGATTATTAGCATCGACAATCCGCCCGTCTACGGCAATGGATATCCCTTCGAAGGTGGCCTCCAACAATAGATTCAACCTGTTATTGCCCTCCGCAAGTTCAGCCAGGTTTTTCGTGAGCATGTTTCGATTTCTGGCTATGGTGTCGGCCATTTCATTGAAAACCGACACTAAAATGCCGATTTCGTCCCCGCCCGGCTCCCGGGCAATCTTGTCTGCGTCGGTTGCGTACGAATCGCCTTTGCCGATTTTTTTTGCCGATTTCGTCAGCGCCGTAAGCGGCCCGGTTATTCTCCCGGTGAAAAAATACGCTATGGCAACCATCGCTATCGTTAAGGCCGCGACGCCGCAGACGATGTACTTCCTTATTCGAACCAGTTGCGCCAGAGCCTCCGGCTTATCGATTTTAACCACAAGCCCCCAGTCCGCCTT
>JADFXJ010000216.1 GCA_015233615.1 Nitrospirota bacterium
AGTAACGCTGAACTATCTACCACCTCCTTCAACCGTTTGATGTAGCCGCTTCCATCGCAGGCAATAAAAGATAACCCATGTATGTTTGTCATGATATAGTGTCAACCGCCTATCCTGGACATCGCATCCAAAGAAACCTCACGTTCGATGTTATGCCTTTGGGGTTTCAACTCTGCTCCAATTATAATGAGTTTTTTGATTTCCTCTTTGGTCGCTCCAAATCGCATCGTGGTTTTCACATCCACCTGCGTGTCGGAATACAGACACGGTTTAAGCGCTCCGACGGCAGTAAGCCTCAGCCTGTTGCACTCCCGGCAGAACCTGCACGTTACCGCGCTTATTATACCGAAGACCCCCTCATATCCTTCGAACCTGTAATAACGCGCCGGTTCCGAGCGCCGTAACTTCACCGGGTATATGGGAGCAATCTTTTCTACACGTCGTTTTATCTCGTCGGCGCTTACCAGTGAGCTTATCGGGGCGCTTATCGGTTTGCCGGTTGTGTCAGCCATGTTTACGCGCGTTGGCATAAGCTCGATAAATCTGACCTGGTAGCCTGTTGTAATCGAAAGCCTTGCAAAATCCTCGATTTCGTCGTCGTTTACCCCCTTTAAGGGCACCATGTTCAGCTTAACCGGTAACAGTCCGGCATTCTCCGCGGAGCGTATACCCCGCAAGACGTCGTCAATCCGTCCGCCACCGGTGATCTCTTTATATCTTTCGGGCCGCATCGTATCCAGACTGACGTTTACCCTGTCGAGACCCGCATCCGCCAGGCAACGTGAGTATTTTTCGAGGTGCACCCCGTTTGTCGTAATCGAAAGGTCCTCTATGCCGGGTATTTGCCTGATTCCCGCGATTAGACCGGGCAGTCCATTTCGCATAAGCGGCTCTCCGCCGGTGATTCTTATCTTTTTTATCCCAAGCTCGGAGGCGGCCTCGACAAACAGCAGTATCTCATCGAATGTCATAAGCTCAACCGCGTCGAAGTATTCGACTCCTTTGTCAGGCATACAGTAAACACATCTCAGGTTACACCTGTCGGTGACGGATATGCGAATGTAGTCGATGTTTCTCCCGAATTTATCGACGAGCTTAACCTGCCCTTCTATGTGCCTTTTTATGCGATCTTCTATGTGCTCTTCAATATTTTCCAAATGGACACACCGGGAAAGTACACTCTTTACAATTCATACATAGCCCGCCGTGGCCCATCTCGGCAAGCTCTTTTCTACCTATAAACTGCCCGGCCAGCACACGGGGCAATATTAAGTCAAACACGGTGGTCTTGCTATACATCCCACATGCCGGCAAACACATTATCGGGATATTATTATGGCTACCCCCGTTTTTGGAATGTAGCGCCATCTTAGCACCATCGACGTAGCCGATTAAAAACATTGCGCCGGGAAGCACCGCGGTTCCATAAAACGTTTCCGTAACGGGCAGTTTTCTTACGGCAAGCGGTGTTACGTCATCGGGGTCCACGGACATACCTCCCGTCGTTATCAGGAGATCCGCACCATCGTAAAGAAGCGAAAAGAGCTTTTGAGCTATAAAATCGGCATCGTCCGGGGCGTAATGTACACCAACAAACTCACCGCCGAATTGTTCTATCTTCTTTTTCACCATAGGCAGAAATCCATCTTTTATCCTGCCGTTGTATATCTCGTTTCCCGTGATGACCACGCCTGCCTTCGGTTTTCTGATTTCCCTGACCTCTATAACGTGCCCGGCCTTTTCACCAATACGAACCGCGGCATGGATAACGCCTTTCTTCACGAGCAAGGGTATGGCTTTCGTACCCGCGACAGTCTGGCCCTTCTTCACGACCACGTTGCCGTGGAGCGTTGCACACATGACGTCATCGAGCATGTTGAAGGCCAGAAGCGCGTCTTTATTTATCGTAAGAAGCCCGTCCGTTTCGGCAACGATATTTATCTTTCCTTCTTTTGGCTCTCCACTTATCCCGACGCCCTTTCCCATAAGGGTTTTAGCAAAAGCATAGGCTGCATCGTCTTCGTGCATCTCGTCCTCTGCAATGTCCAGTACAAAAAGATGTTCTTTGCCAAGCCTTTGAAGGTGGCATACATCTTCTTCCATAACGATATGCCCTTTCCTGAAGGCGCGGCCCTTGAACTCTCCGGGCCGTATCTCCGTTATGTCATGGGCAAGTACCGTTCCCACAGCCTCTTCAACCGGCAATTTCTTCAATCCATTTCCGTCATTCCGGGCAAGTCCTGGAATCTGTCCACTAACCATGGTTTCATGGGATATCTCACACATAGAAACTTCCTCTTTAAGCTATTAGCCTTGAAAACGTTCGTAATATCCGGAACCGGTACAGGGCTTGCA
>JADFXJ010000139.1 GCA_015233615.1 Nitrospirota bacterium
TTCGGTGTGCTTGTTTTATCTGAGATTTTTTACCGGTTTATTCTGATACCCGACATGCGTCTTTTCAGTTTCCTTCTGTGGCGGGCTTTGAGCTTGAAGCCGGGATTAAATTAAACGTGGCCCTTATGGTCGTGTCCGAATTCATCGTTATGGTGCAGGAGGAAGTCCCGCTACAGCCTCCACCTGACCAACCGGCAAATGTCGAGCCACCGATTGCCTCCGCCGTTAACGTAACCCGCAGACTCCGGGAATACATCCCGATGCACATGCTGCCACAGTTGATTTTGCCGTCGGAGCTTACCGTGCCGCTGCCCGTGCCCGACTTCGAAATTACCAAATTGACAGAATTACGAACCGGCCAAACGTGGCCGGTGTAGCCGCCCGACTTGCCGACAGGTAGCACGCTGCCATCCTTCATGCAGACTGACCATGCATAGGGAGGATTGTTGGCCGTAGTCGACGACAAATAGTTGTCCTTCTGTACATTGGTACATGGATTGTCTTACACAACGGAGGGGTTTTGTTGTGAGAAATCTGCAAGGCTGAGCCGGTCCAGTACAACGTCGCCTGAGATATGCGTACTGCCGCCGGGATTCGTAAACCTCGGACTGGGCCAGACAATGCCGGACTTAAGATCTCCGTCCTGCCCGGTACCGGCACAGGAAATGATTTTACCGCTTGTATCCCAGCAGCTTGTCTGCCCGGTTTGCGGAATGTTTACGGTACCCGACCATGCGGCAAAGGTCGGGATGATACATAATGCTACCGCCCAAAGATACATTTTAAACTTCATGACAACACCCTCCTGTTTTATTATTTGATTCTATCATCTATTTGATTCCGACGTCGATTTTGACGAAAAAGTTGACGAAAAAAGCCACGACACTTACCCTATGCAGATACCTGGTCTTTTCGGGAGCTCCACGCTTTTTTCTAAGGTAAGTATGCACTTTTGTGATTGATTGACATTAAACCCGGCAGTTGAAAATCAAGCAAACAGTACGCTTCCTAAGTTTCCGTCATTCCGGTCAAGTCCCGGAATAACGGAAAGTATATTTTTACGCTAATCGTAATGTCCTGCTATTTGCTTTGAATCCCGTTGGCGGGGACTGCTGTCTGTCGCCGCAGATTACATCCACCTTGAAATGTTTGACTATTCTCAGCAAATCCGAGGAAAGCGTCGAAAGGTCGATTGCGGATTGTGCCGTCTGTTCGGAACCCGCGCTCGTCTCCCTCGAAACGTTTGCTATCGACTCTATATCCGATGTAATAGTCTCCGAAGCCGTGGACATCTCCTCCGCTGCGGACGTTATCTGCCCGACCATGGATTGGAGCGAATTAATGCTGTGCGCGATGCCGCTTAATGTTTCCCCGGCCTTGCTCGTATACTTCACACCCGTTTCCACCATTTTTGTGGCTCCTTCCATAGAGGTCACGGCCTTTTCCGTTTCCCGCTGAATAGCAACTATCATCCCGCCTATTTCGGATGTGGCCTTAGCGGTTCTTTCGGCGAGCTTCCTGACCTCGTCGGCAACAACGGCAAACCCTCTGCCCTGCTCACCGGCCCTGGCCGCTTCGATAGCCGCGTTTAAGGCCAACAGGTTGGTCTGGTCCGCTATGTCTTTAATGACGTTAACTATTTCGCCAATCTGTTCCGAACGTTCTCCAAGCGATACTATGAGTTGGGCGGATTCGCTGACTGTACTCGCTATGGACCTTACCTCTTCGATGGATTTGCTTACAATAGCCTCTCCACCTTTAGCCAGGGCTGCCGTCTCGATTGCGAACGTCGCTATGCTTGTTGCATTGGCGGCTAAGTCTACGACCGCTTGCGACATCCGGGTAGTAGAGTTGGCAATCTGCGCGACCTTCCTCGATTGTTCCGATACTCCCTGGGATATTTGCTCCGAACTCGCACTTAATTCCTGGCTTGCCGAGGCTACTGTATCGGCGGAACAACTTATAGATCCAATTACCGTTTTTAGTTTATCGACCATATTTTTCATGCTCAGGAATATTCCGGTTTCGGCTTTCCCGTTGCTTTCAAGTTTAATCGTTAAATCTCCTTCCGCTATATTCTGAGCGAGGCCTGCTATAAACGCAGGTTCGCCACCTAACTGTCTTAATATCGTAATTATTACCCATGACGATATTAGTAACATTAACGCAATATCCGCACCAATCAGTACAATCGTAATTATCAAAGTTAAATTATATTTTTGCTTTCCCTCGCCTTTCATATCGATAATTGCAGCGGACTGTCTCTCCTGGATATATTTTACAATTCCATCTATGGCATCGGTAGGGGGCCTGTCCATGCCTTTTACAAGCTTGTCGACGATTAGATAGCTTTCCACGTTTTTGGGATCGAAACTCTTGAAAGCATCCCTGTATCTAACGCCTAACTCGCCGTGTACTCGTAAGCTTTCGTCAATAGACGAAGTTTGCAAGCCGAGTTTTTCCATAATCGCTTTTAAATCTTTCAGACTAATTTGAACCTTTTCTTCCTGATTATTAAAGTTTTTGGTATACTTTTCCAGCATCTCAGGATTGGTTCCCCTCAATAACATGTCCTTCCACTCCTGCACCTGCTTTTTGAACGTGACCTGGGCCGTCCTGGCAGTATCGACACCCTCCGAAAACAATTTTGACTTATCTAATCCGGCGTTCATCCTTTCGTTGGCATACCAGGAATTTCCCAGGCAGTATATGCCTGCAACTACCGTAAGCGCGATTACAAATACAATAAGCAGATACAAACGAGTCGAAACTTTCATACTTTTCAGCATTTTTAAACTCCTCAATTAAATGTTATATTTGTCTGGCATAATTCTTTCTATACCGCTATCGATTCAGATGAGTTTATTATTACCCATATGTATTATAATTACAACTGGAATTATAACTGTAATTATAAACCGAAAACCCTGCAACTTTCGCCTATTCAGATAATAAATAATATAATAATGAGCAGCTAAAATGCAACAACTATAACATCGCTATATATATAGACCACTAAATACGCAAGCTTATAGCAGTCTTCTGTCGCGTATGATGGAAAATCCCTCTTCCCTCTTTGCGGCTTTCTTGATTTCCGAAGCCAGCGATGCCAGTTCGGGATAAGAATTGATCTTATTAATTTCGGTGCTCACAATCCCGATAGATATGGAAAGCAATGGAAATTGCTCGCAGATTCCCTTGCGATTTTTTGCGAGATAGTAGCCGCGGGAAAAATCCTCGCCACCATGAAATAAGGGTAAAAGGGACTTAAAACTCTCTACGACCCTCTGGCACAGGAGCATCGATTTCTTCGGGTGTGTTATGACGATGAAATCATCCCCCCCGATATGGCCCACAAAGTCCGTGGAAGAATCCGACGTCTTGATCACTTCTTCCAGAATAGAACCTAAAGCCTTGATCACTACATCTCCTTTTTCGAAGCCATAGTTATCGTTATACGGCTTGAAGTGATCTAAATCGATATAGCAGGTGTCGAAGTGTATTCCCTGTGAAAGCCTTTTCGTAATCTCACGTTGTATAAAGGAATTTCCAGCCAGGCCGGTTAATGGGTTGGAGTTTTTAGCTAAAGCAATGGCATGGCTGGTAATAGCGCCAAGAAGTACGCTGAAAGGGGTTGTCCCATAGTACTTTCCGTTTTTCGTTACGCACAGGTCGTCGTATACGTAATTTACACCTCTTCGGCTCAGCCTTTGGGCGACGTCCTCCAGTGGTGTGTTATATTCGAAGGCAAGGAATTGCCGTTCCATGATATTATCCATCTTTTTTCTCGCGTTCAGAGACATGCCGTAGCCGTATTTACCTACCACGTGTCTTTCCATGAAGGTGTTGCGGTTAATGGTGCCTACTATCTGGCCATTGGAAACGACGGGAAGCATTCTCGCATTGGGGTTATAGTTGAACATCACCAACGCGTCGTTGCAACAGCTTTTAGAGTCCAGGTGGCAACCGGCCTCAGCGATATCCCCTATGAACAGATTATCGTCGTTATTGCGGTGGCGTGGCTCGATTACCGCCGGCAATAAGGTCTCCGGTATTCTGTTGGTTTCCAGGTTGGGCGAAGGTTTCTGAAAGAGAAACCCCTGCAGAAATCCAATCCCCATATTCATGACCTGCTCAAGTTCCTCCTGACGCTCGACTCCCTCGGCGATTACCTTGATACCCAGACGGTGGCAGGCGGTGGCGATAGCGTCTACAAGGTTATACTTGACAAGGTCTTTGTCCATTTTAGAGATGAAGTGCCTGTCTATCTTCACGAAACAGGGCTCGATAAGGGAGAGCATCTTCAGCCCTCCGTAACCGGTACCGAAGTCGTCGATTGCTATCTTGTATCCCCTGTCTTTAAAAAAGTCTATCGTTTGGTTAAAAAGGCTATAGTTGTCGATAACGCTCTCTTCGGTTATCTCCAGGACGATTCGTTCTCTCGGAATTTCCCACTGCTCGACAAAGGCGTCCATCATCTCGCACCTCTTTGGCGTATCCATAATCGTTTCGGGACAAATGTTGATGAAAAGCATGGCGTCCGTGCCGGCAATCCCCAAAAGGGATGCCTTCTTGATGGCGTTTTCCCGGCATTGGACGTCCACAAGCGGTGTAATGCCGTTGAGTTTTGCATGCCTGAATAAAGTGGCCGGATCTATTTTCAGTGGAGCGTGTACTCTGGCAAGGGCCTCGTAACCGTAAACCTGCCCGTCTTTCGAAGAGTAAATTGGCTGAAAATAAGAAGTCAGCCAGTCGTTTTCGACAATTTCGAATATTACGTTTCTGTCGATAACTGCTTCATCAACCACTTCATCACGCCGCATGTTATTTTCCATCTTGTCCTCCATCTTGTCCCGGTCATTTGCCTTGCATTTGTCTTTTTCCACTATTGCACCTTCCTGATGCGACATGACTATCCGTATTGCTATCTATATCGACAATTATACGTATCGCCTATACTTAGTGTATTATACGCAGGCAAGTTTTCTATTGTATGAAGGACAGGTTATATTTTAATTAAACTTTTAGTGGCAGTTGCGGTCAACGACATTGGCAGGCTTATATTTAGGCTTCAATCCAGGGGCTTCAATCCAGATAAAACTTAACGGTAGTCCCCTGGCCTTCCTCGCTATCGATTTTCATCTCCCAGTCGTGGGCCTTAACGATATGCTTGACTATCGCCATGCCAAGCCCGGTACCACCCAGTTCACGTGAGCGGGATGGGTCCACCCTGAAAAACCTCTCTCCGATACGGGAAAGACACCTTTTAGGAATCCCTGTACCGGTATCCTTAACGTAGATGTAATCTCTGAAGTCGTCTAAGGCATAACCTATCTCTATACCGCCTTTTTGCGTGAATTTTATGCCATTGTCGACGACGTTCAATAATACCTGGATTAATTTGTCCCTGTCGGCGTTTATCACGGTATCCTCTTTTTCGACGGATTTCCTCAGGTAAAGATTCTTCTCGTGTGCCTTCTTTTCGAGTATTTCCATGACTGCGTCGACTAGTTCCGAGAAGTTTACGCCACTCTTATTTATCCTGGTAACGCCAAGTTCGATCTTCGATATTGTCATAAGGTCATCTACGAGACGGTCGAGACGCTCGCTCTGGAATTTGATGGTATTGAGGAACTTCACGGCGTACTCCCTGTCATCGATAGCCCCTTCTAAGAGGGTTTCAGCAAATCCCTTTATGGCGGTTACGGGAGTTTTTATCTCGTGGGATACGTTTGCCACGAAATCCTTCCTCACGGATTCGAGTTTCTTCAACCCGGTAATGTCGTGAAGCAGTATTACCATGCCGGTAAGGTCGTTCTGCTTGTAAAATGGAGACATCCTCACCTGCAGGTAACGCTCCTGGGGATATTCCAGGAATATCTCACCGTGGTCGCTCTTGTCGAACTTCTTTACCTTGTCCAGCAGGTCGAGCAGCTCGGAGCTTCTCACCACCTCGATGAGTGGCTTGCTTTTTATGCTCCCCCGTCCGTCGAAGAGGGAGTTTGCCTTGTCGTTAGAGTAAATGACGAGGTTTTTATTATCCAGTATGATGAGGGCATCCGGTATGCTTTCGAGTGTGGCGTCGAGTTGTGAACGCTCCTCCTCGGCACGGGCAAATTTCTCCTTAAGGTTCTCGGTAAGGTCGTTCAAAGAGTAATAAGCCTCGGAAAGGTCCGGGTAATCCTCGAAGTAAAACTTATCCAGGCTGGCTCCCTTAAATACCATTTTCGAGAATTGCTTCACCTCCCTGAGAAACCTCTCCTTCTTCTTGTAATCCCTCACAATGTAAAAGATGCTCACGAAGGTACCGACAAAAGAAAACGCGAAAAAGACGAAGGTTAGATTAACCGCCAGATCGCGTGAGTAGAACTTGTTGGTGATAGTATGGAAGATGATCTGGTTAATGATAATGTAGTAGATCGAAATCGTAAGGATCATCATCACGTAAACCGAGACGATCCTTCTGATGAGTTTCTTTAAATTCAAAGGTTGTCCTCGAAGTAGTAGCCTATTCCGCGGCGCGTCTTAATATAACGCGGCCTGGCCGTGTCATCTTCAAGCTGTGCTCTGAGCCGCCGTATGTGTACGTCCACCGTTCTGGGCTCGACGTAAGCTTCGTCTTTCCAGACTGCGTCAAGAAGCATGTCCCTGGTGAGTACCTTGCCCTTTCTCTGGATCAGGTACACGAGAAGCTTGAACTCCGTGGCACTGAGCTTTATAGGCACTCCCTTTTTGCTCACCTTGTACATTTCGGTATCGATTTCGAGTTCTCCGATCCCGATGAGTTTTTCACTCTTTATTTTTTCGTTGCTTCTCCTGAGTACGGCTTTAACGCGGGCCAGTAGTTCCCTGACGCTAAAGGGCTTCGTGATGTAATCGTCGGCCCCCATTTCGAGGCCAAGCACCTTGTCCAACTCTTCGGTCTTCGCAGTCAGCATGATTATAGGTATATCCGCGGTCTCCTCTGAGCTCTTCAGCCTGCGGCAGAGATCCATGCCCTGGATGCCGGGTAACATCAGATCCAGCACGATCAGGTCAAAACGCCCTGCTTTAATCTTCTTCAGGCCGTCCTCTCCGTCGTACGAATAGTCCACCTCAAAACCTTCTTTTTTGAGGTTATAAGCGAGCAACTCTACAATATCCTTTTCGTCATCTACGACAATCACCTTTTTCTTCATGCCATACCCCTCTGGTGGCGTAAAAGACGGCCACTTCGTCATTGTTACGTTGCCACCGGTTTACTTTGCCATTTCCACGCTGTCATGCCACGTTTACTTTGCACGGGTAAAACAAACCGTATACGAACTTTCCATGCGGACGTACCGCAACGTGCTTACCGTAGTCGGACTTACCGGAAAAAGTTTACCACAGTCGGATGTATCGGATGCACGTCGGGGTCTTTAACAATCGCTTTTCCCCAGGTACCAAACACTTATGTCCCGAAACAGTGCCATTATGTACAAGGTACATACCTCGTATATTCTGGATCGGCACATTTTAGTACTGATACAGCCAAAGCACTCAACTTCGCAATTGGCCACGGCACACTCGCCCTCCGTACTCTCAAAAAATGGACACATGATGAACCCCTCCGGTTCGCGATATTGAAATCACCTCACCGTCCCTTTCCCTCTTCACGGATAGTATATCACAAGTAGTCTTAATAATGGCGAAATAAGAATTTTCGAAAACCCACATGCACTACAAAGGCTTCCCATGGTAAATTTGTTCTCCATCATAGCAAAGGGGCGGGGGGGATGGATGTTTTTGCGATTACTTTTTATTGTAAAGCGATAATATCTTGTCGGTTACGTCTATCGATGCGTTATAGTAGGCGATTCCAGCCGTGTTCTTTTCGAATATTATCGTATATCCTTCTTTCCTGGCGAGGTCTTTCAGTATCGCGTCGAGATCCTTGAAAACCTGGCCCTTTAGCCATCTGTCCATTTGCGCAACGTCGGAGTCAAGATCCTCCTTCAGCCGTCTCAGCTCTTTTATCCTTTGGGCAAACTCGTCTTCCTTCGCCATCCTCTCCTGCGGAGGAAATTTCCCCTGATCTATTTTTTCCCTCAGTATTCTGGCTTCTTCCTCTTTTTGCACAAATGGCTTTTTCTTTTCGTCAAGGGTATCCTGATATCTTTTCCGGTAATTTTTAACGTTCTGCGAATCACTCATAACCTTCTGTAAGTCGAAGACTCCAAACTTAAGCGTTTCCGAACGTGCGGGATTTGCCGAAACGACAACCGCCGCCCCTATCAAAACGATCGCCGTCACGGTAAAGACGATCGCCCTGAGCAATACCGATATGGATACGCAGATCTTTTTCACCGGGTAATCCCGATAATCTTCATAAAATGGCCGTCAGGTGTACCATAAGCCGCAACTATTTTATAATTCCAATCCCGTTGCCGTTTAAGGTACCGGTAATCGCACTGCCATTAGGGTTACCAGGAGTTATCTTTCCACCGGCAATCCCGGTTAATGTAGCACTACCGCTCCAGGCTGCACTAAATCCGCTGCCGGCCAAAACTGCGTTCCAAATCTTACCGGCAACATTGAAGTTATTCATGGCGAAGCTCAGAATTATACCATTTGCGCCTTTTCCATCCGATAGCGGTATTACTCCGATATTGCCGCTTTGGGCCAGAAAAGCGCCCAACTGGTAATTTCCAGCGATGTTGCCGGTGGCAAAAACGGTTGGCCGGGCTCCCGTACTTGGAGCAAAGAAATGAACGTTTTGCATGATTATATTCATATAATCGCTGCCGGCAATAATGCCGCCACTTAAACTGGTGGTACCTACCTCTACCGCCGGCAAGTTCAAGTAACCCAGTTTAGCAGTGTTTTGAGCCACGGGAGAGCATGTTGCACCAGTTGAGTCATTGCAAGCAAGGAACAGGTACTGCGGAGTCTCCAGCATTATTTCACTAAATATCACGTCCAAGGTATTAGTCCCGTATACGCCAAGTGCGTTAACAGAGGATATTCCCGAACTTCCGGTTAATGAAAGAACATGATACCCTGTGCCGTGTAAGACCCCCCCGCTCCAATAATCTCCGGTGATATTTCCGCCCATGCCAGTCAATAGGCCCAGATCATAGTTCGAAGTGTTCGTGGGTGGAGTCGTGTAAGTACTGTGGATATCATTATCTACCCAGGACTGAAAGGCACCTTTGGTTGAGTCCAGAGGGATAGCCACTAGAGACCCTGATCCGCTCCATGTTCCGCTGGCCAGGAAACTGCCGTTTATTAATCCTGACAAGCCGGACATTGTCATATTCGACGTAAAGACGCCTGCGGGAGTTCCATTACTTAAAATATATCCGACTACCATGCCATACAGCGCGTTATTCGACGTGCTAACTCCAGCAAAAAGTACAGACGCGTTGATGCCACTGCCGGCAGTTAACCATAGCGGATAATTGTTCGGATTCGAATATATACCGTTTGCCAGGGCAGTAAATGATGTAACGGAAGTAATGGAAGATAGATTCGTGTTGCCAGCAATCGTTCCAGACATAGTGCCTGAGCAGTCGGAATTGGAACCACACGTGCCGCCACTACCGTTATATTGGTAAAAAGCATTAGTAGTATTATTAACTGCACCTGATATATTCCAACTGAATCCCGGCGTTGGTGTCGGAGTTGGTGTCGGAGTCGGAGTTGGTGTTGGCGTCGGAGTTGGTGTTGGCGTCGGAGTTGGTGTTGGAGTTGGAGTTGGCGTCGGAGTTGGTGTTGGAGTCGGTGTTGGCGTCGGAGTTGGTGTTGGAGTTGGAGTTGGCGTCGGAGTTGGTGTTGGAGTCGGTG
>JADFXJ010000023.1 GCA_015233615.1 Nitrospirota bacterium
CACGGGGGTACTTCTATTTGGGAGACGATTCTGCCGTTTGCCGAGGTAGTTTAGGCCGGGATAGATAGTTAGATAATATATTAAGCGGCATTCAAAAGAGCAAAGGACAACAGATTACCACGAAAAGCACGAACAAGAGCTCGAAAAAGGGCTCGAAAAAGGACTATTGTCCCGTCAAGGGTATAATGTCACACTCCACATCCGTCATTCCGGCTTGTCCGAAATCGCCCTTGCCATTGTCGTTATTCTGGAAAACCGGAATGCGTCATATCCCGTTGACACCTATTATGCATTTCTGCACCTTTTCGTGCCCTTTTTCGTGCTTTTCGTGGTAATCTTTTGTCCTTCGTTGTTCTTTACTCGTTTGACCGCTACCCGGTATTACGTTACACCGCTTATATCACTTACAATATCGCCGAGAATATTTGACAAAAATTCAGGCAGCTTTGTAAAATCAAAGATGCGAAAGCGGCGGAAACCGGTAGAACTGACAGACTTGCCGGGTGTGCTTGTAAAAATGGGAAAAGGGTATATCCGGACAGGTTCGGTATGACGGATGAGCAGTTTTTTTGGCATTTGCCATGGCGTTGAATAAATTTAGAGGTTAAACCATGAATATTGATGAAGACGTAAAAAATTTATTGGTGGCTTTTGAAGAAAAGGATCAGTTTGCCGATATTTTCAATCTTTTTCTTGATTTGTCTGAAAAGCAGGAGTTCAGGATTTTGGGGGAACCAAAGAATGACGTGAAGCTCAAATTGACCATTGCCGAGCTTATGAAAAAAATAATTAAAGGTGCTTCGATAAATAATTACTTAGCTATGTATGTAGACAAGTACAAATTGTGGCACGGCGGCTTTTTTGCGAATAGGATGTTGTCTACGTTTTTTTACTTTGAGGAACTCGGCAAAGGAATGGTGGCAGTTGCCAAAGGAAAAGACAACATGGAGTTTGCCAGGTTTACTCTTTATAAAAATGTGTTTACAAGTAATAAAGACTCGAAATATACACATTGACATTACACTGATATTACACATTGGTGAGCACGGAGTCAGTAAGTGCGACATTGACGAGTGCCGCCTCCGCATATCTCCGTTTCCGTCGTTCGGGGCAATTATCGGACTCTAGCCATGAATCTCTTTGTTCTTTATATCAGATGGCTATCATGAGAATATGGCAGCCCCTGGGAGCGTTACGGGGGATCACCAGTGGCTCGTTAGCATACACTCAGAAGGGGTAGCATATCTTCTGAATCGACTACTGTCATGTCAACAGTTAAATGTCCAGGAGTTCCCCCAAAAAATAACAGGAAGAAAGCTAATACCAAGTCCTCGTTCAGAAATGTTGTTTGTAGGTTCAACCCCTTCATTAAGGATAAAGGTGAATGGGTAACTTATAAATGAATCCAGTATTCGACTTGCGATGCATCAAGCTTTCTACCGCACGTAGATGAATCGGCCGGTAATGCCCAAAAAACACACAAAATGTTAAAATATCCCGATGGACACAAACTGGCTGATTATCAACGGAATAAGACAGAATAACCTGAAAAACGTCTCGCTGAGGATTCCCCACGACAAGTTCGTCGTCGTCACCGGCGTGTCGGGTTCCGGGAAGTCGTCTTTGGCCTTCGACACGATTTTTGCCGAAGGGCAGTGGCGCTTCATCGAGTCCCTGTCGAGTTACGCTAAGCTCTTTCTCGAAAAGCTCAACAGGCCGGACGTGGACGAGGTTTTGAACATACGTCCCGCCATAGCCCTCCAGCAGAGGAACCCGGTGAAGGGTTCCCGCTCCACCCTTGGCACGGTTACTGAGATTTACGATCTCCTGAGGGTAATGTACGCCAGGGTATCTCAGCCGGTATGCCCGGCGTGCGGTGAGGAAATTCGCCGGTGGGATACGGCAAGCACTCTTAAGGAGCTGCTCCTGAAGTTTACCGGCGAGCGGGCCATGATACTTTTCGAGACTTCCGAACCGCTCACTTCACTGAGGGAGCGGGGTTATTACAGGCTCTTTATCGCCGGCGAGATTAAAGAGATCTTCGACATGAAAAAGCCGGATGACTCAAACCCAGATGCCACAGACATTGTAAGTTCTCAACCCAATAGTCCCGGCTCCGATAGCCCCGTCATGGTACTTCTGGACAGGGTAGTCATAAAGGACGAGCCGCGCCTCTACGATTCCATCGAGCTTGCCTGGCGGGAGGGGCACGGCAGAATAAAGGTTATCGTCATAAACCACGGGGAGTTCGTCTTCTCCGACGCCAATAAGTGCGACAAGTGCGGAAAAATCCTGCCGGAGCCAACGCCGGTACTTTTTTCCTTTAACCACCCAGTCGGGGCTTGCCCGAAGTGTAAGGGCTTTGGAAACATACTTAAATATGACGAATCCCTCGTAATACCGGACCCGTCTAAGTCTCTTGCCAGGGGAGCGATAGAGCCATGGGAAAAACCCTCGTTCGATTGGTGGAAGGGACAACTCATGTCCCATGCGGACGTCCTTGGCCTGGACCTCTACAAACCTGTGCAGGATTTCTCCGAAGAGGAAAAAAAGCTCATCTACGAAAGCGGGAAGGGGTTTTACGGCCTAAACGACTTTTTCGAATTTATGGAGGAAAAACGCTACAAGCTCCACGTGAGGGTTTTCCTGAGCAGGTATAGAATACCCCAGTTGTGTACGGAGTGCAGCGGCAAGCGGCTCAACGCCGGGGCCCTGAGCTACAAGATAGGAGGCATGGACATCGGCGACGTAAGTGCCATGACCATAGGCGATCTTTACGAGCTTTTCAAAACTCCGTCACTTACGCAACATCAGTCGGACGTAGCCGACGAATTACTCCGCCACATGATGGCAAAATTGGAGCTTCTCCTGAGGGTTGGCCTTGACTACCTCACGCTGAACAGGCAGACGATGACTCTTTCCGGCGGCGAATTTCAGCGGATTAACCTGGCTAACCAGCTTTCGGCGCGCCTGGCAGGTGCGCTTTACGTCCTGGACGAGCCCACGGTGGGCCTTCACAGCAGGGACAACGAGCGGGTGGCGGCCATAATCAGGGAACTGGCCGGGCAGGGCAATACCATAATCGTCGTAGAGCACGACACCGAGATAATAGGTGCCGCCGACTGGGTTGTGGAATTGGGGCCGGGAGGGGGTAAGGACGGCGGCAAACTCGTATTTAACGGCCCAATATCGGAATTCTCCGGCTCCGGCACCATTACTGCCAGGTATATGCGGCAAATCCTCAAACCCGGCACGGGCAAAACCCGCAAAGAAGACGGACTACCTTCCGGTACCGTCCGTCCGTCCGGTAAGGACAGGCATTTTCTTACTATAAAAGGGGCCGGTGGGCATAACCTCAGAAATATCGATTTTACTATCCCTCTAGGTGAGTTCACCGTCGTTACCGGCGTATCCGGCTCCGGTAAGAGCAGCCTCGTCGTGGAGACCATGTACCGCGCCGTTGCGAGGTATTTCAAAGAGATGGTCGAGATGCCACTGTCCTTGCTGGGCATGGAAGGACAGAAGCACCTCAAAGGGGTCACCCTCATAGACCAATCCCCTATCGGGCGAAGCCCGCGGTCCAATCCCGCTACTTACGTAAAACTCTTTGACGGAATCAGGAAGGTCTTCGCCGCCCAACAGGAGGCCAGGGTATACGGCTACGGCGCCGGATTCTTCTCTTTCAACGTCGCAGGCGGCAGATGTGAGACGTGCAAGGGGGAGGGTTACCAGAAGCTGGAGATGTACTTTTTCGAAGACCTGTACGTGAAGTGCGAGGCTTGCGGCGGCACCAGGTATAGCCGCGAAGCCCTGCAGATCAAGTACCGCGGGAAAAACGTCAGCGAAGTGCTGGATTTAACCGTGGATGAGGCCATTAGCCTGTTTTCGGAGGAGCCTTCGCTCGTTAAGAAACTGTCGATTCTGAGGGAAGTGGGTCTTGGCTACCTGCGGTTAGGGCAGTCTGCGACGACCCTTTCGGGTGGTGAGGCGCAGAGGCTGAAAATATGCGCGGAACTGGGCGTCTCTCCAAAGCGGCATCACCTGTACGTCATGGACGAGCCTACCATCGGGCTTCACATGCATGACGTTACGGCCCTGCTCGGAGTAATCGGCAGGCTTATCGACATGGAAAACACCGTCGTGATGATAGAGCATAACCTCGACGTTGTAAACTCCGCCGATTGGATAGTGGATATCGGGCCGGAGGGCGGTGAGAGGGGGGGGGATATCGTATTCGAAGGCCCGCCGGACAAACTGGCCCTCAACGAACGCTCCCACACGGGTAAGAGCCTTGCGAAGAGGCGTGCCATAGACGACGAGTTCTACTCCATGTCGGAGGTGCTGTCGTAAATGAAGTATGATCGTAAATATTCAGATGTCTGAACTATGATTCATAATGTGGAAAGCGGATATTTGTTATTTATCATAGCCTTCATTTAATCATTATTAATCACAGTTCAAGACAATTATTAGAAATTACCCCTTATGCCGACGCCAAAATTCCTTCCGGCGGACTCGAAACCGAATCGTTCGCTGTACTGCTTATCCAGGATATTGTAGACGAAGGCCGTAAGCTTGAGGTACTTGCCGATGGGATACAGATATTCCGCGTCCAAAGTGGCGTAGGATGCCTGGTTTCTCAACGCTGAATTCGTGTTGCCGGAGGTGTTGTCGTTGTAAATGACAGTCTGGCTCGAAGCGGTGGCCAGGTAAAGGGCTATCCTGTCCTGCTTGGGCCCTTTAAACTGAAGCCCGACGTTTGCCTTATGTTCGGGCAGGCCGGGTATCTGGTCGAACCCTCTGTATTGAGACGAGAGCGATTTGGCCAACAACGAGTTATTGGCGGTCTTGCTCCATTGGAACGTGTAGTTCATAAAGAAAGAAAACCCGCTACCTAGTTGTTGTGCCCCTTCGAACTCGATGCCGTAAATGCACGCGTGGTCGATGTTAAAAGATGCCGGTTCGACGGAATCGAAGTGTATATAGTTCGTTACGTAGTAGTAATAAGGGGAAAACTTTATAGTCGATTTGTTTGGAAGGTCTGCGCGCCAACCGGCCTGTACCGTTATGCCGTCTTCTTTTTTCAGTGGGAGAGATGACGCGTTTATCATCGCGTCCCGTGAGTAGTGCCAGTACTGCTCCTGCGGTGCAGGCAATCGCAGTGCCCGTGCGACGCTTACGTATGCCAGATTAGCGCTATCCGGCAGATAAGTCAACTTCAGAGTCGGAGTAAATCCCTCCGCGTAAACGTCTCCGATGCTTTCAATCTGACCACCGGAGGCGGCCTTGCCGTCATACGATGAATACCTGAGTCCCGGAGTCAGTATAGTAGAGTTTGACAGGGCTATGTCATCCATCAGATAAGCTCCAACCCTGGTCGCGTTAATAAGCGAACCCACCTGGAAAAATTGGCGGTAATCGCCCTGCAGGTTTTTAGCTCCCCCGTCGGCAAGCCTGCCGTAGTCGACTCCCAGGGTGAAGGAATTCCGGCCCGAATGTAGGGCGAAAGAGGCGTCGGCACCATAAGATCTGTCGTCGAAAAACTTCTTGTGGTACACAACACCCTGTGCCTGATTGGTATTATAGGCTTCCCTGTCACCGTAATTATCCCAGACGTCGAGTTTCAGGACGCTGCTGCCGACGTTCTGCACGTAACCAACGGTCGAGTATAGTTTCACATCTTTCCACCAGCTTCCAACCTCCGTGTTGCCTCCCATGCCTGACGGTGCTATTTCGCCGTCGGAGGCCGGATAGGCTCCGTTTATAGCCGTACCGTAATCGGAGGAGTTATAGTCCCTGGAGACCCTGTTGTTTACGATAAACCCTCTTTTGAACTCCACGTATCGCTCGCTTACCGTGAGTTTTCCATTCCATGGAAAGGAGTAAGCCAGGTACGCCTGGGCGTTTTGAAGGCGGGAATCGCCGTTTCTCAAATACCCGTCGCCATCGGCTAACCCTCCGCTTATGGAGTACTCGAAACTCCCCGGTTTCCAACCGTGGTAAAAGCTCACGTCCCTGGTAGCGTAACTGCCAATTGAGGAAGACAGCTCGAAAGAGGGCTTTGCCGCAGGCTTTTTCGTAATCAGATTGATATACCCTCCCAAACCGCCGTCATCGCGTGGCGAACCCACACCCTTAACGATCTCGATTTTCTCCACGTCGTTCAGTATTATGGATGACCAGTCGATAGCGGACGATCCTGCTAATCCGGGTGAATTCATGGGACGACCGTCTAAAAACAGAGAAATATCCCCCGAACCGAAACCGCGAAGCTTAAATGATCCGTCGTCGAAAAAGCCTCCAAACACCTGGGACCTTTGCACGTCCACTCCGGCCTGCCTTTTCAATACCCCGTCGATGGTACTGCCGATACCACGGATTTGAAACTCCGTCTTTACCACGTCCATATTTGGGGTTTCCAGTTCTTCTTTAACCTCCGACTGCGTAACCTGGGCCTCTTCCAACTGGACGAGCCTATTGCCCTGCACGCCGGTGGTGTCCTCCGCGTAAAGGCCCGGGGCGGAAAGTAAAATAAGTACGGCTATAAAGATAACGAGCGATGGAGCCGATATAAGAAATGGGGCTGATATAAGTAACGGTTCAGGCTCTTGTCGCCTGTTACTATTTCTCATGCAACCCTCCTTGGCATATATCGACAGTGATCGCTCCAATGGCAAAGCACAGCGTGCCAGGATGCAACCGGGATACGGGCTTAACGTTGAACCTTAGTGAACCTTAACGTCGAACTTTAACGTTGAACAAAGGTGATGAATAAAGGTAACATATTGGCCCCGAGCCGCGCAAGATTATTATTTGCGTTATAGTAGTCGATATTGTACGCGATACGAA
Organism: Nitrospirota bacterium; assembly: GCA_015233615.1. Classification (GTDB taxonomy): domain Bacteria; phylum Nitrospirota; class Thermodesulfovibrionia; order Thermodesulfovibrionales; family Magnetobacteriaceae; genus JADFXJ01. Next base: position 6,850 of record JADFXJ010000023.1, read on the forward strand.
GGGGTTAGAAGTATCTGAGGGGTTAGTAAAAATAATACCGTGCTACTGCGATAGCGGGTCTGCCGCCAATGCCCCGCGCCGGGATTTACGGATCGTCCGTCGTTGGAACCCGTGGCTGTAACGCTATTGGGCACGGAATCGCTTTATGGAGCTTTGCAGCGGGATACCACAAAACCGTACAACTTATTACCGGCAACTATTATATAAAGGAGATAAAATAGTGGAACAATACCCTGAAAAGAAGCTGAACTGTTGGGAATATAAACATTGCGGACGAGAGCCCGGAGGGCGTAACTCTCACATTCTCGGTGTATGCCCTGTTCCTTTGGAAAAAGATTTCGACGGCTTCCATGGTGGCGTAAATGCCGGACGCGCCTGCTGGGCGGTGGCGGGCACGCTTTGTGGTGGCGAGGTTAAGGGAACTTTCGCTCAAAAGTTCAAAGACTGCCTTGCCTGTGACTTCCATCATCTTGTCATAAAGGAAGAGGAGAATTACACAAGCGCCGTGTCCAGGAAAAAGCTTAGCAAGAAGGCCTCCGAGGCCAGGAAGTTCAGGGAGCCGGGCTTCCTGAAGCACGTGATAGCCAAGAGCAAGATGGTGTACGTCGACGCCGAGGAGCAGGAGATGGACTCTCTCTTCATATCCATGCTGATAGCCTGGACAAACCTCTGTCCCTCGGTCGGCATGCTGGAAGGCGCAAAGCGTCTGTGCAGGGAAGACCTCGTGGACGAACTTATGATTATAGACGCCATATCGGACAAGCCAAGAAGGAGGGCCGCCAAGTTGTTTGCAAAAACGGTGACCAAGGCTCTCGGACGACAGGTCAAAAACTACTTCAAACCGGCTACGGAAATGCTACACGCAAGGATGAAACGTATTCCGGAAAAAACTTAAAAAGGGCTGATCCACGAAGAACACGAAGGAACACGAAGAAAAAACTTAAAAAGAGTTATCCCCAAGAAGCACCTCCGTGAACCTTCATGGACATTTTACGAACCTCTTCCATTCCAGCTTGTCGGGACTGCCGAAATTGATAAGCAGGCCCACTAGCTTCCTGGCAGACTGCTTCAAGAAAACCCGGCCTGAGTTCCCGGTGGACCTCGATGGCCGCACCCACAATCGAGTAGACTTCTTCCTCCAACAGCAATTCCGTCATTTCTTCTTCGTGTTTCTTCGTGTTCTTCGTGGATCAATCTTTTTCCTTTGCCTTTTCCTTTGCCTTACCGCCTTTTTCGGGATTTTTTGTTTCTGTTGCGGCCGGTTTAGACGTGGCTTGTACCGAAGTGGCTGCCGGTGAGCTGGATGAAACTGCTGCCGGTGAGGCGGATGTAGTTGCCGGTGTGCCGGGTGAAGGGCTGCCCTGAGGCGCGGTTTGTACGGGCTTTGACTCGATTTTTGATTGTTTGCCCATTGCGTAAGGGGAGTTTGGATAGTTCTTTTCGAGTTCTTCCATCTTCTTTGCGGACTCGTCGTTTTGTCCATTTTGCTTGAGTATCTGGGCCCAGGCATACAAGGCGTAGTCCTTGTAGATCGGCGATTGGAGGGAAATCAGCTTCTTTATGGCTTCAAGAGCCTTGTCCTTCTGGTTGCTGGAGCGATATATGTCAATTAGCTTGATATATGATAAGGGCAGGACATAGCCGTTTTCGGAGTACTTCCTGTTAAGTTCGAGGAGAGTTTTTTCGGCTTCGTCGGCTTTCCCCATCTTGTAGTAAGCGTCAGCCACGTAGAGAAGGGTAATCGGGGATTTTTGCTTGTTGTAAGCTTTCTGGAAGAATTCGAGAGCTTTTTTGGTGTCGGCTTCTTTGTTGCCGACCTCGGGATTTTCGAGCTTTGCCATGGTGTTGTAGCCCTGGGAATTAAGCATGGAAGCCTCCTTGCCGGTGTAGCCGTTGTATGCCCAGAGGGCTGCTATAACGATAACTATAGATATAACTACCCACCCAACCAGGTTAACTTCACTTTTGTGCTCCTTGTAGTAGGATTTGTAGGTTTCGATGGTCGACTTTAGTCCTTCTTCGGGTTTCTCTTTTTTCGGTATTCTCTTTTTGATCTGTTTAGGCATTTATTCATCTCCACGATAAGTATAGAAAATTATTTTTTAAACCGGTTGAAATAGCGCATCTGTTGCCCTCTTCCTGCTCTCTTATTGTCGCCCATCGATGGCACCTTCCTTCGATTGCATTTTCAGGTGCCGTCCGATTGGCCTCCTGGTATCATTTCAAGCGTTATAAGGCTCATATTTACTTAAGTGCCTTCGCCGCAAGGTTTTCCCCGTGCTTAAATACGTCATCCACGTCTTCGTGGGCGATACCTGCCGCAAGGAGAATTTTCTCGGCCATGGCCCTCGTGACAAGGTCTCCGGGGCCGTGGGTGTCAGTGTTGATAGTGACCGGGATGCCCAGCCGCTTCGACTCTTTCGCTATGTAACCGTTTGAGAGGCTGTGCCCCTTTCTTGCCGTTATTTCGAGGGTTACCCCTTTTTCTTTTGCAAGGAGGAGGTCTTCCAGGCTTATTAGCCCGGGATGGGTGAGAATGTCCACGCCGGCCTCTATAGCGGCTCTATTGGTGCCTTCGGCGACCGGTTCCACTATTGTTTCGCCGTGAACCAATACGAGCCTGGCTCCAAGTCTCCTGGCTTCCGACACAAGGTCACCGATCATAGCAGGGGGTACGTGGGTTATCTCCACGCCGGGGATGACCGACAGTGGAGAGCGGCCATTAAGATCCCTTGCTACGCGGATTATATTTGGCAGCACGAACTCAAGGTTAGAGCTGTCCACGTGGTCGGTAAAGGCAATAGCCCTGTAACCCATGAAGAGTGCTCTCCTGGCCAACTCGGACGGTATCAGCTCACCGTCGCTAAATATTGTGTGGCTATGCAAATCTATCATAAATCTATCGTTATTTCATTACTTGAATAATTTAAAACTTACTTTTGTGTCTTATTATATTCTATCGATAGTAGGTTTTGGCAACTATTTGGCAACTATATTAAAACTTTTTGCCCAAATGGCTACTATATAGTATTTTTTTCGATTATAGCAAATTATTTTTCCGGTGCAAAGGTTTCTTTATCATGCCGGAATGTTTTAGATTATATAGGTTAAGCAGGTTAAGCCATCGGGATTAAACCGATATACAAATATACAAGCTACTGGATAAAGGGAGGTCAGTCCATGGAAAGATACGACGTGGTAATAGCAGGTGGAGGGGTAGCGGGGCTTTCCTGTGCTTTAACGCTTGGTTCGTCAAAGGGTAAAGGGCAATGGGCAGAGGGTAGACGTTTCCTAGTCATAGACTCCGGTAAAAGCGATCTTCTGAAGGCAATGTTGAATAACGTACCCGGCATACCCGCCGGTACTACGGGTAAAAAGGCCCTCGAAGATCTTAAAGCCCAGGCTTTAGTCTATGGAAACGTGGAAATCGTAAAGGGTTCCGTAAAAAAGGTGGAGGGGGCAAAGTCGGCCTTCACCGTGCATACCGAAGATGGGAATGCCTATGAGAGCGAGATTGTCGTGCTTGCTACCGGGTTTCACTCCTTCGACGCCGACGTTGCCGGAGTTCGGGTCGTGCCTCATGCCAACTCGCCAAAGGAGGGCCGGGTGATGATCGTAGTTAATCCTGACGACACCGTCAGGGAGGGGCTTTACGTGGCCGGCATTCTCGCCGGGGTTAGCACCATGTACGCTACGGCGGCGGGTTCCGGCACTCAGGTGGCCTGCTCGATACTTTCCGGTTGGGCCGGGAAAAAGACAGTCGTACACGACAGGGTATAATAAGTACCTAAGCAAATTTAATTATATGTCGATACAAGAGAATCGGCTTACGTACCATGATAGCACATATAATTATTTGTGCTTACCTACTTACCAGGTAGCAGCCAGGAGTAATAAGATTGCCAATTGATAGTCCTTTGACAGGGGGCCGCCAGTGGCTGACGGGCACCCATTAAGAAAGGGTAGCGTAAGGACGCGTCCTATTTTGCGGCAAAGCCGTCAGACGAATTTGCGGGCCGGAATCTGCCTTTTGTATCGCATACCACTGGATTTCGCTATATTATACTTATGACTTGATATAAGCTTCGGTGCGGTGCTTAGATGCGGGATTACTTTACAGGCTTATCTTACCGACTTTATAACGTTGTCGCCCATGCAGCGGTACGATATTTCCCTGGTAGACATCTTAACGATGTTGCCGGTGTAGACGTTTATCTTCCTGGCGAATAGATAAAGCCTGCCCGGGGTAAACTTATAGGTGCCGACTATGGCCTCGCTGTATGGGTATTCGGTTTGCTTGAGTTCATCGGGCTTTCTCGTTAATACCACGAGACCTTCCTGGTTGATCTTGAAGTGTTCGCCGAACTCACCCTGCATTACCCTGTAGCAACAAACGTTGCTCATGCCGTTTCTCATGAGCTCGCTTAGGAACAAACCGGCCGAACGCGGTGTGAGGTAGACCAGGTCTACGAAGTCCGTGGTTAGCATGGTGGTGTTTGCACACATGGGATCCTGCGTCACGCAGCCATTAGCACAGACGGGAGCACAAAGCTCCGCCGCCATTTTGTTGATCACGTCCTTGAGATCCAGGCGCACGATTACGTTTTCGAAGTTATATGGGCTGTCATTACAGTTAAAGCTCTCGGGAAACGCAGCCGAAAGGGGGCTTGTCGTATTATACATGGTGTTGGCACATCCGGCGAGAGCGACGGCCATCCAAACGATAGCCATCCATAGGAAGGTCGCTGCCAGTAAAGGAAGAGGACTGCCGCTTTCGCGACAATGACATAGAGGCTGAAGTTGATTGCCGCTCCCCCCCGGTCGCCGACGGGGCCCGCGTATACCCCCCTCTCGGGGGGTAGGGGAATGGCGGTCGATGGCTCGAGCTTCGCGACAATGACATATTATTAGAAGAGGATTCGCAGGTACTGACATAGTCATACCCCCGATAAGACTCACAGGCTGTCGGTTAATTTTCAATAGGCCTCTTTTCATTTGCCGTTGGAGTTGTGTACATTGTCAAAAGTATTATCAAACAGGGCATTAATTATTTAGTCTCTTCTTTCTTAGTCTCTTCTTTTTTAGGTTCTTCTTTCTGAACTTCTTCTGCTTTAAAAGGTTCCTTTTTACGCTTCTTTTTGTGTATAACCTTTTTGGGTACAACCTTTTTGGGGAGGGGTTCTTCTTTTTGAAGTCTTTCCTCGTAGATTATTCGGGGGTGGACTTCCTCGCGTGGGCCGTTATCCCCCGCTATCTTCATTGGCTTTGGCTGAGAGTAATGCACCAATAAACTCTCAATCCCGGCATAGGGCAACGATACCTGCGCCGTTGACAATACAATTCCCGTTTGAGGATTGATTAATCTGGCGTTGATTACAATACACTCAGGGGTGTAACTATACGTGCCCGTTACAATGCCTCCGATGTGGTATTGTTCTTTTACCCTTTTTATGTCACGGCTTAAGCTGAATTCTCCGTCGTCATTCATTACGACCTCGTTCATGATCCTTATGTCAAGTACTGCCCATTTTCTGACCTGAAGCTCATGCATGAGGGTTTCCGATATCAGCCTGCCAAGACGGCTGGTCTCTTTAAGGTTGTCTAGATTGGGGAATGACGTGACAATTATCGGGGAAGAAACGTCTTGAAAGTCAACGTTTCTTTCCAGTTGATCGGCAAGAAATATAATCATGGCGTTCAGATTACCGATTGGTGTGCGGCTTCTTATTACCCCCAGCGGATTTTCCTCGAGGTAGTTCTTTTCCTGCTTTATAGTCTCACCATTCGAACAGACTGCGCTCGTTAGTAAAAAAAACACAAGAAGAAACAACACCGTACTTCTGTGATTCGATTTTATAAACATTTTTTTACCTCAACCTTCTTCATGTTCTAGTTTGGCTTGGCACATGGTGGTTTACATGTTTCCTGATATTCTGTTAACTTTGATTTATAGGAAACCGGAAAATCACAACAACGAACGTAGGTAACTCCATAGTCACCGTTGGAATACTCTAAACTTCTATGCGGATACAAAATTTTATTACTGTTGTAAACCGCAGACGAGCAACTTGCCAGTAACACCAGGCTGAAAAGAAGAAGCAGCTTGATTAATGTTAGTTTCACGATAGAATCTCCTTTATTTTTCACTTAATGGCAACGTTAATAACCATAATTGCAATTGTGCCAGGAGTCCTGGCTACAACTATAACATCTGCTACTGCGGCCGCATCCTCCATAACATTCTCCACGATCGCCGTAATAAGTAGCACATCCCGTTATTAGCAACAATACTATAATAACTAATATAGACGCTGACTTTTTCCTCATGTAACCTCCTGCTGCCATATTTTATAGTATATATAAAAATATATATTTAGATCCCGATATATTTTTCACCGGCATATTCCGGCATATTATTTCATCGGTACATCGATGAGCAAACTTTAGATGTATACTGTAAGAGACCTGCCATTGCAAGCGTAAGCGTGGCAATGACAAATTTCTATATCACGCGATGTTCAACTTTTTTGTCGTCCTTTGCCCCTGCCCTTGTCGTCATTCCGGCTTGTCCGGAATCGCCCTTGCCCTTGTCGTCCTTGTCTTTTCCTTGGTCGTCCTTCTCACGAAGCTTGCCTCCGGCTTGAACAGAGCGTGCCCCTGGCCTGAACACGGGAACATAACAAACATGGGCGAGAATGACGAGGGAAAGGATAAGGACAAAGGCGATTCCGGCTCGCGAATGCGGCTGACGGCTCGGTTCATTATGAATGCGTCATTTTACAGTTGACACGACACTCTCCGGCAGTGTCAGAAAAATGCTGAGCATCAAGTTATATCGGAATCGAGTTATATCGGAATTTTGACATGACTTTGACATGACGATTATAATATTACTCTTCATCATTTGTATTATGATATAATATGCTTCATCGCCTACAGACGGGATCGGTTAGTGCGGATAATGATATACTTAGGCATACTTTGGCGAAAAACATGAAAGAACACCCTGTTTACCACATCGATTATGGGAAAAATACTCATATTGGTGGAAGAAGTGAAAACCAGGATTATTCGGATGCCGTTATAGACCCGGAGCATCTGCGTTATTGCTTTGCCGTAGCCGACGGTCTCGGTGGCCACCTCGGAGGGCAAATGGCCTCGAAGACGGCAGTAATGTCTATCATGAAGGCATTTCCCAATTTCACGAAAGATAATATAAACCGGGAGTTCACGGCAATGTTCCACGAGGCTAACGAAATCATTAAGGAAAAGAGCAAAGCTCAGCTTTTAATGGAAAATATGAAGACTACGTGCGTGGTGCTTGTAATTATCGAAGACAAGGCATACTGGGCCCACGTGGGAGATTCACGGCTGTACGTTTTCAGGAAATGGGCGCCATACTACAGGACAAAGGACCACTCAGTAGTACAACTTCTCCTCGATATAGGAGAGATCGGGCCGGATGAAGTGCTGAAGCACCCCGACAGAAACAAGGTAACCAGAAACCTTGGAATGACTGCGAAATTAGAGCCATCGGTATTTGCCAATGGCCTTGAACTTAACCCGGGTGACTGTTTCCTTCTGTGTACCGATGGATTCTGGCAATATATGAACGAAAAAGAGATCGCCTTAATATTGCGGTATTACTCAGATAACCCGGCACAGAAAATCATCGACATTCTCTTTGACAAAGCCATAACCAAGGCTCGTAGCGGCGATGAAAAAAAATACGACAACCTGACGGCCCAACTGGTGATTGTCAGATGAATTACTCGAATTACTGTATCACCTGCATGCATGACACCTGCGGGAAGTTCCCCTGTGCTATTTGTGGCAGCGAACAGGATACAAGCAACCCACCGCCGGGGCTTCAACCCTATACTGTGTTAAACGGCCAGTATCTCATCGGTAAGTGTTTAGGGCTGGGTGGATTTGGTGTTACATACATCGGTCTGGATCTGGTTCTTAAGATGAAAGTGGTAATCAAGGAATTTCTTCCACGCCACATTGCCCGGCGTGACACTCACAAATCCATAGTTGTACCCATAACTAACGATTTTAAAGAGGATTATGATTATAGTTTGTCGAAATTCATAGACGAAGCCCAAACCCTGGCACGGTTTAACCATCAAAACATCGTTCCCATTTTGTTTTTTTTTAAAGAAAAAAACACGGCATACTTTATAATGCGCTATATTCCGGGGTGCACCCTTGAAGAGCATGTAAGGCGCCACCCCGACGGACTGTCGGAAGAGGAAATGCTCGACATAATAATGCCCGTGCTCGACGGCCTCGAAGAGGTGCATAAGGCAGGGGTTTTGCATCGCGATATAAAACCAAAGAACATATTTATGAGCGACGAGGGTAAGCCCATATTGCTCGATTTCGGTGCGGCCCGTTATGCTATAAGCAATAAACTCTCCATATGGCTCACTCACAGCTTCGCCCCGCTGGAGCAATACGCGGCCGACACGACTTACGGACACCAGGGCCCCTGGTCGGATATTTATGCATGCGCGGCTACTATGTACAGTTGCCTTCAGGGGTATAACTTCGAAAAAAAAAGGCTCGATGGCCCCACCAGAGCGCCCGACCGCCAAAACGGCCACCCGCTGCCTCATTTAAAAAATGTATCGAAGAAAAAACTTAGCCGCCCTTTTGCCGACGCTATCATGAAAGGCCTCGAAATGGATATTAAACAAAGGCCTCAAACGGCTCGTGAGTTCCAGGAGCTTTTGAAGGGGTCGCAACGTCAGGCCCTCGAGAAAAAACATGAACTCCTCATTCTGGCAGGCGAATTCGAGGGAGAGCGCATACCTCTGTCTTCGAAACCGTTAATTGTCGGGCGTAATCCCAGGAAATCCTCGCTGGTGTTTTCCGACACCAATATTTCCGGCACTCACGTGCAGTTTCACAGTGCTAACGGCATGGTTTACGTGATGGACATGCAATCTACACTGGGTACGTATATAAACGATACAAAGCGGATTTCCCCTTTCGAAATAGTCGTGGTAACCACCGGAGAGACCGTTTCACTCGGTGGCCGCGTGGTGTTCAAGGTGGTCGAACGAGACTCTTAAGGCAAATCTTTAAGGATCATCGACAAAAACAATAACGGTTCGGCAGGTAGAAGAGATGGAAAATCAGATTAGCGATCAATATTCGAAAATATGTATTAACTGCATGGAAGAAAGAGGCGCAGGCCACTTATGTGCCAACTGTGGATACGACGAAACCAACTACGCTCTTCATCCATTACATCTAAAGCCGCGCAGAATTCTGAAAAAACAATACCTTATCGGGCGAGTACTCGGGCAGGGCGGTTTTGGCATCACCTACATGGGGCTTGACGTCAACCTGTATAAAAAAGTGGCTATAAAGGAATATTTGCCATCATCTCTGGCCGGCAGAGAGATAAGCAAGAGTACCGTCATCCCTTTCAAGGGCGATCAGGAGGCATTTTTTACCGACGGCCTCAAATCTTTTATCGCCGAAGCCAGAAGCGTAGCCAAGTTTTCCCATAATCCACACATAGTCCACGTTATTAACTATTTCGAGGAAAACAACACGGGTTACATCGTTATGGACTATATTGAGGGAGAGACACTGGCGGCTTACCTCAAGAACCACCAGGGAAAGCTCTCCGTAGAGGATGCTCTGGCTATCCTTTTCCCTATTATGGACGCGCTGCAGGAGGTACACGCACACGGCATATACCATCGGGACATCTCCTCGCAAAATATATATCTTGTAAAAAATACAACTCCTATTTTAATAGACTTCGGTGCCGCCCGGCATGTGGTAGGCGAACAAAGCCGCAGCCTCGACGTTGTGCTTAAGCCCGGTTATTCGCCGCTTGAGCAATACTCCTCAAAGGGACGCATCGGCTCATGGACTGACGTTTACGCCTGCGGTGCGATGCTTTATCTGATGATTACCGGCATTCTGCCGCCACCGGCGACAAATCGCGTATATATGGACGAACTACAGCAGCCATCGGGCATCGAAGGGCTTGACGTCTCTGCGCAACTTAATAATGCCATACTCTATTCCCTTGCCGTACGTATAGAGGACAGGTATAAGACTATCAGGGAGTTCAAAGAAGCTCTCAAACGAAACCCGGCAAACGAATACAGAGAACTTCTTGAAAGCTATTTAGCCGCCAGGGTATTATCGCTGAAAGACAGACTCTTTCTCGATTCATTCCTTGGCGAACATCAGATTACTTCGGATGTTGCACAAAAATTAGAGCACGAAGTACGCAAAGCCTGCAAGCTGCCGCCTCTGGACTGGGAAGCCGAATACATCGACACCATGCAGGCGGCGTGCAATGATCATGACGGTAAAATACCCGCCGATACCCTTAGACAACTTAAGGAAACCTACGTAAAGACACCACGAATAACCGAAGAAACCGCGGACAAGGTTTTCAACATGGTTGCAAAACCGCCAAAGTCCACTGCAATGGAAACCGTCGGGACAGCTCCCGCTGGCAACAAGCGAACCTACACGGTGGGAGCGATTACACTTGCCGCTATCATTGCCATCGGATTGACACTGTTTATTTTTCACGGCATGACACCGAAGTCAACAACGACGACACCCCCCACGGGCCGGTACGGGTATATAAACGTGTGGAGCACTCCTGATGCGGAAATTTTCATAAACGGCACGTCCTACGGGACTACACCGCAATCAAAATTGAAAGTGCCTGCCGGGAAAATCACTATCAAACTCGTAAACAAGAAGCTCGATATCGAAAAAGAATACTCACAATCGGTGGAACCGGAGGAAAGAGCAGCACCTGAAGAAAAAGCCGGACCTCCGGTGAAAAACTGAGACCAAGTTGCGGTTATAAGAGTAAAAGCCTCAACGATGTCATTGCAAGCGAAGCAAAACAATGACAAAGAAATGGATAATCCTCAAGGGGCTTCGCCCCCTTGACCCCCAAAACAAGACTGATGAACCCCAGGTGTCGCGGCATACGCGTCCTTAAAGGGGGTTTCCAAAGGGGGCAAAGAACGCGTCCTGGCGACTACCCTCTCTGCGGGGGAGGCCCCCCGCAACGCCCCCCGATGACTGCCAAAGCGCTGAGTATCGATAATATCATATTACTTTTATGATTGCCACCTGGTATGAATAGCTATAAGTAGAAAACTTTCTCGAGAAACAGTCCTTTTGGAGGGGCGCACTGGCCTGCTCTCCTTCTGTCTCTTTCTTCCAGTATCTTTGCGAGATCGCCGGGCTGGAGTTTCCCTCTGCCTACGTCAACCAGTGTACCCACAAGGTTCCTCACCATGTGGCGCAGAAAACCGCTTGCCTCTATGCCGAACTTCAGGAAGTCGCCGCTTATCCGGAAGTCCATGAAGCCTATGCCGCTCGTACGGGTTATCGATATTTCGTATATTATCCTTTCGGTGCTCATAACGTCGGTGCCGGTGGCCGAAAAGGCCTTGAAGTCGTGCCTGCCGGTGAGATAGCCAAGGGCCATCGCCATCGACCCCATGTCTAAAGGGTAATTCACTTGCCAGGCGTAGCGGTGGGCAAAAGGAGATGGCCGCAGGCCAATGCTTGCCGCATGGACGTCCTGCGGGCAGCCAAAGGTACGAATGTGGCCGCGGGTCGAGATTAGATATGAATAGCGCTTTTTCACCGCGTCGTACTGTGGATGGAAGTCTTCGCTTGTGTAACTGGCGTCAAGCACGGTTATATCGGGCGGAAGCGTCGAGTTCAGGGCCCGCGCAAAGGCTTCGGGTGGCAACGTTGACGTGGTCGAAAACACGGCCACCTGCTGGAGAGCGTGTACGCCCGCATCGGTTCTGCCTGACCCGGTGAGGCGCACCTGGTGGCCCGTTATCCTCTGAATATGCTCTTGGACGACACCCTGTATCGTTAAGCCAAAAGGCTGCACCTGCCAGCCCAGATAGCCGGTGCCGTCGTATGCAATGGATAAGCGAATAAATTTCTTCACGGATGCCGCGATTATGATAACATAATATTTTGAGGGAGCATGGAATTTTAATGCCGGGTAAAAAGCATCGATGCCAAAAATATTAAAGCCGGAAATATTACATTTACATGTGAAATGGTTGTCCTGAAAGGAGTCAAAAAGAGCTACGGCACTGGTGACGGAGCGTTGGAAGTGCTCAAGGGGATAGATCTTGACGTGAAGGCCGGGCAGTACATTGCTATCATGGGGCCATCGGGCTCCGGCAAGTCAACGCTTCTGCATATCATAGGCTGCCTCGACAGACCAACCTCCGGCACGTACCACCTTGGGGGGTTGGACGTGAGCCAGGCCGCCATGGACGAACTTGCGGAAATCAGAAACGGAAAGATTGGCTTCGTTTTCCAGCAATTTAACCTGATAGCCAGGATGCCGGCCTGGAAAAACGTAGAGCTTCCGCTCATATACACGGCTATGCCGCCGCCTGAGAGGAAAGCCCTGGCAACGTCCATGCTCCGGCGCGTGGGTCTGTCGCACAGGTACGCCCACCGGCCAAACGAACTCTCCGGCGGCGAGCAGCAGAGGGTTGCCATAGCCAGGGCCCTCGTCAATTCCCCAAGGCTGATACTGGCGGACGAGCCCACCGGCAACCTTGACTCCAGGTCGGGAGCGGACGTAATCTCACTATTTGACGAACTCAACGCTGAGGGCATAACGATAATTCTCATAACCCACGATACGGGAGTGGCCGAAAAAGCGCATAGCATCGTAACCATAAGGGACGGAGTTTTTCTGCGATCATGAAAATACCTATTCGAACGCCGATGAAAGCACTAATGGAAACGAAGTGAAAACACCGATGAGAACATTCGAGTATGCCGTCCAGGCGTGGGACTCGATAGCGGCAAATAAGGGCCGCGCCGCGCTCACGATGCTGGGCGTCATAATAGGGGTATGCGCGGTCATACTGCTCATAGCCATAGGCGAGGGGGCCAGAAAGTACATATGGAAAGAGCTGGGAGAACTCGGCACGAATATTCTCATCGTAGTGCCGGGCAAGACGGCCAAGGAGGGGGGTATGCACATGGGCACGTCCACCGTGAGGAAGCTGGTATTTGACGACGCCCGCATTCTCGAAAGACGCAGCCGGTACGTGGAGCACGCCGTACCAGTCGTCATAGGCACCGCCTACGTTAAGTACTACGGTAAAAACAGGGACACTTACGTAGTGGGTGTAACGGAGCCCTACTTCGATATTAGAAACCTCGGTATAGACGTGGGAAGGAAGTTTACCGCCGAGGAAATCGACGCCAAAAGGCGGGTGTGCGTACTCGGCAGGACGGTTAAAAATAGCCTGTTCGGCGACAAAAACCCCCTGGGTACCCTCCTTTCACTGGGAGACGCCAAGTACCGGGTTATCGGCGTCATGGCGAAAAAGGGAGTGACACTGGGCTTTGACATCGACGACGTGGTCCTCATACCCACAACGGCGGCACGGGATCTTTTCGACACGGATTCACTTTTTAATATTACCCTTAAGGTTGCTTCGGAATCCGACATGGAAAACGCCAAAAGGGATATAATCGCCATCATTAAAAGGCGCCACGCCGGCAAGGAGGACTTCACCATCATGTCCCAGGACGAGATGCTCGCCGTAATGGGCAAGATATTGAGAGTGCTCACGAGCGTGCTGGCAGGCATAGCGGCCATATCTCTCCTTGTAGGGGGAATAGGCATTATGAACGTGATGCTCATCTCGGTCAAGGAAAGAACACGGGAGATAGGCATAAGGAAGGCCGTGGGGGCAAAGAACAGTGACATTTTGATGCAGTTTTTAACCGAGTCGGTGGTGTTGAGTGCCGTGGGAGGGTTAGGCGGCATAGGGTTAAGCATGGCCCTGGCCTGGCTGATCACGCTTGTGTGGGAGAATATTCCCATAACGATAACGTGGTGGTCTGTGGCCGCGGCGTTTCTCTTTTCCGCTTTCGTTGGAATCTTCTTTGGCGTCTACCCCGCGAAAAAAGCCGCAGGTGCCGACCCCATCGTCGCACTAAGATATGAATAGTATGCCATGCCGCATGAGCGGCGATACACCGGCAGGGACGGCGTACGGCGTAATACCTGTTGCGGACAAAGCCAGGCCGGGGAGAAATCCATTAAGCGGTATCTCGGTGTTCCAATTCTTGACAAATAAATACATTATTGCAATAATAAAAGAAGACCCGTATTTATATTGTATTTAGTTCAATTTATAAAGTTTGCGAGGCTTTATGTATCAGGAGCGATATTGGAAGGAATTTGTTGATTTGAAAGTTCATTCATACTATTTGGAGCGTTTATTGCTACGCGCTGAGTTTTGGGACAAGTGTATTGCTGTTATCATTGCGTTATCATCGAGCGCTAGTATTGCCGGGTGGGCAATCTGGCAAAAAGCGCCTTTTATTTGGGCTGGCATCATTGCTTTATCTCAGGTAATTAGCATAATTGACAAAATTTTACCCTATAAAACAAGACTGAAATCATTCCCGGGATTAATATATGGACTATAAAGTTTGACATTAGCCGTCGAAAAAAAATGGTATGACGTTTCTGAGGGTAATTTAACAGAAAAAGAGATACATGATCTACAAATGAACGTCAAGTTTAAGATAGCTGAAATTACAAAAAAATATTTGGACAGTAACACTTTACCGGATAAAAGAGCATTATTGCGTAAAGCAGAAAAGTCGGCGAATAATTATTTTAATAAATACTACCCGTAGGAGGACTGAAATGTTTGACAGAAAGCAAGGACGAGATCAAAGCACAAGTAAACTCAAGCCTTCATTAGTGGATGACGCCCCAGTGGAGAGAGGATTGCCACCTGTGCGGCTAATAATACCAATGCCAAAGGTTAAACCTCCAAAACAACAGGTTGAACCTCCAAAACCGCCCACTAAGTGATGGTTGGTTTATATTGTAACGTATGAATAAAACGTAACCGTTCACCAGCTTGAGGCCCTCTCTCAGATAGACTGATGTGTGAGTAGGGGTTTTCAGAACATCAAAGAACATCGCTTTTAATAATAATGGTCTGTTCATACTGTAAAAAACCCATAAAAGACTTCTACTTAACCGGCGGCAAGAACGTTTACCATAAGGAATGCTACTTCAACCACGTAGCCCCGCGGTGCGGCCACTGCGGCGAGGTTATAGAGGGCCAATACGTTGTCTCTTCCGGGAAAAGTTACCATAACCGGTGTTTCGATGCCCACGTAGCCTTAAAGTGCGACGTTTGCGGAGGGCCATTGTCGGGGAAATACTATGTGGATTTCTACGGTAACAAATACCACGAGGCCCACAAGGCGAAGCTTACCGGCTGCTCCTGTTGCGGCCGTCTCATTTGCGAGGCTCTGACCCAGGGGGGCAGGTGCTACTCCGACGGCAGAGAGATTTGCACACTGTGTCACATGACCGCCATAAAGACGGACGGGCAGCTTCAGGCGGCTATAAAATATACTTCAGGGAAACTCGAAGGTCTGGGCCTGGGCCTTGACTTCCGATCCGTCCGCTACGAGATGGTGGACATAGACGGGTTGAGACGCATAATGGGCAATAGGTTTAACCATAGCAGGAGCCAGGGGGCAATGACGCTCACCGAAGAAACGATGGTTAACGTCGTCGCCGGCAACCCCGGCAGAAGGGTTAGCAACCCCGGATTAACGCGCCGGAGCATCGCGGTTTACGTGCTGTACGGGCTATCGGCCATAAGGTTTAAGTGCGTCCTGGCCCACGAGCTTACCCACGCGTGGTTTGCGCTTCACTGCCCGCATCTTCCCGTTCAGGTGGAGGAGGGCACGGCCAACCTGGTTAGCTCGCTCATGCTCGAAATGATAGGTAACGAGGAGGCCCGGTATATTCTTCGCTCGATGGAGGATGACAATGATCCCGTCTACGGTGAGGGTTACCGGAGAGCCAGGAAACATTATGAAAAGGAGGGACTCACCGGACTTCTCGCCAACGTGTGTGAAAAGAAAGCTTTCTCAGCCGGCTTGTTTGCAAGGCTTGCCGACTGGCTAAGTTAGACCGGCTTTGCCGGCTTCCCGGTTGATGAGTAAGTGTTTATAAAACCCCAACTTCACAGAAAGATAAGAAGATGTCATAATGGGCCTAAAAAGGAGGTTCATCATGACGAACAAAGCAAAGAAGCAATCAAGAGCCGAGGCCCTTCAATTATGGAAGGGACATATCGAGGCATGGCAAACAAGTGGACTTACGCAATCCCAATACTGTCGTCAACATGCACTGAATCTAAAAACTTTTACCTATAGGAAGATTAAACTCAACTTACCTCAACCAAAGGCGGTTTTTTATCCTGTACGAATCCGACCCGAAGAGGATAATGAAAGCTCAGGCGCATCACTATAGCGGAATTCAGTGGGATGCAATACAGCAGCCACACGGATTCAGGGCTAGACTGCCGGACAAGCCGGAATGACGGGTAGATAAAATCGACGTCATTGCCCTTTCCGTCATTCCGGCTTGTCCGGCAGTCTAGTCCTTTGTATCGCATTCCACTGGATTCCGCTGTAAGCCTGATGATAGGTCAGCGATACCGAATCGAAGTTGGAGACGGCTTCAAGCCCGTCACCCTTCATAGACTTATTGAAACTTTGGAGCGAAGCTGATGTATCGAGGGGCATCGAATATCCGTGTCTATCTGGCGGCGGGCCCTACGGATATGCGCAAATCTATTAACGGGTTGTCCATTGTTGTTGAAGGGATTCTGTGGAACTTGATCCATTTTCAGGTTATCTCTTTGTATTCAGCAATCGCAGACGCAACATAGTGAAGATCTTGTACTGGGATCATAACGGTTTCTGTCTGTGGCAAAAGCGTCTCGAAAAGGATCGGTTCAAATGGCCGGACATTCCAAACAGGACACTGGAGATAGGACGCAGAGAGCTCAACTGGCTGCTCGACGGACTTGAAATACACCAGAATAAGGCTCATGGAAGCCTTAAATACAGTACAGTGTTATGACTTAAATATGGCTGTCTGTGTCAAGAATATTACATAAATATATTGCCTTAATATAATGGTTTCTGTTACCATATATACGATGATAACAGAAACTGATATTAACGCCCAGAGTGTATGCAAATTACTATTGGAAATTGCCAGCCTTAATGGTATTGTTCCCGTACTAACATTGCGTTTTCAGACATTTGAAAATGCTCAAATTATGAACTTGTGAAGTATAGTTTGGCATATTATGATAGCCAGTTTTGGAAAAGAAACCTGTTGTTAATTCTGCTAATATCTTCAAAAACCCTGTCAGCACTTACCAAAGTACAACCATTTACGATGGCTATACTGGCTAACATAACGTCAATGTTATGCTTTTTGCTATTTTTCCCTGCTTGAGTTTCTGAATTCTTTAAGACGGCTTTTTAGCTCTCCGTAAATCTTAGCGCCTGACTCTGGGAGGGGTAAAACCTGGAAATCATTTCTCAGGCTTTTTAAGGTTGCCCTGAAAAATGCTTGCTGGTCTGGCTTTCCATTAAAAATACTGTATTCCTTTCATACAAACTTAAGACGGAAACATAAAGGCTGTCTGAACCCTTCAGAGTGGAAAGTTTGCGATAGATTTTTGTATGATTTTCCAAACTTTCATCATACAGAAAAACCAGAATATTTGTATCAAACAAAAAGTTCATACAGATTATTCATCATGTTTAAAGACAAAGTCTTCTCGAAATTCCTTGATCAGTTTAAGCAAATCTTTGCCATGGCCTTTTAACGGGCTTTCTTTATGTATCTTTTCCGCTAAAAGCGCCCACTTGGAAGGTTGCTCTCCCGTCTCTTTTGGGTGGGCGGTCTCTGCTTTATTGATAACCGTAACCGTTAACTTCTCACCTTCCGGCAAATCCACTTGCTCTAAAGGCTCAAGCAAGCCATGTGAAACTTTCACTTCAAAAGTTATCGTCATCGTTTTGCCTCCTTTTGGCCTGTCTTCTGGCCGTTCTAAAGTGCCTTTCATGCTTACGGATTAAAGTTTCTACCCTTATTTTACCTTAGCGGTTATATAAGAGCAAACTATTTAACGAGTATCATAAACTAATTCCTTTAATGGGTTAGTGGGATTGTAAATTATAGGATGGGAAAATGCAATTGAAATTACGCTAATATCTCAGTTTGGCAGGTGGTATTGGAGTAGTCCCATCAAACGACCGTTTTTTCACCTTCAACCAAGGCGGCATCTACTTCAATGATCGCGTCCGGGACTTCCTCAAATCGTAGCGGCTCATTAACTTCAAAAATATTTGTAATATATTACGGGGTTAATATATAATGAGATGACTTTGATCAGTGCTTTTACGCAAATTTAAATTAGAATGAAGATCGACCTGACCGGAAAAATAGCACTCGTTACCGGAGGAGCCAGGGGTATCGGCCGGGATATATCGAAAACCCTCGCCGCGGCGGGAGCCTTTGTCGTCGCCGTATACAATAGCTCTGAGGAGGAGGCGCAGAGCCTTAAGGAGGCTCTCGGCGGTACCGGAGACATATTCAGGGCCGACGTGTCGGAGGAGGCGCAGGTTAAAGCTCTCTTCAGTCATGTGAGAAAGGTTTTTAAGACCCTCGACATACTGGTCAATAATGCGGGCGTTATTAAAGACACACTCCTGCTTGCCATGGAGGCTAAGGACTGGGACAGGGTAATCAACGTAAACCTTCGCGGGACGTACCTCTCAAGCCGCTACGCCTCCGAACTCATGATGATAGGCCACGCCGGAAAAATTATAAACATATCGTCAATAGCGGCCGTGAAGTGTACGCGGGGACAATCGAATTACGCGGCTTCCAAAGGGGGGATAGTCTCCTTCACGAAAGCTTGTGCCGTGGAACTGGCCCCCAAGGGTATCCAGGTAAACGCAGTTTTGCCCGGAATGATTGACACTCAGATGAGTCAGCGTGTGCGCAAGCGCGCCGGAGAGGAGATCGTTAAGAGCATCCCCATGGGGCGCATCGGCACTACGGTGGAGGTGGCCAACCTCGTGGCATTTTTGGCCTCACCCCTGGCCGACTACATATCCGGACAGGCCATAGCCGTGGACGGAGGGCTTACAGCCTCGTGATCTACCATGGCATAGACATCGTGTACGTGCCTAAGTTCAGGGCGATTGCATCCAGGTGCGGAGCGTTTCTTACGGAACTGTTTACCGCCGGCGAACTTAACGAGTGCATGGGAAGGCGCGAGCCTTTTATCTGCCTCGCCGGTCGTTTTGCCGCCAAGGAGGCATTCCTTAAGGCTCTCGGTACCGGCTTTACCGCCTCCGGCGTGTTTAAGGAAATCGAGGTAATTTCGTCTCCTTCGGGCAAACCCATGGCACAGCTTACTGGATGGGCGGGGAAATTGGCGAATCTGCGCAAAACCGCATCCATCGCTCTTTCCATCTCCCATAGCGGGGAGTACGCCACCGCATCCGTTATTATTAACACTAGCACAAACACTTCGGATGAAGCCGGATATTCGAAGGACGCAGGATAAAAAGATAAAACATGCGATACTTACTCGTAGACAGGGTAACCAAATGGAATGCAGGCGAAAGTATAAATGGCGTAAAAAACGTAGCCATGACCGAAGATTTTCTCGAATTTCACTTCCCTAAGAGCCCGGTTATGCCGGGAGTGCTCCTGCTGGAGGCCATGGCCCAACTTGCCGGATGGCTCAGGGCGGCATCGTCGGATTTTGGCGAGTGGTTTTTACTTCAACGCGTTGACAAGTGTAAGTTTTACGGCTTTGCCTTGCCGGGCGACCAGATAGAGATAGAGGTTAAGGCACTCGATAGCATCGATGGCATCGCCGGCGCCTCTGCGGATACTTCACCGGCAGCCGCATCGACGGCGAGCTTTAGCGCGGTAGGTTTCGTAAACGGCAAGAAAAAGGTCGTTGCCGAGTTTTCCGGAATCGTTACACCTCTTGGCGAACTCGAAGAAATGGAAGAGCAGCGAAGGTTCTTCAATATACTCACAAGGCAACTACAGTTGTGAAAGTATACAATAGAACATGATGCAATTATTTGGCAGGGGGCAGTATGACAGAGTGCAGTGTGACAGGGTGCAGTTGTGACCGGTAAGGGAGTCGCCATAACGGGCATGGGCCTTGTAACTTCCCTCGGCACGGGGGTTCAGGAGAACTTTGCCGCCGTTACCGGGCATAAGACCGGCTTAGCCCGTTACCCAAGGGAAGGCTGCCCGGAGAATTTCCAGTACATGGGCAAGGTGAATCTGCAGCCATATCCTTTCGAAATACCGGTAAAGCTACAGAGCCAGATGAAGTTTCTAAACCGCGGATCGGTTCTTGGTTTTGCCGCGGCTCTCGATGCCATACGCCATGCCGGCCTGCATCCCGCTTACGGCAACCCTCTGCGCACCGGTGCCGGTAACCCTCCGCAAAAAGCCGAAACGGTTGAAACGGCCGAAACCGAAATGGCTGGCATAGCACCCTCCAGAAGGGCCCTCTACGTCGCATCCGGAGACCTTACGAAGGTTGGATACGACTTCATGTACCCGGCACTGAAAGACGCCACCCGGGGAACATTCCGCAACGTGGACACTCACAAACTCAACTCCTCCACGTTGAAAAAGGTAAACCCTTTCTTTCTCCTCGAATCGATTTCCAATAACCTTTTTAGCGTACTCAGTGCCTTCGTTAATTTCATGGGGCCAAACACGACCATAGCCACCCTCTCGCCATGTGGCGCGCAGGCGCTGGAGTTCGCGGCCCGCTCCATTTCCCAGGGCAGGGCCGACATAGCCCTGGCCGTAGGTTGTGGAAACTGGATAACGGAGGTGCCACTGTACGAGATGTCCGGTCTGGGGCTGTTGTCCCGGTGCTTAAGCGGCGAGAGATCGTTCAGGCCTTTTGACCGTACCAGGGACGGCTTCATTCCCTCGGAGGGGGGGGCGGCCATAGTGCTGGAGAACGAGCAGGTTGCAAAGCAGCGAGGAGCGACGATACACGCCGTCGTGAGGGGATTTGGAAGTGCCATAGAATACTCCGGTGGCTCGTCCATAAGCGTTCCCGACATGGTTATCGAAAGGGTTATAGAAGGGGCTCTCAGGGACGCAGGCCTGGATCTTGAGGACATGGCCTTCATATGTCCCCACGGAAGTGCCACGGTCAAAGGCGACAGGTCCGAGTTAAACTCCGTTCGTACTCTGTGTGGCGGGGCTGCCGTGCCTGTGTGCGGATTGAAACCCTATACCGGGCATATGGCGGCGGCAAGCGACATAGCCGAGGCGATTATAGGCGTAATGGCCCTGAAAAATGGTATGGTTCCCGGTACGCTCAACTTCCGGGGAGCCGGTGAAGCCTTTAAAACCCTTCCCATAAGCGCCAATCACGTGCCAACCAACGGCAAGGTCTTCGTAACCATAAGTTACGGCCTCGGTGCCCAGTCATCGGCAGTGGTGCTGGAGGCTGTCTGATTTGGCTTGACACACATTTCCATTTTGGTATAACACATTTCCATTTTGGCTTGACTTATTTCTTTGAAAGGATATATTATAGCCTTGTATTAGAAGTATTAGAAATGTAGTAATTATGAAGGAGGAGACACTTCGGTTATGAACAGGTCTTTTAAGCCATGAGCGACGATTTATTAAAGAATCTAATGAACCTGTATTCCAATCCTTTGTTTAAGAACGCATTCAAGGATTATTTTACCAGGATGCAGGAAGAAGGCATGGAGGCAGCGAGAAAGGCATTTAATCTTTCGCCTGAAAAAAACAATTTCATGTTGGGGGCAAATGCCTTCGAGAAAATGATAGAGTTTTACTCCGACCTGGGCTTCGTTTCGCGGAAGAAGTATGACGAGCTTTTAAAAGAGAACGATGATCTCCGCAAGGAAAACGCCTTTTTAAAAGACACCATGCACAGGATGAACGTAGAGGTATTCACAGACGGAAGCAAGTCTATGCAGGAAGCATGGAAAAACACTCTCGAAAAGCAGACGGAAATGAGTAAGGAGCTAACAAAGTCTTTTTTCGACTTCTTTAAGGGAATGTCGAAAAAATAGTCTCCCTTCACTGCGGAGATACGTTGGCCGTCGGAATAGTAGAGCAATTCGATAAATGAGGGTACGTTGGCAACTTCCCGCTAATAGTGGAAAATTGTGTTTAACGGCCTGGATACTATCGCTTAGCCAATCGTTGGCCAATAATTGTTTGGACAATAAATAGATAATCGTTTGGCCAATATCGAAAAGATTACACGGCAGAATGGCCGCTTTGGGGCGGCCAAAAAACCTAAATGAATTGAGGAGGACAAAAAGATGGAAGGTAGTGCATCTTTTTTCGACTCGTTGTTGAAGGGACAGAAAGAATTCATCGATAACTGGATGAGCACTGCCACGAACATGCAAAAAACCTTTTTCTCCATGGGTATGCCAAAGGAAGGCGCCATGGGAGGGGACATATTTGGTATGTACAACTCGTGGCTTAAGACAATAGGCAAATCCTACGACGAAATGATGAAGCTCCAACCCTCCGGCTTAGGGAAAGACACGGCGTCGAAGCTTTTTCGTAGTTTTGATTCATACATGAAGGTGTTCGAGTTATGGTCACCACTTTTGAGAGCCATGCAGGAAAACACTTTAAACCCGGACGCATATAAGGATCTCCTGGATCCGGCCAAGTACAAAGAGCTCCTCGACAAGGTTTTTGGCTTTACCTCGCCTGAGGCCGCAGCCGAGATGTTCGGACAAGCCTCCAAACTCATCGAGACCTGGGGCTCCGCAGCACAGAACTACGTTAACCCCTGGGCGGACGCCTTACAGAAAAACCTGAACATATTCACCGACATTGGATCGTCCGCAGACCCTAATGCCAGCATGAACATGTTCCATAACCTCTACAACGCCTTCGAGCATACCATCGGCAAAGTCTTCAAAACTCCCCAGGTCGGCAAGGACAGGGAGAAACTCGAACTCATACTGCGCACCATGGACATGTATTCCGTTTATATAGCCCGGAGCGCAGAGTTCCAGCATAACATGTACCTGGCCGGTGAGAAGGCCATGAAAAAGGTGATCGAGACTATCGCAGCAAAGGTTAAGGCAGGAGAGGAAGTAAAGAGCTATAACGAGTTCTACAAAATATGGAGCGACGTCAACGAGGCCCAATACTTCGAGCTCTTCAACACGGAGGAGTTCTCCAAAGTGCAGGGCATGCTTTTGGAGTCGGCACTCGAATTCAGGAGGCAATTCCACAAGCTACTGGAGCTCTTCCTGGTAGACCTGCCCATTCCGGTGCGCTCTGAAATGGACGACGTATATAAGACTATATACGAGCTCAAAAAGAGAGTCCGCGCCCTGGAGAAAAAAGGAAGCTCGAAAATTGAAAAGACTGAAAAGACTGAGAAGGAGGTGGTAATATGAAAACACCTTTTTTAACTTTTGACACAAAAAACATCTCGAAAGAACTTAACGACCTGGGCCAGAAGATACTCAAAGGGTCCGAGACAATCATGGGGCTCGAAGATATAGACGTTGGCGTTACACCGAAAGACCTGGTCTTTCAGCAGGATAAGATGAAGCTCTACCACTACAAAAACGAAGGGAAGGTCACCTGCCCGGTGCCGGTGCTCATCGTGTACGCTCTAGTTAACAAAGAGTATATGCTGGACATTCAGCCCGACAGGAGTATAGTAAGAAACCTGCTCAACCATGGTCTGGACCTCTATATAATAGACTGGGGTTACCCCACCAAGGCCGACATGTACGTATCCCTCGACGATTACATAAACGTTTACCTCGATGACGCAGTAGACTTCATCAGGGAAAGCACCCACTCCGACAAGGTTAACCTCATGGGAATTTGCCAGGGTGGCACGTTCAGCGCCATGTATTCGTCTATTCATCCGGAAAAGATTAAAAACCTGATTACCCTCGTTACTCCCATCGACTTCTCGGTGAAAAAAGGCCTCCTTTTTAACTGGTCAAGGAACATCAACGCCGATACCCTTGTCGATACGTACGGAGTGATTCCCGGCGACTTCCTTAACAACGGCTTCCTCATGCTCATGCCCATTACTCTGAACGTGGGCAAATACGTGGGCATGGTAGACGTCATATCGGACAAGGAAAAACTCCTCAACTTTATGAGGATGGAAAAATGGATATTCGACAGCCCGGACCAGGCTGGTGAGTGCATGAGGCAATTCATCAAAGACATGTACCAGGAAAACAAGCTGGCCAAGGGCACCCTTAAAATCGGCGACAAAGAGGTCAACCTCAAAAACGCTACCATGCCCCTGTTAAATATCTTCGCTAACGCAGATCACATAGTTCCACCGGATGCCACAAAACCGCTGAACGATCTGATCGGAAGCACGGATAAAGAATTATACGAGTTTAAAGGCGGCCACATCGGCGTTTTCGTTGGAGGAAAGTCCCAGAAGGAACTCGCCCCGGCCATATCGGCATGGCTCCACAAGAGGGCCGATGGCGAAAAACACGCCAAGAAAGCTAAACCGGCAACAGAAAGCCATTAACAAAATATAAATCGGTAACGAAATACAGACCGGTAACGAATTGTAAATCTGCAGGCGGGCCACCATGGCCCGCTTGTTTTTTCCCGCGTGGACTGGCCCGAAATTAAAGAGTTTGACGAAATCTCGAAAAACCTTGTACAATTAGCAATGTTAATAACGCGAGAGTGGCGGAACTGGCAGACGCGCTGGACTTAGGATCCAGTGCCGCAAGGCATAGGGGTTCGACTCCCCTCTTTCGCATTTCCCGACCGGCGGAGGGTACCGTGGAAGCATCGTATCCATTTTTACCGGAGATTATTATAACATTAATTATCGGCATGATCTGCCAACGTGAGCTATTAACTTGAAAATACAACTCAATCGTATAATAAATATCTTCGGTAATCTAAAAGAAGCGCTACATAATCTGTATTCGATAGTTAATAATACCGCAAAGATAGAAAAGGGCTTGGAAGGATTTCTGTGCCCGATGCAGATGTTTTTCGAATTATCGGGTAATGGTTTTAACTATAATGCGTTTAAAATGCTGAAACATGACTTAAACGTAAAGCGAATCTATTTGACAAACATAGTGTTTTCATACCTCCGCGACGTTGCCGGTGCCGTAAAAGTTGTAAATGCCATAAAAGTTATAAGTGCCGTAAAAGTTCCGGGTGTCGTAGAAGAATCCATCGGGACGCCATCGTCGTTTAATCTTTCGAAGGATTCGATAACCGCGGTAAATAAATCGCCGGCCGGTATTTTTCGAACAAGAGCCGAATCCCACAATAAATTGACGCCCATCGGGAACGTTATATCCGTGCCGGTATTCATAATTGGTGTTATTTACGCGATTATTACGAATATACGAAAATATATCGCTAATTTTTTAAAGCACCGGTTGTAAAGCTGATGATAACTATAAACGATATCGATAGATTTAATTCCATATACGGAAGTTTGATTATATTCGAGAGGAGAGTGTTACAGATCATCTCGATTATTTACGAACGTGCGGATAGCAGAAATATCCTGGAGTGTCTTAAAAAAGCCGAGATCAAAATATCGAAGGGGAAATCGCCTTTGCTGCAAGACCTGGAGCCTGCCCTTCGAAGATTGAAGGAAATAGGCTTTATCGGCAAAAATCTCGAATGTATCGACTTTGTAAAGAATGAAGCGACGTTCAAAGCGATACAAGATAATGTATTCGATAAAATGACACAAGCGGTACAACAAATATTTCCCGTCCAGGACTATAGATATTACCGTTACCATACTTTTTTTCATGATAGATTCGTTCGGGAGATACGCATAGGGTTTTATACCCATGACGTAGAGAAAGTAATGAAATATGCGAACCTTGGATGGTCGGAGGATCCTTCATACTTTGTAAATGCCAGGGTATATTGCAGAATTTGCAATACTCCGTTCAGGATGCAATGGTTTAAAACCCTTCCGATAATTCTCCAGGCACTGGCGCTACATGAAATTATCGATGATGCGATAATGAATTTCGAGCCTATAGTCGAACCTCTCGAACTGTTAAAAACGTATAAAGACCTTCCCGACTGGAAACAACAATCCACGATGCGCTCTTTGCTGGCGACGGTATTAATGTCCCAGGGTAAACTCGACGAAGCATTCGAGCTCATAGAAAATGACAGGAGTAACTCGTATGCACAAACCCTGTTGGGTTGGTATTACCTTCTTAAAGGCGATATCGACGGGTCGATAGAAGAATATGAAGCGGCTCTTAAGACCCTGCAGAGGACCATTCATAGGAGAAAGGTATTTTTTACCGATATAACCGGACTTTTCTTTTTAATAGCCAAACTTAAAAAGGGCGACAACGAATTTTTCGTAACATACGGAGACATGATAAATAAGACGCCATATTACAGGTATATAGCATCTTTTATGAGTATAAGATCCATCCACTATTGCCTGAACGGTAAAAATAGCGAGGCCGCAGAACTGCTGTCCTCACGCGCCATTTCTAATGCTACTGACTGTATATCGGCTTTTTTCTACTATCTCGCTTCATATTATATTAATCCTAAGATGGTTAAAGATAAAGTTTCCGGCCTGTATACGCTATACCGGAAAGCTTTACAAGGCGGATATGAACTTTGGGCTATGGACATGGCCAATCTGTTATCACATATAGAAAAAGGGTATCATAAATTAGAAGATTACGTGTCGAAAAGCCAGGAAGAATCAGGATCGAGAGGACTGGTGGCATTGTTAAATTTAAACGAGGAGCCATGGGAACGTTCTCTTAACGCGTTAATCGGCGTTTTTTCCATCGAAAAGAGCACGACACTCTCCGCGAAAAAGGCTTCCCGTCTCGTATGGCTACTAAATATAACCGAAGATTATTGCGGCATAACCCCTAAAGAACAGAGAAGTTTGGCAAACGGGGGCTGGTTGAAGGGAAAGGCTATAGCCCTGAAGCGGTTATACGGGGGGAATGCTACCGGGGAGTTCGATTGTCTGACGCCGCAGGATATACGCATTTGCACCGCGATAGAGAGAGACGTGATGTATGGTTTCGCGCCTTATAAAATAAATTGGAAGAAGGCCTTACGTGAAATGGTGGGACATCCTCTGCTTTTTCTGGACAACCCGGCAATGGATAAACTGGAACTGGTAAACGATTCTCCAAAGTTTGTAATAGAGAAAACCAAAGACGGCTATTTACTAAAACTTTCACCTGCCATCGAAGGCCTGTCAGGTGATGAAATCAAGCTGATCAGTGAGACTCCAACGAGATATAAAATCATAGAGTTCACCGAAGAGCACCGAAAACTCAACAATATTCTCGGCTCCAAGGGACTACGGGTACCGCACGTTGCAAAAGAAAAAGTTCTTCAGGCGATAGCCGGCATCTCTTCCCTTGTGCCGATTCATTCCTCGATGGGTATTAATCTGGAAAATGCCGAGGACGTCACAGCGGATACCCAGCCCCACGTACGTCTGTTTCCATTTGGAAACGGATTGAAAGCCGAAATTCTCATAAGGCCGTTTTCCAGCGACGGCCCATACTTTAAACCCGGAGCCGGGGGCATTAGCCTCGTAGTGGAGATAGCCGGAAAGACTCTCCAGACCCGGCGAAATTTTGAGGAGGAAATCCTCAGAGCACGGAAAATAGAAAACGCCTGTTCGGTACTTAGTGAAGCAGAGGGCGCCAACTGGGAGTGGATCATCGACGACCCCGATAAGTGTCTTCAGTTACTCCTGGAGCTAAAGGAGATTGGTGAGGACGCTGTAATAGACTGGCAGGAGGGGCAGAAATTCAGGGTAACACGCCAACTGTCTTTCGACAGCCTTAAGTTGTCGGTTAAACGGGAAAATGACTGGTTTAGCGTATCAGGCAAGGTTCAATTAGACGATAGCACGGTAGTAGAACTAAAACGTCTCCTGGAACTTCTCGACGACGGGGAGAGCCGCTTCGTAAAACTTGAGGAAGGACGATTCATAGCGCTTACCCGCGAGTTCAAACGCAGGCTGACAGAGATGAAAGCCTATACCGAGAGCAACGCCAAAGGTATACGTATGCACCCCCTCGCGTGCGTGGCAGTGCAGGAGTTTTTTAACAGTGCCGGGCAGTTCGACTCCGACGACGACTGGAAAGAGTATACCAAACGATTTGCCGAAATCGAGGACGTACGCTCCGTATTACCGTCGACTTTGCAGGCGGAACTGCGCGATTACCAGGTCGAGGGCTTTAAGTGGCTCTCGAAGCTGGCCCACTGGGGCGTAGGAGCGTGTCTTGCCGACGACATGGGATTAGGTAAAACCATGGAAGCACTCGCGGTTATACTGGAGCGCTCACACGGCGGGCCGACTCTGGTTATTGTGCCTACGTCCGTTTTGTCCAACTGGGTAAACGAGATAGAGCGTTTTGCACCGACGCTGAATATCGTCGTATTTGGCGGTAAGGAAAGAAGCCGGATTGTCGAAGAGATAAAACCCAACGACGTTTTGCTTTGCACTTACGGATTACTTCAGCAGGATGAGGAGCTTCTTCGTGAAGTTGAGTGGCAATCGATAGTACTGGACGAGGCACAGGCGATTAAGAATTTCACTACTAAAAGGTCGCAGGCTGCAATGAAACTCAAGGGCGGCTTCAAGATTATCACCACGGGCACGCCGATAGAAAACCATCTTGGAGAGCTATGGAACCTGTTTAACTTCATTAATCCCGGCTTACTCGGCTCATTGGACAGGTTTAACCAGAGGTACGCCGTGCCGGTGGAGAAATACGGCAGCAAAGACGCCCGCAAACGTTTGAAAAAGCTGATACAGCCGTTTATATTGCGGCGTACGAAGGCCCAGGTTTTAGAAGAGCTGCCGTCACGGACGGAGATCGTGCTCCAGGTAGAGATGTCCCCGGAGGAGGCGGCCTTTTACGAAGCACTCAGGCTCAAGGCCCTGGAAAAGATCGAAAATACGGACGGCGCACCGGGACAAAAACTAATTAACATCCTCGCCGAGATAATGAGACTACGCCGGGCCTGTTGTAACCCCAGGTTGGTTACCGAAGATATAAACATACCGAGCAGTAAACTGAACTTGTTTACCGAAATCGTAGACGAGCTTTTGGAAAATAAGCACAAGGCGCTGGTATTCAGCCAGTTCGTGGGCCATCTGAGGATCATCCGGGAGGCTCTCGACAATAAGTCCATTTCGTACCAGTACCTGGACGGCAGCACGCCTATGAAAGAACGTGCAAGATCGGTGGACGCTTTTCAAGCCGGAGAGGGAGACATCTTTCTAATCAGCATAAAGGCCGGCGGATTCGGGTTGAACCTGACCGCGGCGGACTACGTTATACATATGGATCCGTGGTGGAATCCGGCGGTAGAGGATCAGGCCTCCGACAGAGTACACCGGATAGGGCAGAAACGCCCGGTAACGATTTATAAGTTGGTAACGCGAAACACCATTGAAGAGAAGATCGTAAAGCTGCACCACGATAAGAAGGAACTAGCAGATAGCCTTCTGGAAGGCAGCGACGTCAGCGGCAAGATCTCGGCCGAGGAACTCATTTCGTTAATAAAAGAGCTGTAGCCGGGTTATTTTGATTTCGGGTTGGTTATAAAATACCGGCCCATTGTGGATGTAAACTATACGTCTATTTTATACAGGTTAGGCGCGCTGCTTGCATTTCTCGAGTAACGTAAAATACGTTTTTCTGTCAAGGCAAGCTGTTCTCATGTTGCTTTTGATAATGTCCACTTCTATGTTATTGTAAATAGGGAGATTACCGGTCTAAGGACACCGGCTTTAACGTAGGCACGGTGTGAGCCTTCCTGACGGTGCAGTACAAAACCAAGCTCCTGGAATATGCACTCAAGGACTTTCCAGTTTACCGGCGTTAAGCGTGGCATTTATTTTGGTTATGAGCCGTGAAATAGGGTACTGATACGGATATATACTGATTCTCTTTTAGTGTCGTTCTTTTAAAAGGGTCAAATCCACATTGTTTTAGTACTTCATCGATAGTACCTCGCTCAATACAGGTTATAAGAAAAAGCCTTGTGGCTTCAATTAAATTGGCTTTAGCTTCCTGTTCACTGTTTCCCTGTGTAACAATGTCCAAAATTGGACAGGTAGCAACCACGCAGCAACTCTTTTTCTTTAATCGAAAAGGCAACTTATAGTCCATCACTTATTTTAGAACGTCTAACTAAGCATAGTCAAGTGGTAAAGAAGAAAATGCGGTAAAATACCTTATACCAAATTGCAATCATAGGATTAATAAGATTGTCGATTGACAGTTCTTTGGCAGTCCTTGGGGGCGTTGCGGGGGAACTTCCCCGCAGAAGGGGTAGCGTAATGACGCGCATTTTGCGGCCGAAGCGAGGGGAAGGCTTTCCCCTCCTCATCTTTTGTGCTTTCATTATTCCTATGCGTGCAGCCTGGTATAATGATCCTTTTCACGGTTCTGATAATTTTCACTTAAACATGACATAGTTATTCCATAAAGTTATTCTCTGGCACGCCCGGAAACACAACTGTATCACCAAGTCCATCGTGAATTACCTTTCTGCATTTCTCTTTGAACGCTTGATCATTAGACTCGGCTATATATTTTGCCACAGTAAATAAATCAGCAGTCTTTACGAGTGCAATTTTATCTCGGATAGCACCTGTTTTGCATTTTTTCGTAAAATCCAGCTTTCTATCCTTTGGAGGCATTAAACGTTGAGGGTTGCCAAATAGAATTCCAAAAGCCTTTTCTTTTACTTCGTCTCTGTTAAAATCGGCATTCATTGATTCCATTAATTGGCGGAGTTTTGTTATGTTTATATCCTGCTCATCTTTCCCCTCACATTCGCCAATGTATCTGTGACCTTCTGGACTCTCTATAACTTGATCGAGTTCAAGTTCTCCATCGTTGTAGTTCTCTGCTTTATATCCTAAAAGTTTAAGGGCTTTTATTACTGCGTTTTCTAAAGGCTTACCCTGCTCAAAAAGTAGATCTTTTAGTGTTCGTTCATCTGTAAGCTCGATCTGAAGCTTATCAATTGTTGCGTTAATTTCATTAAGCTTCCTCTTTTCTGCATCTATCGCAATGATAACTGTTTCTTCCTTTTTACTGATAAAATTACTTGCATTTATCCATAGTGGACGAGGAGTTGTCCCTGAATTTTCTTTTAAGCCTTTGTCTATATGTACAAGACTTGCGATTAGTGTATCTCCAAACTTGATAGCTTCTGTAGTCCAGTATGCATCTCCTGTACCTTTTTTGTATTTTGTAAATTTATTATGGTCATAATTTAGATAAGGTAAAAGAACTAAATGGCCTGTCATTTTTCACGTTAATTGAGCCACTAGTTTTTCAAGCTAATTGATCCACCTGCAGCACTCAATCGTCGATTTTCAAAGTTGATAGTATAGTATCATAAATTGCCCTTTTTCTTTTTCACAAAAATCTTTTGTAGTAGCGGCTTGTGGGAATGTTAACAACTCGAAGCGTCCTTTGCTGAGAGTTGTTAAAAGGATTGTTGGAAACTCGTTTTTTGAGTTTTCAATAATCCTGCCATTTCCACAGCCGTCATTCCTTGTACTTAGGCGCCAGCTTACGTCTATAGCTTTCCCCCTCGATTATAATCTGATGGGCATTGTGGGCAAGCCGGTCAAGAGCCGAGTTAGCCATAATCGGGTCAACGAACAACGGCGTCCACTCATCTACATGCCGGTTACTGGTGATTATAGTAGAGGCCCTGCCGTAACGCTCTACGACGACTTCATAGATATCGTTGGACTGTTGTTGCGTAAGTGCTTTCAAGCCGAAGTCGTCTATGATGAGCAGATCCATGCCGATTAACCTGACAAGTTCTTTGCCGAGAGAGTTATCCGCCCGGCTTTGGAGGAGTACCGTAAACATATCGTTTGCTTTTAGTATCAGCACGTTGCGTACCTTACGGCAGGCAATTAACCCCAGAGCGTTCGCGATATGCGTCTTTCCAACACCCACAGGCCCGCAGAATATAACGTTTTCATGTCTGTCCATGAAGTTAAGACTCAAGAGGTCTTTTATCCGATCCCTGTCTATGGTTATTTGTGCATCCCAGTCAAAACGCTCGATTGTCTGTTGCGGATTGAGCCTCGCATTTTGAATACGCCTGTTCAGAGAGCCATGCTCCCTTCTGTCCACCTCGTCTCTCAACACAAGCTCCTTAAACTCGAAATG
The DNA here is from genome assembly GCA_015233615.1 of Nitrospirota bacterium. Lineage (GTDB taxonomy): Bacteria > Nitrospirota > Thermodesulfovibrionia > Thermodesulfovibrionales > Magnetobacteriaceae > JADFXJ01. The sequence goes on from JADFXJ010000023.1 coordinate 39,019, forward strand.
GGACAGTTTAACCCCCTTGGCATACGATGCTCTGTCTGCGAGAGTAGACAATACACCCGATAGTCTTAACTTTTTAAGAGTTTGCTTAAGTTCGTTGGTCAATTCCATTATCTGTTTCCTCCTTATGGCTAAAGTATGTGGCGGAACGTTGAAAACGTCCTTCGACAACCACTTTCCCTTCTTTATCGGGGGTTATATTACTTGTTAACACTTGCAGAACAATCTTCTCTACCCGATAAACGTTAACCAGGTCGAACGACAGGGCTCGCTGACATGCTTGCTCTACGCGGTCTTTTCCGTATTTTTCCCACAGACGTTTCAGCTTCTGTGCCTGCCGTAGTTTACACCAGGGGAAGACGCCGCTCAAGAGCTTCTCTGCGTATTCCGGAACATTCCGGCCACTGATTCCGTTTATTCCGGCCACTGATTCCGGAGTAAACCGGCCACCTATTCCGGAGCATTCCGGCCGGGTGGCACCGCCTTGTAAATAGCCAACTATAAGTAAGTGACCATCGCTGGATAATATACGAGAAAAATAGCCAAACTACCTATTTGTACAATAAAAATGCAAATAGGAGGCACAATGGCAAAAGAGAGGGTATCCATGCGTAAGGTGAAAGAGATATTGAGACTTTATTGGGAGGAGGGACTGAGCAGGCGCCAGATAGCGAAATCATGTAATATATCGCGCAGTGCGGTATCGGAATATATAGCAAGGGCAGAGAAAGCTGGATTGAGGCATCCGCTATCGGAGGAGTTAGACGATGCGACAATAGAGGCGAAGTTGTTTCCCAAAGAGGAGCCTACAGGTAAGGATATCAGACCAATGCCTGCAATGGAAGAGATTCACAGGGAGTTGCAAAAGAAGGGGGTAACGCTTCAGTTATTGTGGCTCGAGTACAAGGATAAATACCCGGGGGGTATCAATACAGCCAGTTTTGCGAGTTGTACAGGAAATGGAAGTCCACATTGGGTTTGACGTTAAGACAAGAGCACAGGGCCGGGGAGAAGATGTTTGTGGATTTTGCCGGACAGACGATACCCGTAACAAATCCAACAACCGGCGAGGTGACACAATCCGAGGTATTTGTAGCTGTTTTAGGTGCGAGCAACTATACCTATAGCGAGGCATTAGAATCTCAGGCATTACCATGCTGGATACGTGGTCATGTGAATGGCTATGAATATTTTGGTGGTGTAGCCAGTGTAACGGTACCGGACAATCTAAAATCCGGGGGTGTCGGGTATCAGAATAAACCGGATATAAAAGGCGTCGCAGTCTCAGAATAAAGCAAACACGCCTCAAAAAATTTCACAATAAAGTAAACATACCGTATAATATCTCATAATAAAGTGGCAATGGCTGGGAATCTATAGACAGGAGAGGTGTAACCTGTAAAGTACTTTCGACGATACCAAATGCAGGTTACACCTCAACAAGCATACATATATTGATACTATATTTTGAAGTAGATGTCAAGAGGTTAAATGAAGTAGGGAAAGGCTATCCATGGCCTATTGTAGATCGTAAGATAGAAGTGACCCCCCTCGTCATTTAAAACTGACCCCCTAAAAGGTTACAATCTCCTTTCAAGAAAAAACCTGGAAGGAGGAGAAAGGGTGGTAAGCATGTATATGTGGCAACAGGTAAAGGCACTGAAGTCAACAGGGTTATCGATAAAAGAGATAACGAGGCATTTGAAATTATCGAGAACTACGGTGAGGAAGTATTTAAGGAGTAACGAAGCACCACGTTTCAAGCAGCGCCGGACTGAGAAGGCCCTGGACAAGTATGAGGCGACGATTCGAGAGATGTTGGGGAAAGGCTTCATAGGTACGAGAATATATGAGGAATTGCGTGTTATTGGTTATAGCGGCTCCTTATCGTCAGTCCACCGCTATATTGCGTGTATTGTGGAAGGGGAAAAGAAGAAGGCCAAAGTAACGACGAGGGTGGAAAGTGAACCTGGGAGCCAAATGCAGTATGATTGGAAGGAATGGGAGTTGCCCGTAAGCGGAAAGGATATAAAGATTTACATTCACGAAGTGGTGCTGAGTTACAGCCGCATGAAATATTATGCGTGTTCATTGAGCATAACTACATCGGACGTGATAAGGGCGATAGAAGATGCAATACTTTATTTTGGTGGGATAGCGCCGGAGATAGTGATAGATAATCCTAAACAGATGGTCATAGTGCATGAAAAAAACGGCATAGTCCGGTACAACGAAGAGTTTCTGAAGTTCTGTGGCCTATATGGTCTGCAACGGGTCTGCGTCACGAAATGGGGTATTTAAGCAACGCGACTTTCCCAGAAGTCT
>JADFXJ010000024.1 GCA_015233615.1 Nitrospirota bacterium
CCTCCAGTTGGCAGATAAAGGGAGTGGGAGACTTCGATGGTGATGGAAAGAGCGACATTCTATTCCAGCATTCATCCGGCGACGTTGTCATCTGGCTGATGAACGGTACTACGATTAAAAGCATCGGTACTGCCTACTCATCGCTTGCCTCCAGTTGGCAGATAAAATAAGCGGGAGACTTCGATTGATACGGCACTAGTGATATTCTATTGCGGGCCCATAGAGCCGGCGCCTCGGTGGTAGAGCTAATGAACGGCGCCATTACAACGCGCGGTAATGGCGTCGTAGACCCTGTCCGGCAATACAGCGGAATCCAGTGGAATGCGATACAAAGGGCTAGACTGCCGGACAAGCCGGAATGACGGAAAGGGCAATGACGGAGTCTTTCCCCTGAGGCTCCCTTCCTTGAAAAGGAAGGGCGGGGGGATGGATGCCCCCGGCTATTCTAACGATGGAGAGCAACTTTACCGTGATCCGTCGGGGGAGCGCCTTTAGTGACGCCGAGCTTATATGGCTGCGGCAATCGTTGCCGAACGTCCTCTTTTCGCTTTCCACACGGTCGTAATATGTCAAACACCATATCGGGTGAACGGTAACCTTTTTTTTGCATCGCCACTATGTTAATATTAAAAATATTCAGACCCGGACTAAGACTGTCTATAAATTTGAAGAAAAATTTAAAATATTGTATAATTATCCGAAAAGAAAGAGAATATGATTTTAACACTTGCTATAAATTGCTTTATGCTTAATTGCGTAGAAGCAGGGATTATTTATGTATAATGTATTTATGTATAGTAAGAGATTGTCCGGGGCAGCTTTTCTGTTTATTGTACTTTTGTTGTCCGGTTGCGGCCAGAGACAGGTTGTTAGGCAAGAGATAGAGCCTGCGGAGGAGAAGGTGCAGGTGGCCGAGTCCCCTTACGATATACTGGCGAAAAACGCTCCGGACGTTTCGGCCAGATATATAGGAGCAAAATATCGCTTTGGGGCGAATCCCGACGATACGCTTCTCTCTTACTCGGATTGCTCTAATCTTATATGCGCTATAACGAGAAATAGTCTCTCGGACTCCGATTACGAATTTGAGCCCTATTACCTATCCTCGGACAAGATATATGATTATACCTTCGAGATAGAAAAAGAGGCCGTGAGATCGGGGGATATCATCTTTTTTAAGGATATGAAGAAGAAGCAAAACCACCTGGGCCTCGTAACGGGTAGAAATGAAGACGTTATCTACTTTATCCAGGCCTCATCAGCGTCCGGAGTCATACAGAGGAGCACCAAATCCAATGGATGGCTCTATTACTGGAGAGACAGATTCGACTCCTTCAGGCGATGGAAAGACAGTGTCTTTGCCACGAGGAAGATTACGGCCAACAGCCGCTACACAATATCTAATTCTAAGTAAACCAATTCTAAGCAGCCGATTGCCGGTACGTCATTTGAGGGAGTTCACGTCAAAAGCAATTTACAAAACCTTTCTACATGGTTTATACTTCTAAAGATATGATAAAAAAAGCTATTTTGCCTGCTGCCGGTCTTGGTACGAGGTTTTTACCGGTAACCAAGGCTTCCCCGAAAGAGATGCTGCCCATAGTGGACAAACCCCTGATCCAGTATTCCGTCGAGGAGTGCGAAAAATGCGGCATAAACGACTTCGTGATCATTACCGGTAAAAATAAACGGTCCATCGAGGACTATTTCGACAAATCGATCGAGCTTGAAGCGTCTTTAATCAAAACGGGTAAAAGTGATCTTTTAGCGGAGATAAACACGCATTTAAACTCAAATTATGCCTTTATCAGGCAGAGCGATCCCCTTGGGTTGGGGCATGCTATACTTTGCGCCAAACCTTTCGTAGACGACGAAGCCTTTGCGGTGCTCCTTGGAGACGACATTATAGACCCGGACGAGACACTGTTAGCGGATATGATTGATATATACGAAACTTACAGAGCTCCGGTGATAGCCCTTCAACAAGTACCGGACGGTGAAGTTTCGCGCTATGGTATAATAGGCGGCGACAAAGTAGAAGACTCACGGTATGCGGATTCGGTTTTTAAGATAAACACACTCGTCGAAAAGCCTTCTATCGATTTAGCCCCGTCGAATTACGCCGTAATTGGCAGGTATATCCTCACCAACGACGTCTTCGAAATCCTTGAAAGCATCAGGCCCGGAAAGGGTGGAGAATACCAGTTAACCGACGGCCTTAACGCGCTGCTTCAAAAAAGGGATATTTACGGTTACCTGTTCAGGGGAAAGAGATACGACGCGGGTGATAAGTTCGGTTTCATCCAGGCCACGATCAGTCTGTGTTTAAAGCGCCCGGAGTTTTCGGAGGCTTTAAAGGAATATATAAAGGATTTGGTTAAAACGTTTTGAGTGCCGCTTAATCAAAGGCCTGCAATGGCATCGGGAAACTTTTATTATACCGTCTTCCTTTCCGTAATCCTGGCTCTCCTTATGAGCGGGACGTCTTTTGCAGGTGAGCGGGTCCCTCTTAAATTAACGATAGAAGAAACTATCGAATTGGTCAAAAAGCAGAACCTCTCCCTCAGAGTCGATAGTTACAAGCCCGGGATAGCCGAGGCCGATCTTCTGGTAAAATGGGGAAATTTTGACCCTTTGGTGTCGCTGGACGTAAACGATTCTTACATGAAGCAGAGTAGTCCGTCGATAATAGACAACTCCGAACAGAGGGTATTCAATTACAACGCCTCCGTGTCGGGTACAATACCAACGGGCACTGGTTACGAGCTTAAATGGAATAACCTCGAGTTTATTGGCAACTCTCCTTTTCTTACTCTGAATCGTTATCATTCGACCGACCTGGATTTGTCTTTAAAACAGCCGGTATTGAAAGGGTTCGGCGTGGACGTGCAGTTGGCAAACGTAAGGGTATCGAAAAACGCCGTCGACATGGCAAAGCTGGATTACGGTAGTGCCGTAGTGGCTAAAGTTGCCGACGCGGTCATTCAGTACTGGGACTTATCCAGCGCGCTTGCATCCCTGGAGTCAGCCGGATTGGCCTTGAGCCTTGCCGAGAGTACGGATAAAGAAGTTAAGGCAAAAATCAAAGCCGGAGCAATGGCAAGGGTAGACGTGTACACTACCGAGGCGGAAATAGCAGAGCGCGAGGAGTCCCTCATCGAATCGGAAAAAAAAGCCCGGGACGCTGATAATAACCTGAAAGCCATGATTAATCTCGAAAATACGGATGAGAGACTTGATCCTGTATCCACGCCTCCTGAGGGGGTGCAAGCCGAAAGTCCGGAGGATATCATAAAAGAGGCCTTAGCCTCACGCCAGGATTACCAGAGGGTGCTCGTCGAAAAAAAGAGTAAAGAGATACTGGCGGCTTATTATAAAAACCAGATGCTGCCCGACCTCAGTCTCCAGGCAGAGTACGGCTACGGCGGCCTGGGAACCGATTACAAAGCGGCACTCAACCAGTTGTTCGATGACGGTAAGTCGTGGAAAATAGGCTTCATGCTTACCGTGCCTATTGGCAACAGAAAGAACGTTGGCAACTACCACAGGGCTAAATTCGAATTAGAGCAGATGGACTCATCCATACTTCAGCTTGAACAGACCATAAGAGTATCCGTCAAAGAGGCCTTAACCGCAGTACTCTACGCTCAAAAAAAAGCGGCTGCGGCGACGAAAACGCGTATAGCCTCCGAAAAGAAGCTCGAAGCCGAAGACGGGAAATTTAAGGCTGGCCTTGCGGCCCTGAACGACGTCCTGAAATTCCAGAGAGATTACGCCAACTCGGTCTACGAAGAAAAGAAGGCTAAAAATGATTTCGCAAAAGCCCTAGTCAACCTCAATAGGGTAAAAGGGCGAATGCCGTAGTTAAGGAAAGACAAAAGATTACCACGAAAAACACGAACAAAGGCACGAAAAGGTGCAGAAGTGTATAGTCCTTGTTCGTGTTTTTCGTGCTTTTGTTCGGCCTTTGTTCGTGGTAATTTTTTGTCTTTTACGATAGTTAAGCTAGTAAGTCCCGGAGGTGGCCCCTTGTGCCTCAATCGCGGAAGTTAACTTTCTCCCTGATTGTGAAGATCGGCCTGTGCTTTACCTCCATGTATATCTTCCCCACGTATTCGGCTAAAACCCCGATGAACATTAATTGTATGCCGCCAAACAGGTAAAGGGGTACGACGATCGATGCCCATCCTGGAATGGCATTTCCTTTTAATTTCGTCATAAGCGTCCAGGCAACGAGAAAGAGCGCCACTACGAAGTTTGCAAATCCCAGTATGAAAGCCAGTCTCAAAGGGAAGTTCGAAAAAGAAGTTATTCCTTCGAGAGCGAAAGCGAGCATCTTTCGCAACGGGTATTTCGTCTCGCCCGCTATGCGTTTGTCCCTGGAATACTCTACGGAAGCCTGCACGAAGCCCATGGACGGGAATATTCCCCGCAGAAACCTGTTTATCTCGCCGTAGTGCTTGAATTCATCGAGTACCGGCCTGGAAATCAGCCTGAAATCGGCATGGTTGTACACGACGTTTACCCCCATGACGTGCATGAGCTTGTAGAAGGACTCGGCGGTGAAACGTTTGAAAAAAGTATCCTGTTCCCTGTTGCTCCTCACGCCAAAGACAATGTCTGCACCCTCTGCGTACTTTGCCAGCATCGCTTCCATGACTTCGGGCGGGTCCTGCAGGTCTGCGTCCAGAGATACGGCTACGTCTCCTCCGGCGTGGTGGAGGCCTGCCGTGAGAGCCGCCTGGTGGCCGAAGTTGCCGCTAAAAGAGATTATCCTGAGCTTATCGTTTTCCGTAGCCAGTTCTTTAAGTATTTTTAGCGTGGCGTCTTTCGATCCGTCATTGACGTATATGATCTCGTAATCGGAAATGATGCCTCTTTCCGCGTACGTGCCAACAAGAGCGCTTACCCTGGAGTTTGTCTCCCTTATGGCCGGCTCTTCGTTGTAGCAAGGTATTACCACGCTCAGAGACGGGCCCCGTTTGGTTATATCGTTCACTTTCGGCTCCATTTTTTTATCTTCGTTCAATTCCCGTCCACCTTTTCCATCTCCCAGAGCTTCAGGTATTTTAAGAAAGTGTATACGCTGTAAAGGATGGCAAGGGCAAAACCCCTAATCCCGTCCAGGAAACCAAGACGCATGAAATACATCTTAAGAAACGCGGCAATGGGCTTTACGGTAAGGCAGTAGACGTTGGTTGTCTTATGGTTTCCGGCCATTTCCCTGGCGGAAAGGGCCGAATAGTTATCCATTTTTATTATGAACTCGGAGAGGGTTCTGTAAGTGTGGTGTTCGATGGGGTTTGCAAGGTAACCGGTCTTGCCCTTTACCACGATCTTCTCGTGGACTTCTCTCTCTTCGAAATGGCCGCTATCCTTTCTAAAGAGTCTCAGCGTATGGTCCGGCCACCACGCACCGTGCCGAATCCACTTGCCGAGGAAAAAGTTCTTTCTGGCAACGTAATATCCGTTGCAGGTTGGATTGGCTATCATTTCTCCGATCTCCTTTGCCAGTTTCGGTGTAAACCTTTCGTCCGCGTCCAGGACAAATACCCACGGGCCGGCGGCTAAATCCACGGCCATCTGTTTTTGCCGCGCGTAACCATGCCACTTACGCACAAAAACTTTGTCGGTGTAGTTGCTGCATATTTCCACGGTGTTATCCGTGCTCATCGAGTCGATGACTACAATCTCTCTGGCCGACGATACACTTTCGAGGGCGTCGCGTACGTTTCTTTCCTCGTTATTGGTGATCATTACGACCGATATGGGAAGGGGTTCGGAAACCAATTCAGAGACCATAGCCCTGACCTTTACAGACCATAGCCCGGAGGTTTACAGACCATAACCCGGAGGCCGTAGTTAATTGTTTTGTTTTCATCCGGTAGCGTCTTTAATAAAGGAAATGATTCTTTCCGCCCGTTTTTCGTAAGTATAGTTTTGGGCCAGCCTTCTGGCATTTTCGCCCAGAGCGGCCGCGGTGGCAGGGTTTTCGACCAGATACTTTATAGCTGATGCCAGTGCCCTTACGTCGCCTGGCTCAAAGAGCATAACGTTTACGCCATCGGTAAGCACGTCCGATATGCCGGGTATGTTTGAGGCCACTATAGGCAGGCCTTTAGCCATGAACTCGAACATTTTCAGAGGAGATGAGTGGGTTGAGGGCTTGTTCAATACGTTGGGTATGACCGCTATTTTTGCACTTCCCATGTACCCCATTACCTGTTTTTGAGAAACGCTTCCGGTAAAGGATACTCGTCCGTTAAGTCCCAATTTCTTCGCAAGGTCGGTTAATTCCTTCAGATTGTCTCCGCCACCTACGATGAGTAACTTTTCCCCGGGTAAATGCTCCATGGCGTGTATTAAAGTACCTACTCCTTTCCATGGGTAAAGTCCTCCGGCGTAAAACACGTACTCGCCGCGTTGCTCAGGAATTGCTTCGCTTCGGATAAGCTCGCTTCTCAGGGCATTGGGTATTATGACTATAGGCTTGCCATTTACGTGGAATATTTGGCCGAGTTCTTCTCTAAGCTGGCTGGAGATGGTTATTATGCCATCTACGGAGTCGTAGACGAAGGATTCCATGTCTTTAAACTTTTTTTTCTTTTCCGGTTTCTCCGTTGTGAGGTGGAATATTTCATGTGATTCGAAGATAATGGGCATTTTAAAATATTTTTGCCATCTGGCGAGGCAGGCTGCCAGTTTAGGATGCCTGACAAAGACCACACCTTCGCCTCTATGGGCGATCAGATATGCTAAAAGTGAGACGTTAAAGACCATGCCGATGGAAGGGGGCCAAAAGTGCGAGTTTCTTCTTAAAATAGGCAGAAACACCATTTCGAGATTGTCCTGTGGTATGACGTCGAAATAGTCGAATATTCCCTTTTTGTCTACTCCGTGCTGTTTTCCGGATATGAGTTTTACCCTGCTGCCGGTTTTAGCGATTGAGTTGGCGGTGTTTATTATCTGGATGAACCTTGCCTGAGGGGAGAACATGAACTCAGGTACGGGATAAAATACGTTCATTCTTTGGTCTTCGAGAAGTATGCTCCTGCCATACCCAGAATGACGCCAAGGGGGATAAGGCTTCTGTCTTCGAAGATGGTTCGAATAAGGTATTCCCCAACGAGTGAGGACAGTATGGCAAGCCCTAAGAACTTCACACTCGCTTCCTGGTGTTTGATTATGGCATATATGAGCCGCCCTATAGTGATTAATATTATCAGCGAGTATATAATCAGCCCAATAAGCCCCTGCTGGTAAAAAATCTTCAAAAACTGGTCATGCGGCGAAGATGGTTCTTCCTTTCCATGTACATGTCCGGTAAGAGGAGTATAGGATTTTAAATAATTGCCGGCCATGTCGTTGTCGTCGAGACCATGCCCGTAAAGTGGTTTTTCAAGAGATATTTTGGAAAAGGTGTCCCACAGCGTGAGGCGCTGCTGCATTTGTATGGTTTCCATCGTATGTTTCTTTATTATCTTGTACTGGCTCGGGAATATCAAGAAAGTCGAGAGCACCATAAGCGTGGCCACAATTATTAAAACTAGTGGTTTTAGCCGATTGAAAAAGTACTCTCCCGACAGAGTGCCCCATAGCACCAGTATAACTACAAGTCCAATCCAGCTTGCTCTTACGCCCAGTATGAAAAGTCCGGCTATCGTGGCGAAGAGGGGGAAAAAAAACAGAATTTTCGCCATCCATTTGCTATCCATGTAACGCATCAGGATAAACGGGAAAAAAAACAGCAAAATAGTAGCAAAATACCTGACTTCCAAATAATCGGAAAACCCGTGTTTAATTAAGTAACGGCCCACGTCAAAATAGGCATAGGCCAGGTAAACCACACCAACGACGGCCATTATGTAAGCGAACCGTTTAAGTCTTCCCGGTTCGTAAAAGACGCTGCAAATCGTGCAATAAAGCAACAGGAGCTTCAGATGCTCTTTTTTCAATACCTTCAGGGAATGAAGGTATTGTTCCCCCATAAGGGCGCTTACCAGGGCCGACACGAAAAAGAGCATTATCAGCAAAAAGAGCGGGTCCTTCCAGTTAAACCCCATCTCTTTTTTAAATAATAACCTGAGAGCCCATAATCCGGCAGGCAAATAGAAGGCTATGGCTTTAATGGTTCCGAATTTACCGGCAAACATTAACAGCACAAATGCGTACGAACAATATTCCGTTATGGCTGCTATCATCACAACCATTATACTACTTTTGTTGCATTGTCAACAAGCTTTCTACATTTATTTCTATATTTATTGTTTGAAGTGGGCATCGATACTTATTACCACACCTATTATTTTACCTTGTATCCACTTATTATCGCCAGGAAATCCTGTAAAATTACCCCTGTAAATTGAAGTTTCCCCTGAAATCGTGTAATCTAATCTGAAATCCGGTAAAAATCGCCGGCGAGGATGAGGCGCTTTTGGATGATGAGACGCTTTTGGATGATTATTTGACGAACCCTAAGAGTTTGGCGATTAAATCCATGGCATGGGAGTTGGTCAGTATTATGGCAAAAATGGTTATAAGGAAATATAGTTTCATTTTTGATTCGAGTAACTGTAAATTTAACTGTAAATCGGTTTTGGTAGCAAATTTTTTATCCATCAAATCGAGTTTTGTGTCGATTCTTTTTTCCATTTCGGTAATTTCTTTTCTTATCTCGTCCAAAAGTTCATTTTTGGTAGATGCCCACTTATTTTCGATATTCCCGGTTATCGTAGTTTCAAAGGACTTAACAATGACCCTGGCGTCCTCTTTTCCGAGTTTATCCTCAAAGACTTCAAACACTTCAAATGGTAACGTAGCCATGCTTAATTATAACATACTGCCTTTATTACTAAGTGGCATTCAAAAGAGTAAAGGACAAAAGATTAACACGAAAAGCACGAACAAAGGCACGAAAGGCACGAAAAGGTGCAGAAGTGCATAGTCCTTTTTCGTGTTTTTCGTCATTTTCGTGTTTTTCGTGTTAATCTTTTGTCCGTCCTTGTCCTTTACTCGTTTGACTGCAACTTGATATAAGTCAATACAAATAATCGGATTGGGGCCATCATCATACTGCGTTTTGTAAATAGCTCCTTCCCAGGCACGGATTGCGGGCCCGCGAATACCCCCCTCACGGGGGGTAGGGGGGTGACGGCATACGGCTCTTATTCAGGAACAAGACCTGCAGTGACGGATTTATTGGTTAACGTTCACCGTTACACTTCCCGAGTATATCTGGCCGTCAAGCACGCCGTTTGGAGTCAGGTCAACCTTAAAGTTAAACATATAAGAACCTATTGGAAGGCCGCTGATGTTGAGCAATTCGGTGGATGGTAGATTAAATAACTGTCCCTGATAAGTGACGGATTTCCCGGATTTCCAGGTAAAGGCGCCGGTTACAACGTCGTAGTAGTAATTTCCCATGTCGGTGTTGGCATAAAGCCACCAGTCGGCTTTCGTGCCTGATTGGCCGCCGGGGTCGAGGCTGACTGTGATGCTTAACTTATCGGTGGTTTTAATATTAACGGAACCGGTCAGGCCATTGGCCTTTATCTCAGGCACGGGATCGGATGTCGGCACTGAAGATTGGGTGAGGGACGTCGTGACGGGGATACTCGTCTTGCTTCTGTCATCTATTGCGTACACCGAAATGTAGTAAACGCCGTTTTCAGTAAACCCGTCGTATGTGCCTTGATAGTTACCGCCGCCTACGTCTTTCAGTACCTCTTTGGGAACGTAGGCCGACGTAATTGGATTTCCGGCCGAATCACTCTGTAACGAAGGCGAATAGATAAGCGCGTCAACCTCCTGAATGGTTCCAGTTGTTACTATGTTTGATACGTTTATCATTCCTGTAGTCTTTCCCGTCAGCGCGGCTGTAACGTTGCCTTTTATTGTCGGGATCGCTCCGGCATTTTTTGTGCCATTTCCAATTGTAAACGCCTGAGCAATCGCTATGTCGTCTTTTTCGTTTGGTATTCCGTTTCCATTGGCGTCTATCTGAGGATCCTGCTTCAAGCTTGCAATCGATACCGTATCTTTGCCATTTACAAAAGAATCGTAGATATTCTGACCGTACAAGACGTCGCTCCAGAAGGGATTCGAGAAAGATACCGTTCCTCCGGCGGTAAAGTAGGCCTGCTCGTCCGTCGTGGCGCTGGTGATGAGAATCCTTCTCCCCGCAGGCGTTCCTGCATGCGGCTTTAACTGTGACAGGAAACTCCCGGAATAACACGATTCGTATATTACTACCATGGTTCCGCTAATAGTGCTTTGCAGGGTATCGAGCCAGGAAGAAAGGTCTGAAGCAGCCAGCACTTCGGTGTCGCTCATTTGGAATTTTCCCACGTCGCCGTGGCCGATAAGATAAATAATAACATTACGCGCACCTGCCGCCCAACCTGTGATCGCTTGTTTTAGATTTGCATTGGTAGACAGCGCATCGATATTGTCAACGCCGTCAATGTCGAACTCACCAAAACTGTAACTCAGATAGTAAATAGTGCTCTTGCTGAAGCCCTGATTTTTAAGCGCAAAATCCGCACGCTCAGTATTGAGCGTTGTTTCGGTCCAGATTGACGGCATAACTTTTGGTCCGCTTCCGGCTACGATGATGGCTTTGTCGGTTGTGGAGGGGTTAGAACCGGTAGTTTTAGTAAATACTTGAATGCGGCTATTGAAAGTATCCGATACATATATTTCGCCGGTTTTACTTACAAAAAGTGAACTAGGAGTATTTAATTGACCCGGATCAGAGCCAAAAGCTCCCATTTTGGCAAGAAAGTTCCCATTGGGCGTGAATTTTTTAATTGTATTGCTTTGAATATCAGACACATAGACATTGCCGGATAAATCTACCGCTATGCCAATGGGATCTTCGAACTGGTCGTCTCTACTTCCCAGACTTCCCCACTTTGTAACAAAGCTCCCATCCGGCGCGAACTTCTGGATTCGATAATTCATGTCATCAGCCACATAGATATTCCCGGATGAATCTACCGCTATACCATAGGGGTTGTCAAACTGCCCGTCACCACTGCCCTGGCTTCCCCACTTAGCAATAAATCTCCCATTTGAATCAAACTTCTGGATTCTATTGTTAAAAGTGTCTGCTATGTATACGTTGCCGGATAAGTCTATCGCTATGCCAACGGGGTTATTGAATTGCCCGTCACCACTACCCTGACTTCCCCATTTGGTAATAAATATTCCGTCCGTGGTGAACTTCTGGATTCGATTATTCTTAGAGTCAACCGCATAAACATTCCCCGATAAATCTACCGCCAAGTCTCGTATGAAGTCAAATTGCCCGTCTCCGCTGCCCTGGCTCCCCCACTTTGTAATATATCCCCCATCTATGGTGAACTTCTGGATTCTATGGTTAATCTGATCTGCCACATATACATTGCCGGATAAATCTATCGTTATGCCACGGGGGTAGTCAAGTTGCCCGTCTCCGCTGCCTCCGCTCCCCCATTTTGCAATAAACTCCCCATTCATGGTGAATTTTTGGATTCGCTCATTAAGAGTATCGGCTACGTAGATATTGCCGGATAAATCAAATGCTATGCCATATGGATATTCAAACTGTCCGTCGCTGGTGCCTGAGCTTCCCCATTTTATTATAAACTTCCCATCCGATGTGAACTTTTGGATTCGATGGTTATAAGTGTCTGCCACGTATACATTGCCGGATGAATCTACCGTTATATTTGCCGGGTAATTTTCGAATTGCCCGTCTCCGCTTCCGTTACTGCCCCATTTTGTAACAAAGCTCCCATCCGGAGTGAATTTCTGAATTCGATAATTAGTAGAATCAACCACATAAATATTGCCGGATGAATCTATCGCTATGCCCCATGGGTTATTAAATTGTCCGTTTCCGCTGCCCCGGCTTCCCCACTTTGTGATAAACTTACCGTCCGGAGTGAATTTTTGAATCCGATTATTAAAGGTATCGGCTACATATATATTGCCGGACTGATCTACCGCTATGCCATAGGACGATTCGAACTGCCCATCTCCGGTACCCTGACTGCCCCACTTTGTAACAAAGCTCCCGTCCGTGGTGAACTTCTGGATTCGATAATTATCGGTATCGACAACATAAACGTTACCGTAGGAATCTACCGCTATGCCCCAGGGTGATTGAAATTGCCCGTCTCCTCTGCCATAACTTCCCCATTTGGCAATAAATTTTCCATTCGACGTGAACTTTTGTATTCGATTGTTTCCGGTATCCGCCACATAGACATTACCGTAGGAATCTACCGCAATGCTAGCCGGATCCGTGAAATACCACGGTTGATCGAGTACCGGCCACATTCGGGTAGATTGGTAAGTTTCATCGGCATTGGCCGGGTTTGCCAATACTACAACACTCAAAAACACCAGAATAAGATAAATAACCTTATGCATATCATTCCTCCCTAAAATAGAAGCTTTTAATCTCTCTCCAAATTATACCATAATTTATACCCCTTACTTCATAATAATCTTGTCCAGAACTTTCAGTTTCCCGCTTTTCCTTATCACCTCTGCCGTGGAGGATTCTTTATAGGTATCCTTTACCTTGGCCTCACCAAGCACTTCATCCTCTTTGCCGGGAACCTTTCCTGTTACCTTTCCTTCCCTGAAGAGATAAAACCTCATCCCCTTCCTGATATGTTTATCATCCCCTGCATCGATGATAATGCTTTTGTCCCCTGCCCTGGTCACCATACCCTCAACCATCGGCATGTCTCTTTTGAATTTAAAAGCCAGGACATCCATCTGTTTTTCCACTTCGCTTACTGTTTTGTAAGGGATGTAAACGTCTTCCGAAAGTATTACAGGGGAAGTCTCCGTATCGGCTATATGGGCAGAGACCACGATGTCCTCTGTACCCTCAATGATTGATCCCGTAACAATAGCCTCGGTTGCTACAATCCTTCCCGGCCTGATGGCTGTTGCTGGGTTTACAAGGTTTGATGCACTGAGTTTTTGCTCTCTCAATATTACGTCAAGTCCACTCCGATCAATAGTATTAAAACGCTTCTGTCCATCAAATGACTTTAAAAGATACTCGTCAACCGTTTCGACTGCAAGCGATTTTTCTCCCTTTATGCCCTCTCTTTTAAGCGGAGACATGCCCACTATCATTCGCGAACCCAACTGCCTTACCTTCTGCACTTTCCTGATTACAGTTATGGGCTTCGATGTTTTATTGTTTCCCATATCCTCTGCCTCCACGGTGATGAAGTTGATCCCCACCCTGAGATTCACGAGTCTTGCGAAGTGATAGGTCTTGAACTGCCGGTTAAGGAGCTCCTCTCCGACCTGTCCGTTAATGGTAATTGTAAGAGACTTGAGCTTCGAATCGTCGGTAGCGATTCCTTCGGTCATTATGCTTTCCAGGTACGTTTCCTGCGTATCGGTAAGGTCTTTGAGGCTTATCGAAGGTGGCGTGGTATCAAAAATATATAGTAAGCCTGCCCATAAGATGGGAAAAACCACGTTTTGGGCAACACCGCTGCCAGCCATGCCGAAAGAAGCATCCGAAACACCATTGGCAGCCAGGAGTAAAATATTCCCGGCTGCATTTTCCCCGGCCACTCCGGCACTCCCCCGTAAGGGAATTTCCGCCCTGGTTTCGTTTCCGGCAAGGTCTTTGGCGAGTAGGGTTATAGTTTGTGCGTCTTGTAATGTCTCAACCTGGATATCCAGAGGAAATTCCCTGAGGCTTCCTCCGTCGTACTCCGTTGCGTTAAGCGAATAAGACTGAATGCCGGAGTTATCGAATATTGCGCCTTTAATCGTTGCAGTTTTCCCCGTAATACTAACTTCGTCCAATGCTATTACAGGGCCTTCTCTGTCGACGATAATTTCAACTTCATCCGATGCTGATTTCCCCATAAGATCGGTTGCGGTAACCTTTACAGTATTTTTCCCGTCTTTAAGTTGCACGTCGGTATCGATTGCAAACTTTGGAGTGGAAAGCTCGATCAAAAGAGGCATATCGCCAACACTGACCGAAGAAACGTACGTGTCGTCCGGGGCCTCGGCTTCTCCCTTGATTCTATAGGATAGTGCATTCGTGTAGATTATCTTTTTTGAGGGGGAAGTTATTTTAACGGTCGGTGGTCTGGTATCGAGCATCTTACCTTCGATAATCGCTTTTTTTACCAGGTTGAGATAGTACTTCGCCTTTGCGCTGTCGGCGGTATCAAGGGATTTTTCCAGTTCGGCCTTTGCCTCTTCATATTGTTTCAGCTTGTAGTGAGCCACTCCAAGTTCCCTGTGTGGGAAGTAGTCGGTTCTATGCATTCCGTAGGTACGGGCTCTCCACTCGTCATCGGAACGTCTTTCCGTAGCCGAGGTGAAATCACGTATGGCTTCCTGAAAATTCCCGTTCTCGGAGTAGAAAACCCCCCTGTCGTAATAGCTCCACCACCTGGCCCTGAATGTGCCTTCCGTAAAACCATAGCGGATACCATCTTTTGTTATCGTACTGTCTGTTTTCATACATGAGGATATAACAACGGCCACAAAGGTCATGAAGGCTATAAGGGCCATAACGACCAGTGCATGAGTTAGCGTATGAATTAGTGTATGAATTGCGGTTATCCTATTTCGCTTCACGTACTTTCGTTCCTCTTGTTATCCCGTTTGTTGTTATTTTGCCTGTCGTTTTTCTGCCTTTTTTAAACGTAACTTCAGCTACCGAGTTCTTTTCGGTAACGGAGACTATCACCGCTTTTCCTATAACATCGTTTTGTTTCGGGGAAAGTATATCAAAAAGCATATCCTTTTTTATTCCCTCTCTCGTTCCAACGTTCAGAACCGCCTGGCCGTCCCTGTACTCTGTTATTCTAGCCTGTATGGGATAGGCATCGATTATCTTTGCAAGCAGGTCTTTGCCAACCTCTTTGCCTGCATTCAACAATAGTGTATTTTTTGGTCCATAGCTGATCGCACCCTTGATGGCAGTAGTTTCGGTTTCGGTAACATTCATGATGATAACCCACTTGTTTTTTTCTTTCGCAATATTCCCCGTAACAATCAACTTTGCCGAAAGAATATTTCCGAGCCTCTGAGCGGTTTCTTTGTTAGCCAGCCCGGAGGAATCTAATTTTAATTCCCTGAATAGTTTGTCCTGGATGACCCTGTTTACGGGTTTTACCCTGCTTGAGGATAATAGCTCGGTGTTTACAGCAGTTATGATCTGGTTGTTTTCCATTTCTGTAAGCCCTGATGGCTTAACGTCAATGAAAGCTACGGAAATGGGTCTTGATGTCCATTCGTCGGCTGGTTTGTCAAAGATTTCTTTGTTTTCCTTGAATTTACGGGCAAGCTCGTCAACGAGTGCGTCGATTTCTTTATCTCTCTCCTTATCCCTTTCCTTGTCTTTTTGTTCGTTGACCACGTTCTGAGCCGTCTGTGGCTGAACGTGTTCGACAATAATACGTTGGGGGGTGCCCCTAAGCAAAAGAACTGTGACAAGGGTGATTATCACCGCCAAAATACTGATGTAGATAAAAGTACGGTTGGGCTTTACCGTATCTGCTTCACCTCCTACCGGAGGCTTGGCATACTCAGTCTTGCCACTTCCTGCTTCCTCTTGCGCAAACGATGCTTTCCCGGTTTTGGGAAAATACCTGAAGGTCGGGTCTCCGTATAGAATATAGCTTGCCCAAAGGACATTGTCTTCGCCGCATTTTATTATGAAGTTCAAACGTGCTTTTCTTAACGCCTCTCCAATGTTTGCACCCCCTACGAGCTCTTTATAAAACCCGGTAGCAAAGTTCCTTGCTTCCTCGTCCATCACTTTCCAGAACGTTCCAAGATAATGGCGCACGCCGGACAGGAGAAACGCCTCTGCGAGGCTTGACGCACTGCCAAACCCTTCGTCAGCCGCCCAGTTCTCCGTTTGGCCCGAGTGGCAGGTGTTGAGGAAAATGAAAGCAGGGAGAAGCCTCCTGTCTTTGATTTCAAGTATATGTTCGGCTTTAAACACGCCGTCGATAAGGGTAAGTCCCGAATCTTTGACATTGTCTTTTTTATAGACAAGATGCCCGGCAAAGTGAAACATGTCATAAGAGGGAAGGCTGTTTTTCAGGTACTCTATAGATGCGTCCTTTTCTTTGGAGGAAACGCTGATAATTCCATTATGATAAGTCGAAATGGCATCCCTTATATCGTCAGCTTCTTTTTTAACTTCGGGAAGCTTTTCTGTAGGTTCGGCCACGATGAGAACCCTTAAAGGGGGCTCAAGCTTTCGGTACTTCGCCTGAAAATTCCGCCTTGTGCTTATCACTCTGCCCATGTTGAACCTGTTACAGAAAAATTCGTTTCCATCGTAAAGAAGCTCCCATGGAATGTTTATCAGACTTTCATCGATGTTCAAGGCCATGGTGTTGAAGCTTGTTTTTTTAATTTTATCCTTTGTTTTCTCCGGTACCAGCAGATTGTAAAGCTTGTTACCGACTTCTTTTAACTCGTTCAGAATTTCCTTCGAAGCTTTTCCGTTCTTTATAGCTTTATCGAGTATCGCAGTAACAGAGACGGAAAGGCCGGTTACGTCACTGTAAGAAATTGTGATTTCATCGATATATTTAAGGGTGCCCTCATCTCGCCGTTGTTTTTCAAAACTTCGCGCTTTAATCGCAGATCCATCAAGTTGAAATTCCAGTTGAAGGAGGTGCTCCTCCGCATAAGCTTCGGGCTCTTCGTTTAACCCTCTTACCCCACCGGGGGAAACCGTCTCCTCATCCCACACCACCCTGTAGAGTGTTAATGGTTCAGACTTCCCTTTTACCTTAAACTCTCCTGCGTGGCGAGAGATTATCTCGTCTGAGTTTTTAATCTCTTCATACACGCAACTGTTTATAAATATAGTATCCACCGTTGCCGAAGACTCTATTCTGCTAGCCGAGTTAACTACGTCGCCAAAAACGTCATTATTCTTCTCGAAAGCCTTACCACAGTTTATGCCTATACGCACGTGAATCTGCCGTTGTTCTTTCTTTCCGGCGTTATACTCCTTAAAGGCTTTTAATATCTCGATGGAAGCTTTCACACACGATTCGGTGTGCTCAAAATATGCCATTGTACCATCGCCCAGTAACTTCCACTTTCCTTCGTATTTATCTATGATGGGTAAAATAGTATCCTCGTATTTCTGAACCATCTGTATGCCATCGGGGTCTCCCCATTTTTCATAATAAGTGGTTGAACCCTTTATGTCGATAAAAAATACTGTGACGTGCTTTGCATACCGGTTAACTTCTTCCTGGAGCGCGTCAATATTTCTCAAAAGCTCTTCTAAAGTTTGTCTGGTCCGTTTGTTTTTCATACCCGTCCTCACTGCTTCGATACAATGACAACGACGCTGTCAGAGTATATGTTGCCATCTTTAATTCCATCCATTTTATCATCTAAATCGAAGTAAAAGGTATAAACTCCTTCCGGCAGACCGGAAATATTTAAAACATCATAAGGCGAAAGATCGAACAACGCCCCCTCGTACGTTACCTTAGCCCCGACGGCCCAGCTCATTAACCCGCTCATAACGTCGAAATAAACGCTACCAAAAGGGGTGCTTGCGTAAATCCACCAATCCACGCTCTTGCCGGCAAGAGAGCCTGCCGTTGTTCTTACGGTAATAGTAAGCGTATCGTTAGATGTAATATTTATGGAACCCTCGTTTCCATTGGCTTTTATATTGGTATATGAAGAAGCTGCGCTTTGGGGTTTTAACGCGAAGTACGCTATTGTTGTAGTGCCGAGTTGAAATGTTGCGCTTTGTATGGACGTTTCGTAACCCGGATGAGACACGATAATATTGTGGGTACCTTCGCTATCCGTTATCACGTAACCGCCAAGCTCGTCCGTTATTCCGGTGTTACTGAGGTGATCGGTTTTTATTACCGCATCCTTAACAGGCAGTTTCGTAATCGAGTCGGTAACGATACCCTGGGCGGTGCAATCGAAAGAAGCCGCCGTAATGTCAATTTCCAGCGAATACCCGGTATCGTCGCCGTATTGGTTGGGATCGTAAGATCTTATCCTTACGTAATAAAACCCTTCTTTGGGGCATGGCCAATAGAGCTTTTCATCGTGTCCTGCCAGATAATCGTCCTTCGAAGTAATGAGGGTTGTACCGTCAGACTCGAAAAGATCGATTACAACATCGGCTCTTTTCCCGACATTGCTCACCTTTATTGTATATGGTACCCCCTTAATTCCGTAGAATTTTACCCAATCCTCGTCCCCTTTCTGGTGAAAGTTGTGAAGTTGCGGGGCCGCTCCATTCAGAGTTATGGTTTTTGCCGTAAGATAAGTGTCGTCCGGCTCATAAGCATCCGGTGCTATCGACAAGGCTGTGCCTGGATAATAAAGAATACTCCATAATGTAAGTACTATGAATGCTATAAGTACCCGCCAAAAAGAATTGCCGGCTTTTTTTTGGTAGCAAATAAACCCTATTCCCATAAGACCCCCTTTTACAAGTAGTAAATTATCGAAGTGTATACCGTATGCTCCCTGACGTTTTGTGAAAAGCCCAGATTCCCGAGTATCGATTCTCCCACGAGGTTTCCAAACCTGTACTGGTAAGCAACGTCGAAAACAAAGCGCCCGCTCGCGTAACCCGTGCCAGCACTGAAACCGTAGTAATCGTCCGGTTTACCTTTCGCGGGTGCCGGATCGTAGAACATGCCCGCCCGAAGAGGTATGATGTAATCGTGCCTGATAATGAGATACTCACCTCCCATCCTTACCTGATTTGTGCTTGATATATCGGAGCTGCTCGTTGACTCCCCCGTGATAGGAGAGATTTTAGTGCCATCCGAACCCGTTAATACGAAGTTCTTCCACTCCGTTCGATAAATATCCGATGCAAGAGTTAAACGATCCGAAAATCTGTAGGCAATACCAACGCCATAAGATGCCGGCATGTGAAGTTTTTCGTAATCCGTGAGGCTTAATTCTCCCGAGTTGTTTAACGCGGGGTCATTCGGATAGTCAAAAGAATAATCTTTTGTAATTTGATGCTTTAGATTGGCGGTAAACGGCGTCTTAAATACTCCGCCAACGGTTAGCTTATCGTTAATACTCCAGAGAAACCCCAGGTTTGCATTGAAACCTGAAAGTTTGAACACTTCTTCGATGTCGGACGCGTAGCGGTATTTTTTCCCGGTAAGCGTTACGTCCGTATCCACGTCGTGGTATTTCTGCTTCCACTCGTTTTGACCGAGTAAATTTCCCCAGTAATTCAGAGTACCGCCTAAAGAGAATAAAGGAGTAATCTGCACGCAGTATGCAAGCCCCATAGCGGAGAGATTACCGGACTGCTTATAATCGGTAGTAGAGCTTGAATTCCCGCCGCCAATTGTAAAATTCCATTTCCGGTTCATATCGTAGAGGTGCTGATAGTTTATCGACACAACCATATTACGGTCTAAGAACACGAAAGGGTAGGTTGCGCTCATGTAGTTTAGGTTCTCATTCAGAACCGGCCCATTTCCGGAGGCTTCCGGCGCAAGGGCAAACGTGTTGTCTTCGGTTCTTTTTACCAGGGCTCCCACGCCGGATACTTCGGGTTTCTCAAGTTGTATGAGGCCGCCAGGATTCCATGACGCTGCCGTGGCGTCGTCGGCTATGGCGATAAAAGCCCCGCCCATGCCAAGCGCTCTGGCTCCCGACCCTACCGGATTAAAGGATGAGGGAATCTCCGTTCTTTCCGCGGACTGGCAGTAGACCGATCCCGGGCTGAACGCTGAAAAAAATAAAGTAACCGTTAAAGATATTAGATTGACGGCAACTTTAGAATAAGACCAGTTCCACTTAAGGATTAGCATCATCCCTCCTGTAATGCCTCCCGCCTTCCGGCTCTATTCTGAGGAAATTATAACATATCCCGTTATATTATTCCGCAACGAAACCATTTTATTGGTTAACGTTCACTGTCACACTTCCTGAGTATATCTGGCCGTCAAGTACTCCATTTGGAGTCAGGTCAACCTTAAAGTTAAACGTATATGAACCAACGGGAAACCCGGCGTAGTTGAGCATCTCGGTGGACGGGAGATTAAACAATGCTCCCTGGTAGGTAACGGATTTTCCGGCTTTCCAGGCAAAGGCGCCGGTTGCAGCGTCGTAATAGAAATTTCCAAAGTCGGTGTTTGCGTAAAGCCACCAGTCAGCCTTTGTGCCTGACTGGCCGCCGGGGTCGAGACTTACGGTGATGCTCAACTTATCGGTGCTTTTTATTGTAATGGAACCGGTCTGGCCATTGGCCTTTATCGCAGGCACGGGATCGGATGATGTCCCCGAAGATTGAGTGAGAGTAGTCGTGACGGGGAGACTCATCTTGGTTCTGGTATCTATGGCGTAAACCGAAATGTAGTAAACGCCATTTTCGGTAAACTTGTCGTATGTGCCTTGATAGTTGCCGCCGCCCATGTCGTTCAGTACCACTTTGGGCACGTAAGCCGACGTAATGGGATTTCCTGCGGAATCACTCTGTATCGAAGGCGGGATGATAAGCGCGTCAACTTCCTGAATGGTTCCGGTCGTTACTATATTTGATACGTTTATCGTTCCGGTAGTTTTTCCCGTAAGTACTGCGGTAACGTTGCCTTTTATTGCCGGAATCGCTCCCAAATTTTTAATGCCATTTCCAATTGTAAACGCCTGAGCAATCGCTATATCGTCTTTTTCGTTTGGTATTCCGTTTCCATTGGCGTCTATCTGAGGATCCTGCAAGTTATTTGCCGGTACTCCACCTTTGCCATCTACAAAAGAGTCGTAGATATTCTCACCATACAAGACGTCGCTCCAGAAGTAATTCGAGAAAGATGTTCTTCCTCCATCGGCAAAATAGGCCTGCTCGTCAGATTTACTGCTGGTGATGAGAATTCTTTTCCCAGCGGGCGTTCCTGCAGACGGCTTCAACTGTGACAGGAAACTCCCGGAATAGCACGATTCGTATATTACAACCATGGTGCCGGTAATCGTGCTTTGAAGGGTATCTAGCCAGGAAGAAAGGTCTGAAGCTGCCAGTACTTCAGCGTCGTTCATAAGGAATTTTCCCACATCGCCGTGGCCGATAAGATAGACGATGACATTCCGAGAGCCTGCCGCCCACATTGTGGCTTGCCTGAGATTTGTATTAGTAATCAGCGCTTTGATATTATCAACGCCGTCAGGGTCGAATTCACCAAAACTGTAGCTCATGTAGTAAATAGTGCTCTTGCTGAATCCCTGCATTTTAAGTGCAAAGTCAGCACGTTCAGTGTTGAGTGTTGTTTCAGCCCAGATTGACTGGTTTACGTTTGGTCCGCTTCCGGCTACGATGATGGCCTTGTCGACTGGAATAGGCGCATTCTTAGAAAATACCTGAATGCGGTTATTAGCAGTATCAGATACGTATACGTCACCGTTAGAATTAAGCGCGATTCCGACTGGGTAGTTGAATTGTCCTTGATCGCTTCCAAAACTCCCCCATTTGGTAATAAACTGGCCGGATGAACTGAATTTCTGGATGCGAGCAATGCCTCCATCAGCAACGTACACATTGCCGCTGCTATCTGCCGCTATGCCTATGGGGCCGTCGAACTGTCCATCGCTGCTGCCTTGGCTTCCCCATTTTGCAATAAACTGACCAGATGAACTGAACTTCTGGATGCGAGGCTGGGGAGTAAGCAAGCCTTTAACAATAGCATCATATTCATAATATATATCAGCAACATAGACATTGCCACTGCTATCTACCGCTATGCCTTCAAGCTGGTCGAACTGTCCATCTCCACTTCCAAAACTTCCCCATTTGGCAATAAACTGACCAGTTGAACTGAATTTTTGGATGCGATTTTGGATGCGATAATCACCATCATCAGCAACATAGACATTACCGCTGCTATCAACCGCTATGCCTTCAAGCTGGTCGAACTGTCCATCTCCACTTCCAAAACTTCCCCATTTGGCAATAAACTGACCAGTTGAACTGAATTTTTGGATGCGATTTTGGATGCGATAATCACCATCATCAGCAACATAGACATTACCGCTGCTATCAACCGCTATGCCTTCAAGCTGGTCGAACTGTCCATCGCCGCTTCCAAAACTTCCCCATTTGGCAATAAACAGGCCAGATGAACTGAATTTCTGGACGCGATTATTACCACTATCAACAACGTAGACATTGCCGCTGCTATCAACCGCTATGCCTTTAGGGTATTCGAACTGTCCATCGCCTGCGCCTCCACTTCCCCATTTGGCAATAAACAGGCCTGATGAACTGAATTTCTGGATGCGATTATTTATATAATCAGCAACATAGACATTGCCGCTGCTATCAACCGCTATGCCAAAGGGCTGGTAAAACTGTCCATCGCCGCTTCCAAAACTTCCCCATTTAGCAATAAACAGGCCTGATGAACTGAATTTCTGGACGCGATTATGTTCAGCAACATAGACATTGCCGCTGTTATCTACCGCTATACCTGTAGACCAGTAGAACTGTCCATCGTCGGTTCCTGTACTTCCCCATTTGGCAATAAACAGACCTGATGAACTGAATTTCTGGATGCGATTATTACCACTATCAACAACGTAGACATTGCCGCTGCTATCTATCGCTATGCCTTTAGGGTATTCGAACTGTCCATCGTCGGTTCCTGTACTTCCCCATTTGGCAATAAACAGGCCTGATGAACCGAATTTCTGGATGCGATTATTTATATAATCAGCAACATAGACATTGCCGCTGCTATCAACCGCTATGCCAAAGGGCTGGTAAAACTGTCCATCGCCGTTGCCTTGGCTTCCCCATTTGGCAATAAACTGTCCGGATGAACTGAATTTCTGGATACGTTCATTATAAGTATCTGCAACATAGACATTACCACTGCTATCTACCGCTATGCCTTCAGGGAGGTAGAACTGTCCATCTCCGGTACCTGAGCTTCCCCATTTGGCAACAAACTGTCCGGATGAATTGAATTTCTGGATGCGATTATTACTAGTATCAGCAACGTAGACATTACCGCTGCTATCTACCGCTATGCCAAAGGGCTGGTAAAACTGTCCATCGCCGTTGCCTTGGCTTCCCCATTTGGCAATAAACTGGCCGGATGAATTGAATTTCTGGATGCGATTATTACTAGTATCAGCAACGTAGACATTACCGCTGCTATCTACCGCTATGCCTGAAGGCCCATTAAAATACCACGGCTGATCGGGTACCGGCCACATATTTACCGATTGGTAAGTTTCATCGGCATAGACAAAGTTTGCCAATACCACAATATTAAAAAACACCAGAACCAGATAAATAACCTTACGCACGCTATCTTCCTCCATAAGATATAGTCCTCCCCCACATTATACCATATTCCCCATCCATACTTATCAATAGTAAACTGTAATTAATCATAAAAATACCATGAAAAGCACACCGTAGCAGCATATACGTTTGTGTAAAATAGGTTGGAAATTTGAATTAGAACGGCTATCCAGTCACAACGAAGTTTCTAAATTATCGTTGTTATACGATATGTTTTTTGTAGGCTTTTCGCGTTAAATATGTGCGAAACATAATGTTCCATAAGTACAGAGGATGTCGTATGCCTGGATTCCTGCTTTCGCAGGAATGACAAAAGGGGCAAGACACACAACCCCCGTAGTCGTCATTCCCGCGACAACGGGAATCCATGCTTTCTTTAACAGTAATCATACTTAACGCTAAAATACCCTTTTTGTAACTAATCCGACCATGACAAAGGGATGGCAATTCAAATGCCTGTTTACTTGGGTGCGCAAATTCCGGGCTCGCGAACACTCTCTTCATCGGGGGTAGGGGGGTGGCGGAAGACGGATCTATACCTGCCGTGACGTGAGCTTGAGAAAAAGTTAACTGCAGTACCGGGCGGCTTGAAACTATTGCGTTATTCTAAAGTATGGATTTAGTCGCCAGGTTGATTGGTCTTATCAAATAAAGGATTTAAAGCAGAATACTCTTATTGAACAATTGTAGAATTCCCGGCAAGATTTAAAGATTTCTCGAACCTTTCCGCTATTGAGTTCCAATCGAAGTTTTCCCTTGCACGGGCTCTCGCCTTGTCGCCGAGTTCTTTTCTGAGCCGGGGGGTTGCGATGAGGTAGCGTATAGCCTTTGCCAGAGACTCGTCGTCTTTTGGTGGCACGAGCAGGCCCGTCGCGTTTGACAGCACCTCCGGGATGCCTCCAACGCCGGTTGCCACGACGCTAAGCCCGGATGCCATGGCCTCCGCTATGGATATGCCGAAGGCCTCGTCCGCGATGCTCGGAAACAGGGCAATCTCTGCGAGGTTGTAGTAGGCTGCCACCTCGTCGTTAGGCAGGGAGCCGGTAAAAATCACAAGCTCGGACAGCCCTAGTTCGCCGGCCAATTTTCTTAAATCCGGCAAGTATGGGCCATCTCCTACGATGACGTACCTTATGCTGCCGGCATATCGCACGTCGGTACGTTGTACGTCGGTACATTGTACGCCGGCACTCTGCACACCGGCGCTTTGTACGTTGGTATGCTTCAGTTCGTATATCGCCTGTAACGCGTATTGTATTCCCTTAAGGCCGATCAACCTGCACACGCTCACGAGCACTATTTCGTTGCCTATACCGAGCCGCTTCTTTAGTGCTTCATCCGGCGGGCGCTTGCAAAAAAAAGTCGTGTCTACGCCGTTATAAATTACCTCGGGTTTTAACCGGCAGTACTTTTCCACCTCGCCGGCAATGTAGCGGCTGCATGCGAAAAAACGGTCTACGCGCCTTGCCATGACCCCATAGAAGGGGAAAAACTCCGTGCCATGGGTACTAAACACCACCTTTATGCCGGTAAGGCGTGAGGCCAGGAGTGCCGCGGGCAAGTCGTACGGTTTGTGTATATATATGGCGTCATAGCCACCTCTTATTATCCGTTTAAAGGTAAAGAGCGCAAACGTGAGCCTTTCCATAAATTTCCTGAACCTCGAACCGAAATTCGGTATTTTTGACCTGTCTAAAAACGGAAAAGTGAATACGGCCAGGCCGGGCATTTCCTCTATTTTTATATCCCCCCTGCCTCCGAAAATGTCAACCGAATGGCCCCTTTTCGCCAGCGCCTTTGCAATGCCTACGGTGAAACTCTCTACTCCGCCGGTTTTCGTGGTCGTGGTGAGGTTATATATGAGGATCTTCAAATCGGCGAACCTCTCATCATCGAACTTCTCATCGGCGCCCCCCCCCTCAGCCAACGCCAATAGATTCGAGGACGCTCCGGAAAACTTCGTCTACCGTGATGGTGTCCATGCAGTATGGGTGGGAGCATTTTTTTGTGGTACACTTCTTACAGGGTCTGTCGGCGTATACTATACGGTGAAGATTCCTGTCATAAATGGCTCCAATGCCGTGGTGGTCGGTTGGGCAAAACATCGATACCGTCTTAACTCCAAGCGCTATGGCAATGTGCATGATACCCGTGTCGTTGGTGACGAGAAGATCGAGTTCTTTAACGAGGGCGGCAGTCTGCCGTAAAGTAAGGACGCCGGCAAATGAATGTGTTCCGCTACCGATTTCACGGGCTATCGTTTCACAGAGTGAACTTTCGTCCTTCGACCCGGTAATAACAATGCTTACGTTGGGGAATTGGCTTAAGAGCCTTTTGCCGAGTTCTATGAACCTGCTCTCGGGCCACATCTTGTACGTATCGGCAGCTCCGGGCTGAAATCCTACTATCATTTTTTTGCCGGCCTCTCTAATCCCGCGCAATAAGCCGCGCACTGTGGCCCGGTCTTTTTCTTCCACCACGAGTGTCATATGTTTATTAGTGGTATCGCATTTAATGAACGAGGCACTCTGCAGCCTTAAGTCACAAGCATGTACGGTGGACGTATCGCGAAATCCGTTGGATGTGTTGCTCAGAAGAAAATCGTATTCCCTTGACCTGGGAACTTTAACTATAAACCTGGCATGAGAGAGATACGCTAGTGGGGTGGCCTGGGGCTCGTTACCGTGGAGAATAAGGGCGACGTCCGGAGAGTATCTTCTGAGGGTTTTTACCGTTTTGAGAAAACCCTTGTAACCGCCGTAATAGGGTAGAGCGATGTCGATATAAGGGTTGTTCGAGAAAAGCTCGATGTTTTTTACGTTAAATAAGGATATGATTTTAGCTTTGGGGTAGCACGTCCGTATCGCTTTTATCGCGGGTGTGGAAAGCAGTGTATCTCCTATGGCAGTCGTCGAGATAAGCAGTATTGACTTAACCTTGTCCGGGTCGAAATATCTCAGGTCGCAGGAGCGCCTGTCGAGAAATTTCAAAATCCTCATAGCAGCATAGAGGAATCCATCTATGGGATTTATTTTCATGGTGTTGATCGCTTCTCTTTCATGGTGTTGCGTACCTCTCTTTCATTTCGCCTCTTTGTAATATATCGTCTTTCTGTAATATTTTGTTTAATTTATCGGAAAGGATAGGAATAATTTCCTCCGGGTGCAGGTCGTCAAGGCATTTGCTATGCTTGGTCCCGGCGCATCCATCCTGGCCACAAGGCACGCACGGCCAATCCTGCTGAATGGTGGTGTGGCAACCGGAGTGCTGTATGCCGTTTCTTTCGGCGTACTGCATGCTATGGTTGCCGTGGTTGTCCCATGGGCCCCAGTTAAATGCACCGGATGGCCCAAAAAGAGCGGTTACGGGCCTGTCCATGGCGGCAGCCACGTGCATGGGTGCCGAATCTACGCCGAAGAACATGAACGATGACCGGGATAAGGCGGCTAAACCCTTTAGAGTAAGCGTACCGGGGAAGACTGCGAGTCCTCCGGCATGGTTCGGTACTTCATCTCTGACGCGGGATACTATGTTACCGAGCATTTCCGTTTCTCTTGCGTCGGCGGAGGAGGTAACGGACACCTTTACTCCGGCTTTCAGTAGCCAACTAATGACCGTGGCCATGTAATCGTCTCTCCAGCACTTGAAAAACCATCTGGCCGTGGGATGGACGTGAACGAATGGCTCACCTCGTGCTATCCCCCGGGCCTTCAGCGACTTCTCAACGGAAAATTCTACGTCCTCCGGCACGAATATTTCAACGGCGCGAGAAGCGGCTTTTATGCCAAAAGCATTCAGAAGCGCGAGGTTCTGACTTACCACGTGAGTGGCTCCGTCGAGGACAACCGGCCTGGTATAGAGGCGCTTTTTCCCCCACAGGCTCGGTTTTCCGGAATCTTTCCCCAACCTGTAGCGCGCGCCGCTTAAGTAAGATATTATGGCGCCCCTGTCGCCTCCGGTAAGATCTATGGCAAGGTCGTACCTGCCCCTCTTTATCGCTTTTAAAAACTCGTATTCCTTAGCGTATTTCTTGAAAAAAGATAGCTCCTTCACCTTTCTGTCAAAGATTATCGTCTCCGATACGAACGGGTTTAAGGATATCATCTCTTCTGTGCCGGAGTTTATCAAAGCGGTGATGGAAGCATCGGGGAAATTCTCCTTCAGTGCCCTGTAAACGGGCGTTGTCAACAGGACGTCGCCTATGTGCCTGAGTTTAATGACTATTATTTTACTGATGCCGTTCATACTGACGCCATTTATATTTATGCTATTCATATTTTATATAACCCATTTACATATACAACAATCGTTTTATGCCACCTGTGAAGTCGACTCAACTCCTCTTAAACGAATGTATCAGGGATAGGAATTCGCCGCAGGCTGCGGATATAGGGTAAAGCATGGCTTTTTTTCGGGCATTGTCGCCAATGGATTCGCTTTCGGATATTAACTTGCCGAGCTTTTCCTTTAGCTCCGCCGCGTCGAAGCGGTCGTGCAGGATCAGCCCGTCGACTCCCTCTTCGATTATTTCGGATGCGCCGTTATGTTTCGTCGTGATAACGGCCAGCCCGGAGGCCATAGCTTCTATCGTGGCATTGCTGAATGGGTCGTAGATTGTTGGGAGGACAAAGACGTCCGCCGCTGCGTAAAATCTCTCTACCTGCCGCTGGGCACCGGCAAAGATCACCTTGTCCGCTACGCCGCTCTTTTGGGCCAGGGCTGCATAATCACGCGTTTTGCCCCGGCCTACCACTATGAGTCTTACGTCGTTGCGAAGTCCCGAAAGCGCGGCAATGGCAGTGCCCAGTCCCTTTCTTTCGAACCCGGAGCCGACGAAGAGCAAAAGTGGCGTTTCCATGGGAATTCCATACCTTTTGCGGGTTTCTTCTCTCCAGGCCTTCCTGTTTTCAGGTGTGAACCTGTCTACGTCCACGCCGTTATATATTAGCTTTATCCTATCCCCGGAAATGCCGTAATGGGCCATTATCTGTTTTTTGACCATTTTGGAGTTTGCCACTATTACCGGGGTCTTTTCGAAGCACTCCTTTTCGAGAGACAAAATGGCGTTGTGCAGAGGGTTTAAACGAAAGCTCAGCCTTCTTAAGGGGGACTGCATCTCCTGTCTTAACAGGAGCCATTCCTTGTGGCAGCCGTCTCCGGCCCTGTAAATATCCTGGCAGTCGGTACGCTCGAAGCTCACCGTGCAGTCCGGCTTTAATGAGCGTATAAGGCGTTTTACGTTTGCGTTAAAGGTTCTGACGGACAGGTAAGAGTTGAATGAAAGGGTGTTTACCCTGTGATACCTGATGCCGGTGGAATCGTTCCAGTTGGATGAAAGGAGGTGGACATCGTGGGTGTCCAGGGAAAGGTGCTTTAGCAGGGTGGCCAGGTAGTTCTCTGCTCCTCCAAAGGGTGTATAGGTTTTTCTGATAAAAGCTATCTTCATAAGGTTGACCGGTTAACGATAACTTAATGATAACATATTTCGATATTTCTATCCATTCGCAATAGTGCTGTAGTGCTAGTGTCCCGTCAAGGGTATTATGTCGCATTCATTATGAACCGAGCCGTCAGCCGCCACCCCCCTACCCCCCGTGATGGGGGTATTCGCGGGCCGGAATCGCCCTTGCCCTTGTCGTTATTACGGACAAACCGGAATGCGCCATGTCAATGTTGATATGACACTATAATATAGTACCGGGGAGTGGCTGCGGATTTGGGACTGTACTTTACGGTTGATATATCTTGTCCGTCTGGTATATGATAATGAGTTACCTGCATCGGTTCTTGTACCGGCTCTGTGAAGCTACCGGCTGGTATGCAGCGTGTTGGTTACGAGTGTTTTGCAAGCCATAGGTTATTACAAACGGTAAGCGATAAGAAAACAATTTGAAACATTATTCATCATGGAGAAGCGATTAGATGGCCAATAATAGATATGAAGACGTATCGGATGAAACCCTGAAGTTCGTGGAAGGGGTCAGAAGCGAGTATTTCCCCGAGTTGTCGGGCTTAAAGGTCAACGTTCTTTACGATACGAAAAAACGGCTGAGCAATGGCAGGCTCGTACTCGGCAACATAAAAAAAACCGATGATCTTATAAGGCATCACACGAGGAGCGAATTTGGTCTTGAAGACGGTTACGACTTCATCCTCTTTCTGGATAAGCTCATATTCAACCATATAGACGACAATGACAAGGTAAGGTTGATAAGACACCAGTTCAGGCACATCCTCTATGACCCTGAAAATCCAAAGGATCCATACAAGGTTGTCGGGCATGACGTTGAGGACTTTTTCGAAGAACTGGAACTCAACAAAGCTGACTTGAGATGGGCGGAACGCGTCATGGAGGTTGCTTTGTCCCTGTACGAGGAGGACAAGGAAAATACTAAGGGCCCGGCACCGTTTTAAGGACGTTTTAACCGGGTAAAGTGTTTTTAGCCGGGTAAAGTGTGAAGTATCGGGCTTAAACGATATATAGGTGTTACTTGCGGGCATTGTTCGAAGATATCATTCGCAGGTATTACTTGCGTGTATTATAAAACATTACTCGGGAAATAGTTGCTTCTGAATGTCGTTGATTACAAGGAGTTTATCTGCTATTTCGAGTTTGACGTTAAGTTCCGATGCGAGTTTGGCCAGTATAACTTCTGCTTCCTTGCTGCCAACTTGTATCTTTTCCGGAATCAGCTTGACGTTTTTAATTAATCTCAGTACCTGTTCCGGCAGCTCCCTGGCGTTTTCGTTTTCTTTGAGTAAGGAGAAATTCAGTATGTAGGAGGCCTTTTGCTCTGCGATGAGGAGTACGTAAGGGAAATGGGGCCGGTCTTCCTTTTTATTCCGTACGGGTATGGGTGAGTAAAAGAGGTCCAGCTCCCAAATACCGGAGCGAGGAAAGTTTTTCCTTCTTATGTCAAAAAGCAAGAGTTCGTTCAGCGGTTCCGGCAGAGGTGGTTTGTCCTCGCATAACTGTGGCTCAAGCCAAACGTCAACCCATTGTCCGCAGCACTCTCCCGACAATTTATCTGCGATTTTTTCCGGCATTTCCCCCGGCATTTCCACCGATATTTTCTCCGGCAATTTTTCCGGTGTTTTTTCCGGCATCTCTCCAGACGGATCCTTTATAGCCGGTATTGCCTGGCTATGCGTTTTGAAAACCCTTACCAGGTAAGAGTTAGCCGTATGCGGGGTCAGCAGGTCGGGATTGTCCTTAAAGCGCAGGCAAACGTCTATAGCCTGCTCGACGACAACCGTTAAGTACGCGATTTCATCCAGTTGCAGGAACCATGGGTAGAATCCCGGCTTCAGATTCCTGAAGAAAGGGTATTGGTTGCGGCCTCTGAACTTGTATCCGAGTTCCTTTATCAACTGTAAGTCAAACGGATCGAGAAGTTCGCGGTCTTCGAAGGTCATCTGGATTCCAGCCATAAGGTGCATCACGTTTACGTCTTCCGTGTCTATTTCTCCATTGACGACTTTCAGGTATAGTGAAAGCCCCGATGAGCCGTTATACAGGGTAAGGCCAAAGACCTCCTCGGCATTACCCAAAACGCAGCAGTAACCTATCTCTCCGGTAACCGGGTTTTGTATGCCGAATACGTCGGAGTCGTACATCCAGCGCCAGCATTTGATATTTTTGAACCTTATCGCCACGTCGAAGAGCTTTTTCCATTCTTCCATATGCTTTATTGGTTTTTTCGACTTCACGTTGTCCGCTTTCATTTCTCTCTCTTGCACTATAATCATACATACATCATGCTTAAATCATACTTACAAATTTATACTTACGATAAATTGCCTCATTCGAATTCTATTATACTATCGTATAATTTGTCCAATTTTGTCAATATCGTGGTGCCACCCATGCGGGACATCACCCAAACTCCGACATAGAAACATCGGATACTGCATAGTACCGTCATTGCTAGCCCCGCGAATTTGTGGGCTGGCAATAAAGTTCTTGTCTTTGCCCGTATTTCCAACCCATTTTCGTCACCCCCCCACATACGTCATCTTTCCGGCTGGAGCAGAGCCGCCAGCCGCATTCGTGTACGGCTCTGCTGATGGTTCGGCTTTAACCGGCATGACGGGCAGGGGTAGTGCAGGGGCAGATTCCGGGCAAGTCCCGGAATCTGTCTGTCCTGAACCTGCGAGTTTAAGTTGACAACCATTTCAATTGAAATGTGTTTGCCATAACCCGAGTAGTTACATTTTCCATAGCTTTAGCATATAATAAGGCTATGATTAATAACAAAACAAGTCTAATCCAGCAACAAACCTATACTTTTACCGTGGTGGTCGAACCTGATGAGGATCAATGGTTTGTCTATTGTCCTGCTTTGAGAAGCGAAGGAGCTGCGACTTGTGGAAGAACTGAAGAAGAGGCTCTTAAGAACATCCGGGAAGTGTTAGAGATGATAGTTGATGAGCTGATTGAAGACGGGAAGGAAGTGCCTGTAGAAGAATCCAGTACCTTTGCCGGCGTTGAGGTAAAGGTGCCGGCTTCAGTTTGATTTAAGCCTATTGACTACAAGAGCCTTAGAAGCTTGCAAGCTCAGGATATTGTTAATGCCCTTTTGAAAAATGAAGGATACGAGGAGAAAAAGAAATAGTATGAACGGCGAAAAAATACGGAAAGTTTTCATTTCGTACTCCCACGATTCCGACGCACACAAAGCGTGGGTCTTGAAGCTTGCCACCGACCTGTGGCATCGAGGCGTAGAAGCCATACTTGATCATTGGCATTTGAGGCTGGGTCGAGACTTAAATACTTTCATGCAAAAGGGTGTTTCGGATTCCGACAGGGTCTTGATGATATGCACCGAGACTTATGTGAAAAAAGCTAATGAAGGCTCGGTAGGTGTTGGTTATGAGGGGTTTATTATAAACAGAGAGGTCGCGAAGAACATCGATACCGATAAATTCATTCCGATTTTTATAGATAACCCGAGATTAAAGCTTCCTGACTTTATAGGTAGACCTCTTGGTGTCGATTTTGCCAAAGAAGAGCAGTACCTCACGAATCTGGAAAGACTAGTGCATGAGATATATGAGATAATTAATATACCAACGCTCGGTAAACCTCCTTCTCCAGTTGCTCCGCCGGCACCTTCAACGCCGGGACGGAGCCGGCCCAACGGTTGTGACGCCGTCAGGAGCCCAGGGAGCCGCCTATACCGATCCGGTTACTGGCATCGAGTTAGTTCTGGTAAAAGGCGGGTGCTACCGGATGGGCAATGTGTTCGAAGCTGATGGAGATGGGTATGACAATGAAAACCCTGTCCACGAGGTTTGTGTGGATGATTTTTATTTGGGGAAATATGAGGTGACAGTCGGTGAATTCAGGGCATTCGTGAATGAAGCAGGGTACAAGACCGAGGCGGAAAAAGGTGATGGATGCCCTTTGCTTTTTGCCGATTACTACCATCTATACATGGTGAACTCTTTTACCGTGATCAGTCAGAGGTGCGCTGCTATACTAAGTCAACTATAAAGAATGGTAAATGTAAGGTAAGTAGAAATGTCACAAAAGGATAATGTTGCGTATAGTATGTCCTCGCGGCTGGCATACGGTAATCACCATCGGGTGAACGGTTACGAAATGTCTAATCAAGCCGGAGAGCCCGGGCGAACCTTCGAGATGTACGGAGCACGTGTTGACGGCACTTGAAGAAGGTGTGAAATTTAGTATGAAAGCCGTCTGCCGCCACCCCCCTACCCCCCGTGAGGAGGGTATTCGCGGGATGGTTTAGGCCGAATGCTTACTTTGGCGGTCCTGGGCTGTTCACTTTAACCGCAGCCTATGATTTAGCTTGTCAATCCCGATGTGGAAACCACCAACTGGAGAGCCGTATGCGGCCCAGGCGCCTGTACGGTTCGGAGGTAGGGGAGGCGCAAGCCTTCCCTACCCCTATACGAAAAAGGGAAAGGACAGTAAGGGCAAGGGCAGATTCCGGGACTTGCCCGGAATGATGAGAGGGGGCGGCTGACGGATACAGCCGGAATGCGTCATATCGATGTTGACTCGACACCAGGCAACTTTCGGTCTTAAGCCAAAATAAAAATGTCCGATATTGACGTAAAAGTAAGAATGTTTTATAGTTAGACATGAAGATTGTTACAATACCGGATGAAGGCCGGGTTTAGATTACAATAAATATTTTATTTATATTTAACGACATTGGCTGACATTACAAAAGAAGACATCAAGTCCATACTTTGGGCAAACAAAGAGGTTTTGAACCGTTACCGCGTTAAATCGATAGCTCTGTTCGGTTCATACGTAAGAAATGAGCAGCGGCAAGACAGCGATATTGATTTTCTTGTCGAGTTTACAGACAACACATATGATAATTTTATCAACCTGATTTTTTCGCTGGAAGAACTGTTTAAAAAAAGTGTTACCGTGGTGGGCGAAACGGATCTGAGTCCCTACATAAAACCATACGTACTGAAGGAAATGGAAAAAATTGAAGGATGATATGGTTTTCGTCAATCACATCCTTGAAGAAACAGAATACTTGCTTAAAGAAGCAGAGGGGCTGACTTATGATGATTTATTGCATAATGAGACATTGAAGCGTGCATTCATTCGAAGCCTTGAAATAATAGGTAAGGCGTCAAAAAATTTATCCGAACCCTTCAAGAAAAAACATGCCGGGATAAAATGGAAAGAGATGGCTGGATTGAGAGACAAACTTATTCATCACTACTTTGGGGTTAACTGGAAGATAGTATGGGACGTAATCATGAATAGGATCCCTGAACTTAAGAATAAACTGAAAGCTATTTAGTCCGGGGGCCGATTCTGTTTTACGATTCTTCAGGAAATGGCCGCATCCGGAACACTTTTGGGACAGGCTATTTTATGGAACATATAGCCGGGAGCATCAAGAACTAAAACGAAGCCGCCTTTAGTCATCGTCTTTGTCGTCGATAGGGCAAACGGTCCAGACCGCCATTCCGACTAGTGTCCCGTCAAGCGTGAAATGTCGCATTCATTATGAACCGAGCCGTCATCGGGATTCGCTGGCCGGAAACTGTTCTTGTCCTTTCCTTGTCGTCATTCCCACCCTTGCTGATATTCCAACCTCATACCGTTACCCACCCCACTGCGTCATCTTTCCGGCTAGAGCTTCGTCAGCCCGGCAGTGACGGACAGGACGGCAATGGCAAAAGAGTTGAGCATAGCGTAACTATTATTACTCTTATGACTTTGTATCAGGCATTATGCTTTATTTAAAAAGCCGCCATTTTTCGTATGGCGGCTTAACTATTATACAAATCTCGTATGACGATGCTTTAAGCTTTAATTAAACGGTAACGTCCCTCATGGCCAGTGTCTCTTTGACCATCCTCCCGGGTTGTGGCCTTACGGGTTTTATCACTCTTACGAGAGAGCTTAACAAAGAACTCACAATCAGCAGAATGCCGGCCATGGCAAAGGAAGACGTAAAGCTACCGCTCCTTGCCGTAAGCATTTGAGATACCCTGCTCAACACGGCGCCACCCACGCCCCACGCCGTAAAAAGCAGTCCGTAATTTAAACCGAAGTTCTTGAGTCCCCACTGGTCTTTAACGTAAGAGGGAAACAACGAAAGATTCGTGCCATAGTTAAATCCAATAAACGTCGCAAGTAGTACGAGCAGGACGGGACCCGTCGCTTCGTTCCTAACAATGTAAATAGAGGCAAACATCATCAGGGCCTGGAAACCGTGCATGAGAGCGAGCGTGTAACTTCGCCCGATCTTGTCGGACAACGTGCCGGCCACAACCCTGCCCCCGGCATTACCGACGGCCATTATAGCAACCGCAATAAAGGCCGCTTCCCCCATGCTTTTTTTAGCCATTGCCGCAACGCTGCCGATTATCATCAGCCCTGCTCCCGCGCCGATAAAATATATCGTCCACAGAATCCAGAAAGCCGGGGTTTTCAACATTTCCGAGGTAGTGGCATAATTTAACGGCGCTCCTGCGGGGTTCCTTCCTCCTCCGGTACGCGTCTCCTGCGGAACGTACCCTGAGGGTGGATTTATCAGAAACCTTGAAAAAATCGTTAAGGCAACCAAAAAAGAGATACCGAAAAACATCATCGTTTTCTGAAGTCCCCAGGTACCGATAAGATGTGTCGAAAGCGGAGCGATATACACGGAGGCCAATCCAAAACCGGACACTACGATGCCTGCAATCATTCCCGTCTTCGAAGGTGGAAACCATTTAAGCGCCGGCGGCGTTGCCGATGAATACCCAAAACCTATGCCGCATCCGGCAAGAACTCCGAATCCTGCCACCCAGCTTACGTAACTCGTGGTTTGCGATATCCATATAAATCCCGCTCCTACGAGTATGCCGCCAATCAGTGCCGTTATCTTCGGCCCATACTTGTCCTGGCACTTGCCGGCAAGTATCATAGAAAAGGCAAACACCAGGCAACAGACGGAATACGGGTCGTTAAGCGCGTCAAGGCTCCAGTTAAATCCACCGACGGCTTTGCTTTCGATAGATTGTTTTATGGAAACCTTAAATATGCTCCATGTATACAAAATCCCAAGGGCAAGATTGATAAAAGTGCCGGCAAACGCAACGAGCCACCCTTTATTTTCATATTTCTCAGCCATACTTCCCTCCCTGCGCCATATCGTTTACCTGCCCTCTATCGTTTAATCATACCGATTAACCACCCTATAACTTATTATAGCATTTTGTAAGCTTATTTTCGGGAAAGAAACGCCGGACAAAGATTCCGTTTTTTTTTGATCGCTTAATTTTTATTGCTTAATATAATTACACCGATTATATACCGACTACTTACTGACTCAATCCATCTCAATCCACCGGCAGCGAGGGTTCCGCCTGAGGTTCCTGAGTCGCCTGAGACGCTTGTGGGAGGATGTTGTTTTTTTGCAGAACCTGCATCAGTTCGCTTACTTCTATCGGCTTATAGAGATACGCCATGCAACTCGTCTTATGAAGCTCAAAAATCTCCCTGGAAATCCCAAGACCGGTCATGATTATAATCTTCGTCTGCGAGTCCTTCTCTATGCCCAAACTAAACTCCAGATCGCGGATGGCACTGTACGTCTCAAATCCGTTCAATCCCGGCATGACAACGTCCATAATTAAAATGTCGAATGGCTCTCCCTCATCGTAAGCAATTTTTACAAATTCGAGGGCATCGTAACCGTTTGTAGCCGAGACACATTGGCCAAAGCGTGAGAACAATCTTTTCAGCATTTTAACCGTCACAACTTCATCATCTACGACTAAAGTTTTCATAACCGACCTACCTCACACTACACATTCTAAAATATTACGGCTAAAATATTATGGATAAATCATCATGGTTAAATCGTCGTCGGTAACATTATCATGGTAACGTCATTATGGGTAAGACCATCAAGGGATCGATGGAATAAGCCTACCATGGACCCCCAAACGGCCAATGCTTAGTTTTTGTGCCTGTTGATAAACGGATTATCTGCCAGCATTTTATCTAATTTCACTTTAACGTCTTCCACGCTGCCGTCGGTATCGCCCATGGCGATGGTAGTCCATCCGGCCAGTTTGTTCAACTCGTTTACCATTACGGAAACGGCCCTCTCATAGCCACTGGTCTCTGCCTCTTCTATGCCGCTAAGCATTATCAGCAGGGTGTATTTGGCTATGTTTTCCATTATCGATACTTTTTTTGATAATTCTTTTAAAATATCGCCATCTTGTCCCATGAACCGATTTGCAGCCGGAGGATTGCTTTCGCCTTGCTTTTCCATCCGATACCTCCTTTACGTTGTTGACCGTGCCCATTGCCTGAGCAGTTTCCGCGATATGTACCATAAGCCATGCTTTAACCGGCGCAATATGTGTTACCGCTCAAACTAATCCGCTACTTAACCTGGTGCCGCAACAGTTCTCAAATGACTTTTTGTGAAGGGACGTGTCTTTACCATCGCCTCATCCTGCCGAATCCACCCTGTCTATTTATTTTGACCTTATAGCTCGATATTTTTCAAGCATTAATATTTAAAAATTTTTCAACCGTTAGAATATCCCCTTGCGCATGACAAAGACTCCCCGTCGCTATACCGCAGTCCACTACCGGAGGATAACGTTCAATCCAATTTGTAACCTCTGCCCTTGTAAGTGGTCAGCACGTCTTTGGGAAGTACTTTTCGGAGTATTTTGACGTAGGTACGCACCGCTTCGTCCCCTATAGCTTTATCGCCCCATACGTAACCAATTATCGTATCGGGGCTGACTACCTGCCCGCGGTGCTTTACCAGGTAAGAGAGCAGAGACCATGCTCGTTTCGAAAGGCTCACCTCGCGGCCATTGACGTACAACACCTCGCCGTCGAGATCCACGGTGGCACCGCCTATTTTTACGACCCTCTGAACGTGTACCTTGTTGGACAGTGCCCTTAACCGTATGAGGAGTTCCCTGATGTCGAAAGGTTTCGTCAGATAGTCGTCGGCACCGAGGGAAAAACAGGTCTCCTTGTCGTTTATCGAGTTTTTGGCGGTAAGCACAAGCACGGGCGTAGTTAGTCCCCTGGCCCTTATACGTTTGAGAATGTCTTCGCCCCTTACGAAACGAAGCATAAGATCGAGAATCATAGCGTCGTACGTATTGATTGACAAACAGGATTCGTATTCCATTTCGTCTAATAAACACTCGGCGGATATACCTTTAGACTCCAGGTAAGCCTTAAGGCTTTCGCGCAGTATCTTGTCGTCCTCTATGAGAAGCACTTTCATATGTATATAGTATAACATCCGTGAGGCAGGTTGGACAATGTCGGACATTATTGCCGGGACATTATAGCGGGCGCTATATCGTAAAAAGTTGGTTATCACCGGATTATCGATGCATATCTATATTTTTTCTTACAAATAAAATGTTAAAATCACTGATAGGCCTCAATAATATTATTACGAACAAGGCGGGGTTTTCATTAATGGCAGAAATGGCGGATAAAGAAGACATTGCAAAACGTCTTGCAGGCGACGTTACAAGTTACGCCGGAGTGCGGCCCGTTATGCAACCTTCATTTTCTTCCGGATCTTTTTCTACCGATTCGTTCGAAACGGTTTTAGACAACACTGCCGTAGCGATTGCGGTAATAAGCCCCCAAATGGAATTACTGTGGCTTAACGGGAGTGCCTCAGTCCGCTTTCCCCTGGCAAACCTGGCCGAAAAGCAAAAATGCTATGGTCTTTTCTTTGGAACCGACAGAAACGGCGTCTGCGACAATTGCCCGGTTATAGCCTCGATACGCAGTGGAAATATAGAGAGCTCGGAAACCGGCGTTTGTCTTGACGGTTTAGTGTATAAAAAAACCGCGTCTCCAATAAAGGACGAATCTGGGAAAATCAGGTACTTCGTGCTGACTATGGAGGACGCTACCCCGCTGAAAGCGGCCCGGGAATCT
Source organism: Nitrospirota bacterium (assembly GCA_015233615.1). Classification (GTDB taxonomy): domain Bacteria; phylum Nitrospirota; class Thermodesulfovibrionia; order Thermodesulfovibrionales; family Magnetobacteriaceae; genus JADFXJ01. Next base: position 38,757 of record JADFXJ010000024.1, read on the forward strand.
ATTATTAAGGCCGAAAAACTGTATAACGACATATTCCAGAAGACCCCCGTATCGATATGGGAAGAGGATATCTCCGGGCTAAAAGCTCTCCTGAAAACAATCCCGGCCGAAAGTGTCGAAGACTACCGGCGCTATTTTAAAGAAAATCCAATGTTTGTCCTCGATGCGGCACAGAGGATCAAAGTCATCGACGTAAACGACGAGACACTCCAGATGTATGACGCAAAGTCTAAGGATGAACTGAAGGAGTCCCTCACAAAGGTGTTTGCCCCGGAGTCTTACGGCCAATTTCAGGAGGAACTGGCCCGTATCGCCGCCGGAGAAACCCACGTCGAGATGGAAGCGGTAAACATAACCCTCACCGGCAGGCGCATAGACGTATTCATCAGGATATTCGTGCCCTTCAAAGACATCGAGCCGGAGAGGATGCTTCTGACTATCGTGGATATAACGGAGAAGAAAAAAGCCGCACGCTCATTAATGGTAAGGGAAAAGGCTATAGAGTCATCCATTAATGGAATAGTCATCTACGACCTGGAAGGCATGCTGACTTACGTTAACAAAGCCTTCCTGCAAATGTGGGGCTACGGGTCCACCGAAGAGGTTATAGGGTGTAAATTCAGCCGGTTCTGGCGCCCCTGCAAAACGTTGGACGAAATGTATACGGCATTGTCGGAGGGTGCCCAATGGGAAGGAGAGCTGAGCGCACTCAGGAAAGACGGAAGCGAATTCGATTGCCGGGTCTCGGTGAACGTGGTCAAAGACGACGATAACTCCACCCTGAGTTACATGGGGTCTTTCATAGACGTTACCAACAAGAAGGTCTACGAAAAGCAGTTGCAAAAGCTCTCGCAGACGGTGGAGCAAAGCCCCAGCATGGTGGTAATAACCGACACCGCCGCCAGAATAGAGTACGTCAACGGAAAATTCACGGAGGTAACGGGCTATTCCATGGAGGAAATAGCGGGCAAAACCCCCCGTTTGCTGAAGTCCGACTTCACGACCAGGGAAGAGTACGACAAGCTTTGGCGCGTCATTACCTCGGGCAAAGAGTGGCGCGGCGAGTTCCAGAACAAGAAGAAAAACGGGGAATTATATTCCGAGTTTGCCACCATCTTTTCGATAAAAGACCCGTACGGCAATATAACCAACTACCTGAAGGTCTCCGAAGACCTTACGGAAAAGAAGAAGCTGGAGGCACAGCTTCTGCAGTCCCAGAAGATGGAGTCAATAGGGCTTCTGGCCGGGGGCGTTGCCCACGACTTCAACAACATATTGACGGCCATCAGCAGTTACGTTTATCTATTGAAAAAAACGGCGGGCGGCGACGAAGCTTTCCTGAAATTCGTGGAGGGAATAGAAAGCTCCGCCAACAGGGCGTCCAACCTGACAAACAGCCTGCTGGCCTTCAGCAGAAAGCAGTCCATAAAACCCAGGGCCGTATCTATAAACGAACTCGTCATCAATATGAAGCAGCTCCTGTCGAGGCTGATAGGAGAACAGATCAGGTTCAACATAGCCCTGTCCAAAAAAGATCCGATCATAAAGGCCGACCTTAACCAGCTCGAGCAGATGCTCGTAAACTTTACGATCAACGCCAGAGACGCCATGCCCGACGGCGGGGTTCTGTCGGTTTCTACGAATATCGTTGAGATAAACGAAACGTACATGACCGGCAACGACAATGGAGGTATGCTTGCTTACGCCATGGTCTCGGTCTCCGACACGGGCATAGGCATGGACAGGGATACGCAGAGTAAGATATTCGAGCCGTTCTTCACTACCAAACCCAACGGCACCGGCCTGGGACTGTCGACGGTCTACGGGATAGTCAGGCAAAATCATGGAAACGTAAGCGTATACAGCGAGCCCGGCTCGGGCACTACCTTTAAGGTATATTTTCCGGTCGTCAAGTCGGCGTTAGAGGAGGAGGAAAAGGCCGTAATATCCATAAAGCGCGGGAGTGAGACCATACTGCTGGCGGAGGATGACACGGAGGTCAGGGTAATCTCGCGCTCCGTACTGGAAGGCGCCGGCTACAAGGTAATCGAAGCCGTCGACGGCAAAGACGTGCTGATGAAGTTCACCGACCACAAAGATGAGCTTCAACTGGTAATACTCGACGTATTAATGCCCGAAACGAGCGGAAAGATTGCCCTGGAAGAGATCAGAAAGCTCAAGCCGGACATGAAAGCTCTCTTCATAAGCGGCTACACGCATGACATACTTAGGGAAAAGGGCGCCATCGAGGATAACACGAACTTCATCACCAAGCCTTATAGTCCCACCCAGTTGCTGGGCAAAATCAGGGAAGAGCTTGACAGGTAACCAATACCTGACAAACGATTCACTTCGACGGTTATATTTAAGCGGCCCAGCGCTTTCCTGACGGCTCTTTGCAAACCGACGAGGGCCTCCATATATTGGCAGATGGTTTCCATATCGATAATATATCACCTGCTTTTAAGTTTTGTCTATAAAGGTAACTTAACGGCCGTCGCACAGGCGAATT